>JAFTTN010000077.1 GCA_017466805.1 Clostridia bacterium
ACACGCGCCCTTCTAATCCCATATTACACAAACAAAAACAGACGGGATCTACCCGTCTGTTCTTGGCACGCCGCAAGGGATTCGAACCCCTGACCTACTGGTTCGTAGCCAGTTACTCTATCCAGCTGAGCTAGCGGCGCATATTCAACGCGTTATATAATATCACATTTAAGTGGGATTGTCAAGAGAAAAAAGAAAATATTTTTATCTTTAAAAATTTTTAGGAGAGAGCGCGAGAGGACCCTTTTTATAAAAAGGGTCCTCTCGTACCAAACTCGTATCATAAAACTTATATAATACTGCTCCTACTTATCCAGCTTGGATTCCAATTCCTCGATACGCTGGCGGAGCGCCGAAAGCTCCTGTGCGACAGGGTCGGGAACATTTAGCTGGTCAAGAGTTTGGGCAGGCTCGACGGTTTTGCCGCGAACAACGCGCGCAGGAACACCGACAGCGGTTGAATTTTCGGGAATATCCTTTAATACTACCGCACCTGCCGCGATTTTCGAATTATCGCCGATAGTTATCGGGCCCAAAACCTTTGCGCCTGCGCCGATCATAACGTTGTTTCCTATCGTCGGGTGGCGTTTTCCGACGTGCTTGCCGGTACCGCCGAGCGTTGCACCCTGATATATGGTGCAGTTATCGCCGATTATAGTCGTTTCGCCGATAACCACCGCACAGCCGTGGTCGATAAAAAGCCCTTTGCCGATGGTTGCGGCGGGGTGGATTTCGATACCGGTTATATTGCGCGCCCATTGGCTTACCGCGCGGGCGGCGAAATATTTTTTCTGTCTGTAAAGCTTATTTGCAATACGGTGCGCCATTACCGCGTGCAATCCTGGGTACAGCAAAAGCACCTCGGCATCGTTACGCGCCGCAGGGTCGCGCTCGCGGATAGAGGCAACGTCGCTTTTAAGCTCGCCAAGATATTTATCCGCCTTGCTCTTTAGCTCTTTAAGGCGGCGTTCGAACGCCTCGATTTCGGCGTTCAGCTCGTTGTTATACATATATTTCACTCCGTTAAGGGTGGATTAACCGTTTGCACGGGTGGCGATTGCGCTTATTTTCGCTTCGCCGTTGTTAATATATACCTCGAAAACGAGTGTGCGCGTTTCATCGGGAAGGACATCGCGCCGAAACGTTCCGTTGTTTTCGAAAATTCGGTAGCTTACCTCGTATATTTCGCAGGTTAAATTGTTGTTATCCTGCTCGGGCTTGCTTGCGCTGTGGAGCTTGATATGAATATCGTAAACCCCTTGCATAGTAAACCTTTCGGGAATTTTTTCGGGATTTTCTTTAATATATTCCTCGGTGAAAAATTCGGGGTAGGCTTGATAATTGCCGTTGACAAGACAGGCGAAATATTTATAAAACATATCCGCCGCCGCGTTTTCGGCAGAGTTGGATTCGGTCAGTACTATTTCGTTGCCGTAGCGGTCGAAATAAACGCTGCGGTTAAGGCTTGTATACATTCGGTTTTCCAAAAGATTTGCGTTGTAATCGGGCTCGAAAAACCGAAAATCATCATACGAAAATTCCTCCTCGCCGCTATGCTTTAAAAGCTCGGCAACAAGCGCAAGCGCGCCCCAAAGAACAGCGAGCGCAAGAAAGGCGGAAAGGATTATTATTAACGCTTTTTTTATTTTCTTTTTGTCCGCCGAAGTATCGCGCTTGTTTTCGGGTGCGACGTGGCGGATTTTTTCTTTATTTTTCATATTACTTTTGCAGATAAAACGTATGGGGAGCAGAACCGCTCCCCATACACTTAACCTTTTTACTGATTAATAAAACGTTTGAGGTTATCGCAGCCGATACGGATGCCCTTTAATGCATCCTCCATACCTTCGAATTCGATACAGAGATAGCCGTCGTAGCCATTGCGCTTTAAGGTCTGAACACACTGACGAACGGGTACGTCGCCGTGGCCGATAATCGAGCCGCGGAGATAGTTGCCGCCGCGGGACTGGAACCAGCCTTCGCCGGGGGCATCGAGCGAGCCGCTCTTTTTGTGGAAGTCCTTTGCGTGTGCGTGAACGGCATACTTGGTAAGCAAGCCGACAGCGTAGTTATGGTCTGCATCTGCGCAGGCAAAGTTGCCGATATCGACCAACGCACCGAAGTTATCGTGGTCAACGGCGTTTATAAGCTTTTCGACTCTATCGGGGTCTTGGGCAAAGAAGCCGTGGTTTTCGATACAGGTTTTAATTCCCTTTGTTTCAGCATATTCGGTTACTTCGCGATATGCTCTTGCAAGAATGGGAAGAACGGTATCGAAGCTCTTCCATTTGTTCGCTCCCATATAACCGGGGGTTGCATCGTGACGCATAGCGATACAGCCGTAAGCTGCCGCAACGTCGACCAAGCCCTTTACGCGAGCGATTTCGGCATCGGTATCTCTGTTAAGAAAATCAGAGCCGACACAGAAGCAAACGGCTTGAATACCGACCTCTTTACAATAGTCGCCGATATCCTTTGCGTATGCTATATAACCTTCGTGGTCTTCGGCATATTTCGCGGTTTCGACAAAGTCTACGCCTTCGCCGCCGAATTCCTTAACCTTATCTATACAGCCCTTTATACCGAGCGAGTTTTCTTCGGCATAACCGTGGAAGCTATAAAGACTAACGCCTATTTTCATTGCGATATTACCTCTTTAAAAATCTGTAAATTATGTTGATTAGTCGAGAGTGATAGTGGGGATCTTGGACCAGTCGTTGATACCGATGATACCGCCGCCGTCACGAAGAGTAACGTTCTTAAATTCGGTGGATGTAGAGCCGAGGTTGAACGAAACGGAAAGACCGATCTTGTCGCCCTTCTTGGGTGCGAAAGCTTCGCCGTTTTCGTCGTTGAGGTCGGACCAAGCGATAGCTGCTTCATAGGTGGTAACCTGACCTTCACGAACAACCTTTACGGTTTCGCACTTCTTGGTGCTGTCGCCCTGCCATACGCAGTTAACGGTTTCGCCATCGTTGTTAACGCCGAAGCCGTACTGACGCATACGGTTGTCTTTAGTGGTGGTCTGGTTTACGCCCCAGTCCCAGTTTTCAGAAATGTAGCTGGAGTAGCTTGCTGCGGAGGAGAAGTTAACCTGAATGCAGGTGTACTTCCACATATCGCCTGCATTGGTAGCAGTAACAGCGTTATCGTGGATAGGAGTATCAACTTCTACTGCGAGGTAGAGGTTGTTTTCATCGTAGGTGATGTAAACCTTAGCGGTGGAGGTGTAGTTGTTCTTTTCGAACTGTGCATAGGAAACGAGAGTGTTGGTGGGCTCGATTTCCCAAACTACCTTGCCGTATTCGCCCGATTCGATCTTACCGTCGAGAGTAGGAGCGGTCTTGATAGAATCTATCTTAGCGTCGAGGCCTCTGTTAGCCGCGAAGCCGTGGGGGAACAAGGGATTAGCGGTGGTGGAGATAGCGTTGATCTTGTCTTCGTAGGTCTTGTAAATAGCTACAACGAAGCCGTCCTTCGGAATCTTGATAGATTCTTCTGCTTCGCCGACTGCTGCATAGGAATCACGAACATAAGAGAAGGTTTCGTGGTCGTATTCAGCAACGATAACCGCAAAATCTTCGGGCTTTTCTGCAAAGTCCTTAAGAGTCTTACCAAAGTCATAGGTAAATACGCCAACGTCGCCTGCAACGAGAACTTCGTTGAACTTGGAGAGCTTGAGCGCTGCAGCGTCATCGGACTTAAGAACGTCGGGAGTTCTTGCACCGTTACCGGTAGCAACCTTCCAGGATACGTATCTGGTGGTCCAGTTGATTTCGCCTACAACGTCTTCGCCTTCGGAGGTTTCGCCTTCGGAGGTTTCGCCTTCGGAGGTTTCGCCTTCGGAGGTTTCGCCTTCGGAGGTAGCGGGTTCAGAGCTTTCTGCGTCTGCTACAGAGGATTCTGCTTCGGAGCTTTCTGCTGCTGCAGAGGATTCAGCTTCGCTCTTTTCAACGGTAGAGGAAGTGCCGAATGCAGAGCTGCTTTCGTCTTCTCCGCCGCCGCAAGCAACGAAGGAAACCGCAAAGAAGCATGCGAGAATGATTGCGAGAATTTTCTTCATAATAGATACAACTCCTTACTTTAATTTTTATCTTTTTTTGAAGAACGAATTTTAATTACCGCAAACGCTGCGGCTGCAACGAGCAGTACGCCGACGCCGATTAACACGAACAAAAGCGTATTGCCGTTATTATCGTCGCCGCCCGATGCAAGCGACGAATCGCTTGTTTCGGTATTTTCGGCGGGCTCGACGATTATTGTTATTTCAACCGTGTTCGAAATATTGTTACCGTCGGTAACCGAAAGCCTTGCCAAATAGGTACCGGGCAGGCAATCGTAGCTTTGCACCTCGAAATAGCCGTTGCCCTCCGCAAAGAAGTAAAGACCTTCCGGCTTTTCGATATTTGCAATTTTAAGCTCGGATTTTTTGTTATCCTCGTCGGTTATATCAAGTCTGCCGTTGGCGAAGCTATCGACCTTAAGCGTAATAGTCGCGCCCTCTTTTATAACCGGTGCGGCTTCTTTATACTTACCCGAAATATATTCGTAGGTTAGCTCGTATACCTCTCTGCCGACACCGTTTTGGTTAATAGCACTGCGGTAAAGGTTATCGCCGACCTGATACATAGTTATCATACCGTTTTCCATAATACCCGCGCCGTAAGCCGCGCTGACGTATTTTTGGAAACGCTTTGCAAATTCGGTTTTGAAAACGTCAAGCTCGAATTCGATACCGTTCAAGCCCAATTTTTTCGCAACCGCCGCGGCATCGTTACATACCTGCGGCTCTGCCTGACCGACCTCGCTTCCGCCGTCGAAGGCGTAACCGCTTTGCATAGTTACCGAATCGAAGCCGAGATCCATAGCTTCATCGATACCCGAAGAGCTGTAATAGGGTATCCACATCGTTTTATAGCCCTTTTCGTGCGAGTAATCGTTGAAATAGGCGACGAGCTTGGATTCATAGGTGGAAATGCTGTGGTTAATGCTTTCCTCGAACCAATAAAAGCCCTTTAATTCAAGATTATCGTAATTGCAGGCGGCATATTCGTTTTCGACGTAATCGATATACCATTTAATAATTTTCGAGCGGTTTTCCAAGCTGTTGGGGTTAATGCTTGCACCGTCGATTTCGCCGAAGGAGGAATTATACGGGGTAACGTAGGGTACCGAGAAGAATATCGGATATTTATAATCGTCAGCCAAGCCGAGCTCGGATTTCAATTCTCCGACAACGGTATTCAACGCACCTATATTATAATCCTTCGAAAGCGCTTTTGCAACAAAATTTTGCATATCTGCTTGAAGCATATTGCCGTCGGTACCCGAAATATCGGGCATTCCGAGGAAAAGTAACGAATCGAACATTTTATCGGTTGCTTTTCCGCTTGCATCGATATATGCAAAATAGGGCTTCATCATTTCGGGGGTATATTGCGTTGCAACGTACATTAGGCAAACGCTGTTTATGTCGTCTATCCCGCCGGCAAAGCCTTTTTCCTCGGTTTCAACCGGTGTGCCTGCCGAAGCAGAGGATATATCCGAGCCCCCGTACACCGATATTTCATCGACGTAGGTGAATATATCGCTCGAAAATACCGCGCGGACGTAGCGCGCCTTATAGCTTTTATCGAGCATTGCCTTCAGCTCGATACGCTTTGCGGTGCTATCGGTAATAAGCAAGGAATTGTCCACCCTGCCCGCAAAGCCGAAGTTCGTTCCGTCCTCCGAAACGTAGATTTCCAAATAACGCGAGCAACATATACCCGCAGACTTTTGCTGAAGCTGACCGATGGTTACCGAGCTGACAGCCATAACGCTTTCCAAATCGATAGTTACGATTGCCGCGGTGCCGCGGTAAAGGTGAACATATTCCGAATCGTTATACGAAGCGGTCGACGCCGTTTTACCGTCGGTAAGCTTTTTTTCGGATTTATAGGCAAGCTTGGGATATGCGTGCTCTATAGGAGTTGAATATTCAACAGTATATTTTTTTCCGACCGATATAACCCCGTCCTCCGCGAACGCATTGAAGCAAAACAGCGGAACGAGCATTAAAAGGGCAAGAGCAATGCCGACAATACGTTTTACCATAACGCCACCCGCTTACTGCAAGGCGTTGTTGTAATCCTCCACCGCCTGATTCATTGCGGTTTCGACAACGGTTTCCATCGCTTCCCAAGAGGAAACGAGAGTGTTTGCACCGGAGTTTGCAATAACGTTGCCGTAGAGGTTTACAAGACTGCCCCATTCATATATAGCGCCGATATCATAGAAGCGGTTATTATAAACTATATCGAGCATTTCGGCATCGTCATCCGACTGAACCGCCTGAAGCTGAAGCGTGGTCTGGTAATATGCACGGATAACGTCTGCATTATAGAAGCCGAGTGCCTGAAGCGCGAAAGCGATAGCTTCAAGACGGCTTGTGGGAACCGTGGTGGGAATAGCGAGCGCGGTGGACTGGTAACGGTTTACGGTACAGCAGTAACTTTCCTGATTTTTATCGAACTTGGGAATAGGAAGCACGCCGAATTCGAAATCGAGGTTTGCGCTCTTAAGAATAGATACCGAGGTGCTTGTGGTGTTGTAGAAAAGACCTCTGCCGTTTACAAACATTTCTTCGAGCTCTGCAAAGCCGTACTTCGAGGGGTTGGAAACCGATTGGCCTGCAATAAGCTCTGCACGCTGGGTGTTCTGACCGTCGGACATAAGCTCGTAAACCTTATCGAACGCGCTTATCGCGGGCTGTTCCACAACGTTTATATAAAGCTCGTCGTTTTCGTTCTTTTGAACGGTAGCAATATTACAGCCGTTCATCATAACCGTTGCGCCGTACGAGTGGGAAAGGTTGCCGTAGGTAGCGTTGAAGCCCCAAGCGCCGTTTTCATCGGGCTTGGAAACCTGACGGCACATTTCATAGTAAAGGTCGATGGTAAATTCACCGTCGCGCACGATCTGATAGATATCGCCCTTTTCGGAAAGCGCAGTGTTGGTCTTATACATATCCTTGTTATAAAGGGTAAGATAGGTGTTATCGTCATCGGTAAGTATAGCGTCGCCCGCAAGGAGATAATGCTTGCTTCCCAGCGCGAGCGAATCGATAGCACGGGCATCCCACCAAGGATGATTAATATTCATAACGTCGTCAAGCGACCAATAGAAGCCCTGCGAAATACCCTTTACAAGACGGTCGACCGAATCCGAAATAATATCGTAATTATCTGTGCCGCCCTGAACGAGAAGCGCAACCTCGTCGGTCGGGTACTGTACCGCTTCGACGTCGAAGGTGATGCCGTAGGTTTCTTCAAGGAAGTTGTTGCGTTCTTGAACCGCGCTGTTTATAGTGTTGCCTTCGAGCTCCTCGAGATAGCTGAACTGCTGAAGACCGTATTTATGGCGGCCGGTATCAACGCAAAGAACGCGGATAGTCGTTTCGTATTTTTTATCTGCATAGGGAAATTCGCCGTAATCGGCGGGACCGTAGTTATACTTAACCTCTTCGATCTTGGAGCTTTCGCTTCCCGCAACAGAAGAGTCATCGCCTTCGTTGCCGTTACACGCAGCAAAAACGCTTGCGCAAAGCAGCACCGAAAGAAGCAGGCAAATCAGTCTAAAATGCTTTTTCATATATTTTCTCCTTTGTTTTGTGCGGCATTACCAAATATAATGCCCCTATTATTCGCCGTCATTATATCATAATGCTCAAAATAATGCAAGTGTTATATTATGTTTTTATGGATTTTTTTGACGTTTCATAGCTGCAATATACACAGAACTTTCGTTCGCATAAAAAGAAAAAGTGCCCCGAGGGGCACTTTCGATAAATGATTATTTTAACCCTCGACTCTTTCGAGAATCCAAAGAATACTGTGGAATTCGAGCGTTGTGGGTGCGTGCAGACCGAAGTTCATTAGCTGGTCGCCGCGGTAGGTTGCGCCGGTAAAGCGTTCCTTGTAGGTCGCCTCGGGGTCGAGCCCGCGAAGCTGAATGCGTTCGTTATTGCCGTACATACGCACGTGGGTAAGCACGTAGCCTGCAACGCAAAGCGATTTGTCCTCCGAAACGGTACACCAAGCCGAGCAATTTTCTTCGTGGGGGTTACGCAATCTATGGTATCTGCCGCTTGCGAGCATACCACCGATTTCTTTATAAAGCGAAGCGGTTTCGCGCACCTTTTGCTGGTCCTCCTCGGAAAGCGCGGTGGGGTCGAGCTCATATCCGAACGAGCCGGTGAGCGCAACGGTAAAGCGGGTGTCGAAGGGGGTTACGTGAGCGGTCTGGTGGTTGGGCGAAGCCGAAACGTGCGCGCTCATTGCAGACATCGGGTAAACGAGGCTCGTGCCGTATTGGATACGCAGGCGTTCGATAGCGTCGGAGTTATCGCTCGTCCATACCTGAGGCATATAATAAAGCATACCGGCATCGAATCTTCCGCCGCCGCCCGAGCAGGATTCGAACAGAACCTCGGGGAATTCCTCGTTGAGTCTTTCAAGCACCGAATAAAGACCGAGATAATAGCGGAAATCAACCTCGCGCTGACGGTCGGCATCGAGCAAAAGGCTGCCGGCCTCGCTCATATTGCGGTTGAAGTCCCATTTTACGTAGGAAATACCGCCCTCGCGCAGAATTTTCGCAACCGATTCGTAGATATAATTGCAAACGTCCTTGCGGGTGAGGTCGAGAATCAGCTGATATCTGCCCTCGGAGCGCGGACGGTTTTTATAGTGCAGGCACCAATCGGGATGTGCGCGGTAAAGGTCGCTGTCGGGCGAAATCATTTCGGGCTCGAACCAAATGCCGAGCTTAACGCCCTTTGCGTTCAGGTGGTCGGAAATACGCTTTATACCGCCGGGCATCTTCTTTTCGTTAACGTACCAGTCGCCGAGCGAGCAGTTATCGCTGTCGCGCTTACCGAACCAGCCGTCGTCGATTACCATTAATTCAATACCCAATTCAGCACAGGAATCGCCGATTTTTATAAGTCTTTCGGAATCGAAGCCAAAGTAGCAGGCTTCCCAGCTGTTAAGCAGCACGGGGCGTCTTATATCGCGGTATTTGCCGCGTGCAAGACGCTTGCGGAAAATGTCCGAGAAGTTGCAGGAAAGGGTATCTAAGCCCTCGGAGGAATAGCTCATTACGCATTCGGGGGTGGTAAATTCCTCGTTCGCGCCGAGCTTCCAGGAAAAGCCCTCGGGGTTAAGACCGATTATCGCACGCGCGCTGTCGAACTGGTTTGCCGCGATTTCGGCGGTAAAGTTGCCCGAATACACAAGCACGAAGCCGTATGCATCGCCCGAAACCTCGTCGGCGTTGGGCGAGGTAAGAATAAGGAAGGGGTTGTGCACGTGCGACGAAGCGCCGCGGCGCGAGGACATAATATATCTGCCGTGCTTAAGCGGTGCACGCTCGATGTTTCTTTCACGGCAATGTGTGCCAAAGTTGGATATAACGTCGTAATTAATATGATCGAAATCGACACAGGCGGAAGCCGCGGCGTCGATTCTTACCGATTCGTTACCCTTGTTAATAATTTTCGCGTAACGGGTGATTATATCGTATTCCTCGAGCACACAGTAATAAAGCTCTACCGCAATATTGCTTACACTGTCGAGCATTTCGACAACGAGCGTTTCACATTCGCTTTCGTTTTCGACGTAAACCGCGGGAAGACCGGGTATACCCTTTTTGCCCTTTTCGATTCTTCTGCCGACAACGCGCAAATCGACTATAACCGAGCCGTCGGGGTTGGTTATTTCAAGCGCGGGGGTACGCATATCGGCTCTGCCCCAGCAGGCGTATTCAAGCGGTACGTCGTCGAGAATAAAGCCGTCGCAGTTTTCCATACGGGGCGAGAAGGCTGCCCTTCCCTGCTCGCGAAACATATAGCTGCAATCGCCCATAGTTTTTTTGCCCCAATACAGATGCAAAAGGAAGCCTTCCTTTTCCTGCATAATATAGCTGAAGCTTTTGGTATGGAGCGAATACTGACCTGTTGTGGAATTATAAAGTACCGACATTTTTTCCTCCGTAGGTTTTGAAATATTATTAAAGTGAAGGTATTACAGCCGTAGCAACGGCGAAATATACGACCAATGCAAGCGCATCGATAACCGTAGTAATGAACGGGCTTGCGACAACCGCGGGGTCAAACCCGATTTTTTTGATAAGCACCGGGAAGCAACAGCCGACAAGCTTTGCCGAAACGACGGTTGCAAACAAAGTTATGCAGACAACCAGAGCAACGAGAGGGTCTGCGCCGTCGATCCACATCGCCTTGAAATATCCGACGATCGCAAGCGAAACGCCGCACAGGAACGAAACGCGAAGCTCCTTCCACAGCACGCGGAATATATCGCCGGGCTCTATATCGCCGAGCGAAAGCGCGCGTATTACCGTTACCGAGCTTTGACCGCCCGCATTACCCGCGGTACCCATAAGCATAGGTATAAACGAGGTAAGAATAACCAAATGGCTCAATGCTTCCTCGTATTTGGAAATAATCGCACCGGTAAGCGTCGCCGAAAGCATTAAAAGCATAAGCCACGGCACGCGTGAAAGCCAGGTGGATATAACGCCGGTTTTTAAATACGGCTTATCGGTCGGGGTAATACCCGCCATAATTTCCAAGTCCTCGGTCGCTTCCTCCAACGCAACGTCGATTGCATCGTCGACGGTTACGATACCGACCAAGCGGTTGCTGTTGTCGACAACGGGAAGCGCGAGAAAATTATAGTCCGAGAATTTTTTTACTACCGATTCCCTGTCGTCATCGGTCTTTGCCGAAATAACGTTGGTTTCCATAAGCTCGGATATAAGCGTATCTATTTCGGCAAGCATTAAATCCATTGCGGTCACCACACCGACCAGAGTTCTGTCGGATTCGGTAACGTAGCAGGTATATATCGTTTCCTTTTCGTAGCCCACGCGGCGAATCCGCGCAAACGCATCGGCAACCGACATATTTTTGTTAAGACGCACGTATTCGGTAGTCATAATACTGCCCGCGCTGTCTTTGGGATAGTTAAGTATTTTGTTTATCTGCTCGCGGGTTTCGGGGTCGGAGTTGGCAAGCATTCTTGCCGCAACGTTCGCGGGCATTTCCTCGATAACGTCAACCGTATCGTCGACGAACATTTCATCGAGCATTGCTTTAAGCTCTGCATCCGACATACGCTTTATCAAAAGCTCCTGCAGGTCGGACTGCATATTTGAAAAGCATTCGGCAGCCAAATCCTTCGGCAAAAGCCTAAACACAAGCGGAAGGTGCGATTCGTTAAGCTGCTCGCATATTTCCGCAAGGTCGAACGGCTCTAATTCCAAAAGGATGGTGCGAAGCCTTGAATAGTCGCCCTTTACAAGCAAATCGGCGACGGTTTCGAAAAGTTCTTCTTTTTCCATTTTTCCGTTTTCCTTTCATTTTGATGCAAAAAGGAAGCACGGTAAAAACACAAAAGGCTTTATTAACGCGGAAAAGGCGAGAAATCAACCGATTCCGCGCAAATACCTTTGGGTTTTATGCCGCTACTTCGCGAAGAATCCATTAAAATCTCACCTCATTTTTTAATCAAATATCTATCTAATTTATAATAACTTTATTTTTACGATTTGTCAATCAAAATTTTATTGATTTCCGGTCGGTTTGTGATATAATGTCTGTTGAGGTGAGAATATGTTCGAATTCGGCAATTCCTGGGACGCATTAATGTCGCCCGAGGCAGAAAAGGAATACTACAAAAGGCTGCGCTTGTTTTTAAAGCAGGAATATTTATATTCGGGCGTGCCGATATACCCCGAAATGAACAATATATTCAACGCCTTTAAATACACCGACTATAATTCGGTCCGCGCGGTAATTATCGGGCAGGACCCCTACCACAACGAAGGTCAGGCGCACGGGCTCTGTTTTTCGGTAAAAAGAGGTGTACAGATACCACCTTCGCTCGTTAATATTTACAAGGAGCTGCAAAGCGATCTCGGTATTCCGATAGCAAATCACGGCGAGCTTACCCAATGGACAAAGCAGGGGGTTATGCTTTTAAACAGCGTGCTCACAGTGCGCGCCGGCTCGGCAGGCAGCCACCGCGGAAAAGGCTGGGAAATTTTTACAGACCGCGCAATTTCGCTGCTTAACGAGCGCGAGGAACCGATAGTATTTATACTTTGGGGCGGATATGCAAGAGCGAAAAAAAGCCTTATTACAAACAGCCGCCACCTAATTCTCGAAGCTGCGCACCCGAGTCCGCTTTCGGCGTATAACGGCTTTTTCGGCTGTAAACATTTTTCGAAATGCAACGAATTTCTGCGTTCGATCGGAAAAGAGGAAATTAATTGGAAAATAGATTGATTTTATTGCTTTTGGCCTGCCTGCTTTTGTGCTCCTGCGGGTACGAAAACGGCGACTGGCCGGCGCACGAAAGCCGCGATGAGCTATCCGAGCAAGAGTCCTCCGAGGAGGTTTCCGCCGAATTGTCCGAGGAGGTGTCCGCCGAATTGTCCGAGGAGGTTTCCACCGAATTGTCCGAGGAGGTATCCACCGAATTGTCCGAGGAGGTATCCGCCGAATTGTCCGAGGCGGTGTCCACCGAATTGTCCGAGGAGGTGTCCGAGGCGGTTTCGAACGAGGTGTCCGAGGAAAGCGCTTATATACCGAGCGACGAAGAGCTCGTGCTGATTTCCGACTATATCCCGAATATCGCGCTGGACATACGCTACGCCACCGAAAACAATTTTACCAAGCAGGTTATTTACAATTCAAGCAACGCTTTCCTTCGCTACGGCACGCTGAAAAAGCTTATTGCCGTGCAGGAGGAGCTGAATTCGCTCGGTTATTCGCTTTTGGTATACGACGCCTACCGCCCGACCTACGCGCAATGGAGGCTGTGGGAAATCTGCCCCGACCCGAATTTCGTTTCCGACCCAAACAAAGGCTTTTCGGGGCACAGCCGCGGCAACATGGTTGATATAACGATAATCACGCTCGACGGCGAAGAGGTCGAAATGCCGAGCGAGTTCGACGAATTCGGTGCCGCCGCCGACAGAGATTACGGCGACGTAAGCGAAAAAGCAGCCGAAAACGCAAGACTGCTCGAAGGTATTATGGAAAAGCACGGATTTAACGGTTACCGCAAGGAGTGGTGGCATTACAGCGACAAGGTTGAATACGAGGTTATCGAATAGCAAAAGAGCTCACCGCGCGGTGAGCTCTTTTGCTATTCGATAACCTCGTATTCAACCTTGTCGCTGTAATGCCAC
>JAFTTN010000078.1 GCA_017466805.1 Clostridia bacterium
AAAATCCGCGATATACGCTCGTATTATCGCGGATTTCTTCTTTGTCTTGCGACAAAACTATCTGATTTTAAGGTGCGTAGCAGTTTTGCGCGTATGCGATTTGTTCTGTAACGACGGCGAAAAACGAAGGAATACCAACGTGTTTCAAGGCTTTTTGACTAAGTTACAGGGCAAAACGGTAGCGCAAAACCGTTTTCTCACTGTGGCGCATCGCCCAAAGGGCATTTGCATACGCTTTATCGGTTTCGCCCCAAGCGGTAAGCAAATGGGAGCGCAATATAAGCTATCCCGATATAACTCTTTTGCCGCATATCGCGCGGTATTTTGGGGTAAGGATCGATACGCTTTTCGATTTTTTGGAATAATTTTTGATTTTTTATGTGACAAAACCGCATTTCTTTTCGTCTTATATATCGAAAAGAGGTGTTACTATGAAACGGTTTATATGCATTGCCGCATTTTTGGCGTTCCTTCTGTGCGCCTGCAACGAAACGGCAATAGGTGATTATTTGAACGAAAGCACGATTTCGCAGCCGACCGACAAAAGCGGCTATACCGAAAGCAGCCAAGCCGAAAGCAGTCAAGACGAGAGCAGTCAAGACGAAAGCAGTCAAGACGAAAGCAGTCAAGACGAGAGCAGCCAAACAAAAAGCGAAGCTTTTGAAGAAACGAGCGAGGCATTGAACGCTTTTTCAACGCCGGAGGAAAGCTATATAACGCCGGAAAGCATAAAAGCGCTGCCGATTCTTTTTTGGGATACAGAGGACGAGGCTTTTGGAGGTCCGATTTTTATCGGCGGTGTAAGCGAGCGCGGATTTCACCCGCCCGAAGAGTTCATATATAACGGAAAGCATTTATATTCGCTTTGCGATATATACGGCGAAGCAGTTGATACAAACGCGGTCGAAGCCGATATACTTCTTGAATTTTACGACACCTTCGGGAGCAAAACCGAAGCAAAAAGCGGTGAATGCCGCCTATACCACGAAGACGCGTTGCCGTTATATTTACTTACGAACGAAATAACGGTTGTTAATACACCGCAAAGCCGTTTCCTTATCGGAAGCGTGGGCAAGGAAGGTCTTTTTGCGTTTCCCGATAAAAACGAAAACGGCGAAATAACGCTCGACATCAACCGCGACGGCGAAAACGAGCGTATTTACACCGAAACGAAAAAGGAGCAAGACCATATATATTCGCTTAAAATCCTGCTCGAATCATCGGGAAGGACGATTTCGGTCGAAGAGCTTCAATACGCCGCAATTTCTTCGAAAAAGTCGTTTTGCGAATTTTTCTTTGCCGATATAGATTTCGACAACCAATTTGAAATTATAGTATATTACTCCTTCAACGACGAGCGCGAAAGCTTTGTAACCGTATACGATTTTAACGAAACCGAGGTTGCCGAGCTTTATACGCAAACCATACATTATTTAAATTGATTTAAAGACAAAAGCACCCGACGCTTTTTGCGTCGGGTGTATTTTTTCAAAGCGCAAGCTCATACAGCTTATATCTTGCAAGCCCCGTGTCCTCATAAAACACGTCGAGCTCGGAAACAAGCCGAAAATCGAATTTCGGATATAGCTTTTCGGCGGGAAGGTTGCCGGAAAGCACGTCGAGCCGCATAGCCTTTTTATTTTGACTTTTTGCAAGCGTTATCGCGCGGCGTACCATTTCGGAAGCGATTCCCCTGCCGTGATATTGCGGAAGAACGCCGAGTGCGTGTATCAACAGCACCTCGTCCTGCGCTGCGTCGACACCCCATTCCACCAAAGCGTATTCCTCCTGCGAACGCGAATTCACAATCATCGAAGCGATATATTTGCTATTCTCCTCGCAAACCCAAAGCTCGCCGTTTTCGAGCGCCGACGAAATATCCTCGGGCGAGGGATAAATATCCTTCTTCCAGCCCGGGCCGTAGGGCGCGGTATCGAGCCAATCGGTCATTTCGTGATAAAAGGCGCGCACCAAGCCGAATTCGCCAACCGTTGCTTTTCTTATATTCATATTGCAAAGCCTTTCGATTATTATACGATTATTATACATAAATCGCCGTATAAATCAAGCATGCGCACCAAAAAACGCGTTAAGCGCACCAAAAGCTTATTTTTACTTTGCGGTGTGGTAGACTTCAAGCGTAAACATTTTTAGGAGGATTATTATGAAAAGAATAATTATTGCGCTTTTTGCGCTTTCGCTTTTACTTTGCGCTTGTGCAGACCAAACGGACGAAAGCAACGAGTCGATTTTAAGCTCGATTTCGATAATAGAAAGTGCCGTTTCGGAAGCAAGCGGCGAAAGGGTTACGAACGTTTTTGTCAGCCACGGCGAAAGCGGCCGTTATCTTGAGAACGAATACGAATACCCGATGAAAAGTATGCTTTTTTCGGGCGGGTGGAGCGAAGAGGTTCCCGAATGCATTTGCGATTTTACCATTCGCTTTCCCGATGCGGTATTCGACTACAGCTCGCAATGCGGTACGGTTATTTGGAATGGCTTATCGAAGCGGTTAAGCAATTACGACAAAGAAAACCTGAACGACCTGCTTTTCTCGGCGTTCGGAATCGAATAATCCAAAAGAAAAAGGGCTGTATCGATTGCAATCGATACAGTCTCTTTTTTTGTAGCGAACGATTTCGAGGCTAAAATCGAGATTTTGCAAGGCTCACTCTAAACCAAAAGCGACAGCCTCTTTTTATATTTCGGTCTGCGAGGACATAAAATAAGCACCCGCATCGACAAGCTTTTTTTCGCTTCCGTCGCTCTGCTTGCCGTCCTGCTTAAGCGCCATCACTGCGCCGACAACACTGCCGTCGCTTACAATCGGTGAAAGGTAGCTTACCTCTTTTCCGTCCTCGGTTACGGTAACGCTCGTTCCCTTCTCTGCCGTGTAGCTTTTTCGGCTCGACAGCACGCCCGAAAGACGATTCGAAATAGGCTTTGATAAATATTCCTTCCTTGGTACACCCGCCACGGCAATAACGTTATCTCTGTCGCATATTGCTATCGGTATGCCGCTCGTACGGTTTATCGCCTCGGCATATTCCTCCGAAACGCGACTTAATTCGCCCACCGGCGAATATTTTTTAAACACCACGTGTCCGTCGGTTTCGGTGTATATCTCGAGCGGATCGCCCTCTCGGATTCTCATAACACGGCGTATCTCTTTCGGTATTACAACGCGCCCGAGGTCGTCAATTCGGCGCACAATTCCTGTTGCTTTCATATATAAATTTCTCCTTAAATTACAAATTGTGTTGTTATTATTTGTATTTTGAGGAGATTTATACTGTGTGTATTTACTTTTCACTTCAACTGTGCTATAATGAATATGTAAAATATTTACTTACATATTGTAAAACTATAAGGAGAGAAAGACTATGATTGATTTTCAAAACGCAACATTCGTAAAGCTAAGACCGGTAAGCGACAACGATTTTGCGGCTATGATTTCTCCAATGTTTGTATCCGGCGAGCAAATCATCCAATCATTTAGAGGTATTCGCGACGGCGTTGTTTTCACTAACAAGAGAATTATCGTTATCAATGTGCAAGGTATCACAGGCAAAAAGAAGGACTTTACTTCTTTGCCATATAGCAAGATTCAGGCATACTCTGTAGAAACAGCGGGGGTTCTTGACCTTGACAGCGAATTGGATTTATGGTTCTCTGGTATGGGTAAGGTTAGATTTGAATTTGTTTCTCAAGCAAATGTTAGCGCTATTTGTCGTATAATTTCTGAATGGATGCTGTAAATGCTTTCAGCGGAGTGAAAATCACTCCGCTGTTTTCTTATATCTCTCCACCACACTATGTATCGCAATATGTAATTCCCGTTGCTTTCATTATATAAATTTCTCCTTGAATTACAAATTGTGTTGTTATTATCTGT
>JAFTTN010000079.1 GCA_017466805.1 Clostridia bacterium
AACGAAATTTACGAATTCACCCAAACAGGCTATTCGCTTGCAAACGGCGAAACGGTTATTGCGTTTATGGAATCGCTCGTTGCCGAAAAGATCGCACAGCTTGAAAACGGCGTTACCGACGATATTCAAGCAGAAGAATCCTTTGCTTGTATAATCGGCTTCGACGGCGAAAACAGCTGCTGGAACGGCACCACCCTTTCCACCGGCGAATTTCTTCCCGGTGCTCCGCGCTATGCCGCAAGATTCCCCTATATCGAAGAATAATTCCCTCCTTACTTACTAAAAATCCCCATCCCTTACACAAAAGGACTCGGTTTTGCCGAGTCCTTTTGTGTTTTATTGTTTTATCGCCTATTCGGGCTTTTTAATAGTATCCTTAATGCTGTCGTAGATATATTGAGCAAAGGTTTTATAGGTTTCGTCCTTCGGGTGAAGTCCGTCGGTAAATACCTCCTTATGCTCCTGCGACCAGGGGAACATATCTACGGTTTGAAGATTGCGTTCCTTTGCTATCTGCACGAGAAGGGGGTGCGAATATTTAACGATGTTTGCCGTCCACGCCTCTGCACTCCAGCCGTCTGCACCGACCTTAAAGAGCGATGCGGGAAGAATCATAATAATCTGAACGTCGGGGTTTGCGGCCTTGTATGCGTCGAGCAATGCGTTGGTGCTCTTTATAAATACGTTGGTTCTGTCGTATTGGGGGTCCTCCCAATTCTTATAGGGCTGGTTTGCCGAAGGGTTGGCGTCGTTCGTGCCGAGTGCGAAAAGCACGACGTCGGGGCGAAGCTCGCGCGATTCGGTGAATTGCTTGGATTTATGGTAAGCGTATTCGTCGATAGTGCATATCGAATAACCGCTTAATCCCGCGTTCAGAACGTAATAATCGTAGCCGAGCATTTCCTGAATATACGCGGGGTAGGTCATATTCTTCGGGTCGGTCGAGTTTATACCTTGGGTAATACTGTCGCCGACGCAGGCAACCTTAATAATCTTCTTTTCGCCGCTTTGTTCCATATCGCCGAACACTCCGTCTGTAGATTCCTTGATTTTGCTCAAAAGCACCTCGTAGCCGCCGTTGCAGCCTTGGGGCGCCGAGGAAGCGATAAGCACCTTCGTTCCCTTTATAACAAGCTTATAGCCGCCCAAGCCGTATTCGGCCTTGTTTTCCTCGGTTATATCGCGGTTATTCGCCAAGCCGAAAAGAATTTCGTTTTCCTTCGGGGGAAAGGTTTCGTCGCGGCAGGTCAGCTTTATATCAAAGGTTTTTTCGATATACGCGGTGAAATCCTTTGCAAGCTGTTTATAGCTGCAGGCGTCCGCGGAATTCTTGTAGACAACCGTAAATTCCGAAATATTTATTCCGTTTATAACCGGAACCTTGGGAATTATTTCCACCGAGGTTTCGTCGTAGCTTTCCTCGGTGCTTTCCGCAGAGTTTTCCTCGCCGCACGCGGCAAACGAAACAAGCATAAGCGTGCAAAGCAATATACACAATAATCTTTTCATAACAGCCTCCTGATATTTATATGGAAATTTTATACCAAATATGTCGATTTGTCAATGCAAAAAGGACTTTTGAATATATTTTAAGCTTTTACAAATTCATAACAATTCCCGAACACTTTCAGAATAAAGGGCGGATAAAATACAAGAACAGAAAGGAGATGTTTATATGAAAAGCAAAACACTCGCATTAATAACCGCGGCACTTATTACCGCAGCCGCGCTTGTTCTTACGGCAGGTCTTTCCTTGCTGAATACGTCGGCAATCGACGAATCGACAGCAGTTTCGGCGGCAGATAACGCAACCCCCGGCACAGAGCTTGCAGACGGTGCGCCCGCCGAGGAAGTTGTTCCCGAGGAAATTGTTCCCGAGGAAGTTGTTCCCGAGGAAGTGATTCCCGAAATCCCCGAATTCGTTCCCGAGGAAGCACCCGAAATTCCCGAAGAAGCACCCGTTTACCCCGATTTTGAATACACGGTAGGCGACCCGAGAGACGTTTACGTCGGCGGCGGAGAGCACGTCGACAAGGGTGTCGTTATCGACGTTTACTCCCACAAAACCGGTAAGCTTGTCGGTCAGCTCGCATTCACCTCCGAGGAAATCACCCGCTATATCAGCTCGCTTATGCGTGAAGAATTCAAGCCCGAAAACGAGCTTTGGATCGAAAAGGATATTAGCTGTGTTGCACTCCCCGAGGGCGATTACAGAATCGAGGTATACGCAGGCACCTGGTTCTCTTACACCTATGGCGAAAGCGGCATTTTCGAGCTTACTCAATGCACGCTCACCTTTAGCGGCGGCGAAAAGCTAACCGGCTACATCGATTATCTTATCGCAGACCTTATTGCAAATATCGAGGCAGGCAATGTCGAAGCACCCGATCCCGAAATGGCGGTTTCCAAGCTCGAATACGGCGGTCTTGAAGGCTATTGGGAGGGCTATTACAACGAGGTTTGCAATATGTATATCCCCGGCGCAGGCAGATGGTGCGAGCGCTTCCCCTATATTGAGGAATAGAGGAGTTATGATTGCCCTTCGGGCAAGTTATGAGTTATGAGTTAATAACGCTTGCGAAAGCAAGCTCATAACTGTTGCGAAGCAACTTCATAACTCTAAACTTAAAAAGAGCTGTTTTGCACAGCTCTTTTTTTATCACAAATACTGACGCATTTGAATCGCGAGGTCGTCCTCTAATTTAATAAGTCGGTTTGCAATCCCCTTCGAATCGCTGTCCGCCGCCTTGTATTGATTCATATAGCGGTAAAGCGATTTTACCCCCATATTACAGCCGTCGGTGATAAGGTCGGCAATGGTTTTGTCGGAATCGTCAAGCGCCATTTTTACGTTGGTTTTTATCCAGCTCATACCCTTTGCGGCGGGCGCGGGCTCCTTGCCCTTGTCGCAGCTTGCATCGAGCCTTTGCTTTATATCGCTAAGCAGTGTTTCGTGCTGGTTGCGGCAATCGGCAAGCTGTGTGCGCATCTGCTCGGATTTTACCGAGGAAATCACCTCGTTTATCGAGGAAACCCCCATTTTTACACCTGCGTCGCATTCGCGCAGCAGCTTTAAAGTATCGTTTTCGTGCATAATATCGCTCCTTGTTTTTTCTTATTATGCACCCGTTCGGCAGATAAAATTCGTTTTTGTTGACAAAGATGAAAAATATATGTAAAATTAATGTTGAAAGGAAGGTGTATTTTATGAAAAGACGTATTCTTCCCCTATTGTTTTGCATATTAATGCCGTTTTCGTTTGCCTTTTCCGCCTGCTCCGGCGGGGTGCAGGAAAGCACCGAGCCGAGCTCGCAGGAAATTTCGAAATCCGAAAGCAAGTCAGAGGAATCGCTTTTGGACTCGGATGCCGAATCCGCAAACGGCGATGCTTCCGAAGGAAACGACGATAAAAGCGAATTTTCCGACGAGAGCAATAACGACAAGAGCGAAAGCGACACGAGCGACGGCGACGGCGAATACGACGGCGATACCGGCAACGCGCCTATAACCCGACCGAGCGGCTACCCCACGCTTTGCGGCAGCTTTATGCAGCCCTATGCTTTTAAGGATTACAGCGAGGCGCAGATGATAAGCCACCTGCAAGCGATGTACGACGTCGGCATAGATATACTTATACTTCAATGGTCGTTCACCACCGAAAACGGCGTTGTGACCGACGCGTATTTCGAAAGCTCGTTTGAAGAAAACGAATATTCCGCCGATTGCGATAAAAGCGGCGCGAACTTGGTGGAAACCATTCTTTCGGCGGCGGAAAAGGTCGGCGTAAAGGTGTTTGTCGGCTTGAACGACAGCGCGGAATGGTGGCAAAAGGGTGTGTTGGACAGAGCTTGGCTCGATAAGCAAAGCGAGCTTGGAATAAAGGGCGCAAGGCAGCTTTATTCGGCCTATAAGCAAAAATACCCGAACGCATTCCACGGCTGGTATTTCGTATTTGAATTTTACAATATGCAGGCAAGCAAGACGGTAACCGACAACGCCGCATATCTGCTTAACCTGTTCCGCGAGCCCTTAAAGGAGCTCGATTCGGGTATGCCGATGATGCTTTCGCCGTATATTTCCGCCTCGGGCGCAAGCCCCGAGGATACCGGAAGGCTTTGGTCGGAGGTGTTCAAGAGCACCGGCTTTATAGAGGGCGATATCTTTTGCTGTCAGGACTCGGTCGGCGCGGGCCATATATCTATGGAGCAGTTAGAGCCATATTACGCCGAAATAAAAAAGGCGGTCGACAGCAAAAAAGGTCTGCTTTTCTGGGCTAACAACGAGGATTTTACGCAATCGACCTGGTCCACCGCACCGTTCGACAGATTTATAGAGCAGTTAAAAATTACCGATAAATACGTTTCGGCACATATAACCTTTGCCTATTCGCACCACCAGCACCCCGATATGCAAAAAATCGGGCACCATCTTGCATATAAAGCATATTACGAAACCGGCAGTATTCCGAAAGCATCGCTTCCCGCCCCCAAAGCAGAGGTGAGCACGCAATCGGACGGCAGTGTGATTGTTTTTGAAATAACCGCGCAAAACCGCGATAAGCTGCTATACGGTATTCGGATTTACAAAAACGGAATCGAAATAGAATTCAAGGACTATACGCTTGAATACGGCAAGGATAGCTATGTTTGCAGCTTTACCGACAACAATATTTCGGGCGATGGCGAGGCGGTTTACGAAATTTGCGCTGTAGACTATTACAACAATAATTCCGAGCCGTTTAAATATATAGCAAAATACACCGCAAAGAACGGCGAAAACATTGCGCTCGGAAAGAGCTATACTCTTGTTACCCCGCCCGAAGCAAGCTATCCCGACGAAAGCGGAAATTCGCTTACCGACGGAAAATACGGCAGTGCCGAATATTTCGACAAGGCGTTTTGCGGATTTTTGGGCAAAGCCGAAATGGTTTTCGACCTCGGAAGCAAGACCGAGGGGGTTTATGCAGTTGGCTTTTCGACACTCGGTGGCGGCAGTGCGGCGGTTTACCACCCGAATGCGATTTCGGTTTTTGCATCGGACGACGGAGTGAATTTTAAGCCGGTCAAAAGTGAAAGCTATCCCGCCGACCTCGGTATCGATTCGCTGAACACGCAAAAGCGCACGCTGTTCCTCGGCAACGAATTGGATTGCAGATATCTGAAAATCGTTTTCACGACTAATCAAAGCTGGATTTTCGTCGACGAAATCGAAATATACGCCGAAAAATAATAAATATCTGCCCGAGTGGGCGATGCGCCACAGTGAGAAAACGGTTTTGCGCTACCGTTTTGCCCTGTAACTTAGTCAAAAAGCCTTGAAATACGTTGAAATACGTTGGTATTCCTTCGTTTTTCGCCGTCGTTACAGAACAAATCGCATACGCGCA
>JAFTTN010000080.1 GCA_017466805.1 Clostridia bacterium
AGAAACCGGTGCATTCGAGAACTACGTCTACGTCGAGTGCTTTCCAAGGGCAGTTAGCTGCATCCTTTTCAGCGTAGATCTTGTTTTCCTTGCCGTCAACTATGATGGAATCATCGGTGCAGGAAACGGTGTGAGCAGGGGTGGTACCGAGCTTGCCGCAGAAACCGCCCTGTGCGGTATCATACTTAAGAAGGTGAGCAAGCATCTTGGGGCTGGTGAGGTCGTTGATTGCAACAACTTCGTAACCTTCAGCGTCAACCATCTGGCGGAAAGCAAGACGGCCGATACGGCCAAAGCCGTTAATAGCAACTTTTACAGACATTTTAAAAGTCCTCCATAAATTTTTTATTTATTTCACCATTTGATAGTTTATACCTTTTGGTGAAAAAATACAATAGTTATTTTTAGAAAAATGGTACTAATTTCCTTCGGGATTTTTGTCGTTTTCACTAATGAACTTACGAACACGTAATTTTGCCCCGATTTTATCAACCATTACCTTGCATTTTTCTATATCCTCGTTGCTTAACGTTTCTTCAACAACAGAGAATTGTACGGTTGGTATATTCCCTATACAGTGCTTGCCGAATTCTATCATTGCCGAATAAGCCTTCTTTCCGAAAACCGAGCGGCATATTTTGTCGTATTCGTCTTCATTTGCACTGTTCAGACTAATAGAAACGCTGTCGATTAAGCCAAAAAGCAAATTCGTACTATCGCACGAATTTATCAATTCGTTTTGACCGTTTGTATTAAGCCGAATCGGTATTTCCGGGTATCGAGCCTTTAAAAGCTTCGCAATTACGATCAACGTATCTAATCTGCAGGTCGGCTCTCCGTATCCGCAAAACACAAAGCTGTCGCAAGCTTCGAAATAAATGCTCTTTACTGCGTTAACAACCTCGTCGGCGCTCGGCTCTCGTTTTAGCCATAGTGTATCGCTTTCATAGGCAGTATCGCCGTTGTTTCGCAAGCAAAACGTGCAATCGTTCGTGCAACGGTTGGTAATATTAAGATAAATCCCGTTATTTACGCGGTAGGCAAAGGTTTCGCCGCGTACTTTAGATCCTAAAAAGTCTTTTTGCATTTTCTTCGGTGATTCTTTCAATGTATTCAAAGGTTGTGTTGCGAATCTCGGCGAGCTTTTCAAGCGTATATCTCATATAGCTCGAATCATTTCGCTTTCCTCTAAAAGGATGCGCGGTAAGGTATGGAGCATCGGTTTCGGTAAGTATTCTTTCGTCGGGGACGTATAAAGCGTTTTCAACAGGGTTCCTTGCATTCTTGAAGGTAACGGTGCCGGGGAAGGAAATATACCATCCTCTGTCAAGCAGGATTTTTGCGGTTTCCTTGCTGCCGGAAAAAGCGTGAAAAACACCCTTTACATCATAATCGAGAACGATTTCAAGACAATCCGCCACGCAATCGCGCTCGTGTATAACAACAGGCTTATTCATTTCAACAGCCAATTCAAGCTGTTTTCTGAATAGACTTTTTTGTTGCTCCTTGTTGTCGCTTACCCAATGGTAATCAAGTCCGATTTCACCGATTGCAACAACTTTGGGGTGCGTCAACAGCGATTTGATTATCTCCAAATCGCCTTCTTTAAATGCATCTACCTCTTGAGGATGAAACCCCACTGCAGCATACATACCGTCGTATCTTTCGGCAAGCTTTACCGAATAAAGCGAGCTTTCAAGATTACAACCTGCGTTGATAATACCGTTAACGCCTTTTTCTGTAAATAAGCCTTGTAGCAACTCGTCTCTGTCGGAATCAAAGGCGTCGTCATCGTAATGAGCGTGAATATCGATCATTTATCTTACCTTGCTGCCGGGGTTGGCGTTTTCGTCGGCAAAAATAACCTTAACTCCGTTTTCGGTGTCGGCGGCAAGAATCATACCGTTGCTGTCGATGCCGCGTAGCTTAACCGGCTTTAAATTAGAAACGACGATAACCTTTTTGCCGATAAGCTCTTCCGGGGTATAATACTTTGCAATGCCCGAAACTACCTGACGGATCTCGCCGCCCATATCGATCTGAAGAACCAAAAGCTTATCGCTGTTTTCGGCTTTTACACATTCTTTAATAATGCCTACGCGTAAATCCACCTTCGCAAAGTCCTCTATACCGATTATTTCTGTCTTTTCATCGGTCTTTTCAGACTTTTTCTTGTTCTTTTCGGCTTCTTTTGCAGATTTTTTTGCTTCCTTTTCCTTCGCTTCGATTTCTGCCAAAAGCTTTTTTTCGTCGATTCTTGCAAAAAGAATGGGAATTTCGCCGAGAGTTACTCCTTCGCAGCAGTAATTGTAATCACGTGCAGATTCGAAATTCTGCTCGGGAACGTTGAAAATAGCATTGATCTTCTTTGCGGTATCCGGCATAAGCGGTTCAAGAAGAATATTACAAATGCGAATGCTTTCAACAAGATTGGAAAGCACGTCTGCCAGCGCTTGCTTCTTTTCGGGGTTCTTAGCAAGCACCCAAGGGGTTGTTTCGTCGATATACTTGTTGCAAGCCTTTAAGGTATTGAAAATAGCAGCATCGGCGTCTGCAAGCAGATACTTGTCGTATTTTGCAACAGTGTCGGCAAATCCTTCCTTGATTGCGGTCTTGAGTGATACTGCAAATTCGTCGTCGTTGCCGCTGTTTTTGGGGATAACGCCTCCAAAGTACTGCTTGATCATTGCACCGGTACGCGAAACGAGGTTGCCGAGTACGTTTGCAAGGTCGCTGTTCGTGCGCTTAATAAGATTTTCATAGGTAATGCTGCCGTCGTTGTAATAACCCATTTCGGCAAGCAGATAGTGTCTTACAGGGTCAAGACCGAACTGTGCAATAAGGTCGTCGCCATAAATAACGTTGCCTCTCGATTTGCTCATCTTGTCGATGCCGGAAAGCAACCAAGGATGTGCAAGAATCTGCTTGGGAAGCGGCAAGCCGAGCGCCATAAGAATAATAGGCCAATAAATTGTATGGAAGCGAACGATATCCTTGCCAATTACCTGAACGTCGGCAGGCCAAAGCTTTTTGTAAAGCTCGGAGGGGTTATCGATATCAAATCCGATAGCAGTAATATAGTTGGAAAGCGCATCAAGCCAAACGTAAGTAACGTGTCTTTCGTCAAATGTTACAGGAATACCCCAGGTAAAGCTGGTTCTCGATACGCAAAGATCCTGCAGACCGGGCTTGATAAAGTTGTTTATCATTTCGTTCTTGCGAGATACAGGGGTAATAAATTCATCGTGAGAATTGTAGTATTCCACGAGTCTGTCGGCGTATTTGGACATTTTAAGGAAATACGCTTCCTCGCTTGCCTTTTTACACTCTCTGCCGCAATCGGGGCATTTGCCGTCTACAAGCTGGGTATCGGTCCAGAAGGATTCACAAGGTGTGCAATAATTGCCCTCGTAGGTTCCTTTGTAGATATCGCCTTGCTCATAAAGCTTGTTGAATATCTTTTGAACGCATTTAACGTGTTCTTCATCGGTAGTGCGGATAAATTTATCGTAGCTTACGTTAAACATATCCCAAATCGATTTAATTTCTCCTGCCACCTTGTCGACGTATGCCTGCGGAGTTATGCCTGCTGCTTCAGCTTCCTGCTGGATTTTTTGACCGTGTTCATCGGTTCCGGTGAGAAAGTATACGTCGTATCCGCGTAATCTTTTGTATCTTGCAATCGCATCGGTCAAAACCGCTTCATAGGTATTACCAATGTGGGGCTTTTTCGAGGTATAGGCGATTGCGGTTGTTATATAAAACTTTTCTTTCATCGTAATTTCTCCTTTTAGAGAGGTTAGTTCTTTAAGCTGTGAATCGGGGCGGGGATTCTGCCGCCGCGGTTGATGAATATTTCAGGAGATTCCTTGCGCAGCTGCATTATTGGAGCGGTGCCCAAAAGTCCGCCGAAATCGATCGAATCGCCAACATTTTTATTATATGCGGGGATGATTCTTACAGCGGTTGTTTTCGTGTTGGCAACGCCGATGGAAATTTCATCGGCAATTATACCGCAAATTACGGCTTCGCTCGTATCGCCGGGTACGGCTATCATATCAAGACCAACAGAGCAAACGGCGGTCATAGCTTCTAATTTTTCGATAGAAAGCACGCCCTTTTCGACAGCGGCAATCATACCCGCGTCCTCGGAAACGGGAATAAATGCACCGGAAAGACCGCCGACGTGCGAAGAAGCCATTACGCCGCCTTTTTTAACCGCATCGTTTAGCATTGCCAAAGCTGCGGTAGTGCCGTGTGTTCCGCAGGTTTCGAGCCCCATACTTTCAAGTATATCGGCGACCGAATCTCCGATTGCGGGTGTGGGCGCAAGCGAAAGGTCAACTATACCGAATGGGATATTCATACGGTTCGAAGCCTCGCGCGCAATAAGCTGACCAACTCGTGTAATTTTAAACGATTGCTTTTTAATAACCTCGGCAAGCTCGCTTAAATTGCAGTTTCCTGCACGTCTAATTGCGGAGCTGACAACACCCGGGCCCGAAACACCGACGTTAATAATCGCATCGGGCTCGCCGACACCGTGGAATGCGCCTGCCATAAAAGGATTGTCCTCGGGTACGTTGGCAAATACTACAAGCTTTGCACAGCCGATCGAATTGTTTTCTCGCGTAAGATAAGCAGTCTTTTTAATAATGCTGCCCATTTTTGCGATTGCATCCATATTAATGCCTGCTTTGGTAGTTGCGACGTTAACCGAAGAGCACACCATTTTTGTTGAAGCAAGCGCTTCGGGGATTGCATCGATAAGTGCATCCTCGCATTTTGTGCTGCCCTTGTGAACCAACGCGCCAAATCCGCCGATGAAGTTAATACCGAGAGTTTCTGCGGCACGGTCGAGCATTTGCGCTGCTTGGACATAACCCTCGCTGTCAAGCTTGCCGCCGACGAGCGAAAGCGGAGTTACCGAAACACGTTTGTTAATAATTGGAATACCGTAGGTTTTTTCGAGCTCGTTGCAGATCGGTACGAGCTTTTCGGCTGTACGTGTGATTTTTTCGTAGATGTTGTTTAACAGTCTGTTTTTATCGTCGCTGACGCAATCAAAGAGAGAAATTCCGACAGTAACCGTTCGTATGTCGAGATTTTCTTCTCTTATCATATTTATTGTTTCTAAAATATCTTTTGTATCGATCATTTTATGCTCCGTTAAATCTTGTGCATAGAGTCGAATATATCTTCGTGCATTGCGTGGATTTCAAGCCCAAGCTCTTTTCCTATAATTGCAACGCGGTCTACGAATTCGGTAAAGGGAAGTGTCAAGGAATCTATTTCAACAAGCATTATCATCGCGAAATATTCCTTTAAAACAGTTTGAGAAACGTCGATAATGTTGGCACCGTATT
Source organism: Clostridia bacterium (assembly GCA_017466805.1). Taxonomy (GTDB): domain Bacteria; phylum Bacillota; class Clostridia; order Oscillospirales; family CAG-382; genus Coliplasma. The sequence goes on from JAFTTN010000080.1 coordinate 5,367, forward strand.
CCGAGCACACGTTGCTTACCTTTGCAATAATTCCAACGTTATCTTTACCTGTAACCGATATAACTGCTTTTGTTTTCATTGTTTGTTTCCTTTCGGACGTTTTCTTAATTCTGCAAAAAAATTTGATAAAAGCTTGGCGCATTCTTGCTCCATAACGCCGCTTGTGATTTCATATTTATGGTTTAAAGGATATTGCGACATATCGAATACTGTGCCAAGCGCTCCTGCTTTTTGGTCGTAGCAACCGTATACGACGCGCTTTATTCGCGAATTAACAATTGCGCCGGCACACATCGGACAGGGCTCCATAGTGACGTAAAGCGTACAATCGTGCAATCTCCATCTGCCAAGTCGTTTGCAGGCGCGGTCTATGGCGATTATTTCAGCGTGCAAAAGCGAATTTTTGCGTAGCTCACGCATATTTCTGCCTGTTGCAACTATTTCGCCGTCTTTAACTATAACCGCTCCGATCGGTACTTCACCGCATTTTGCGGCGGCTTTTGCTCGCAAAATCGCTCGCTTCATAAAGTAAATATCGTTTTTATCCATATATCACACGAAATAATACAAGGCAAAGAAAATTGCATATAGAATTACGAGCGGAATCATACCGAAGTTCAAGACCGCTTTAGTCGCGAATTTTCCTATAGAGAGCTGATAGCCAACAGTTTGGGGTTTAATTATCGAAACCTTTTTTCTTGCAATGCCGTTGTTTGCATAATACACGATTGCGGCGATGCCGCATCCGATTAAGCCGAATACCGCCGACGAAAGCAGAACCGTGAAAGCAGAGTCGGTTGGTATAAGAGACATTGTAACCGAAATCGCATTGTTTATGAAATGTATTAGCATAGGTATTTTTAAAGAACGGGTATGCTCGTAGCATACGGCGAGCATCAAGCCGAAAGCCGTTGCAAAAATAATTCTGGGAGGATCGACGTGAGCGACACCGAACAGAACCGAAGAAATGATTATCGCACCGCCCTTGCCATAGGGGAGTAGATTTTTACACAAAACGCCTCTGAACGCCCATTCCTCCAATATTGCCGGAAGTATAGCGTAAAGAACGTAGCATAAAATTACTTGTAATACGTTGTCGGCAACAATGCCCATATCAACGGAGTATTGTTCGATAAGATCGCTAAAAAGAATACTTATGGTGAGGTTGATAATATAGCCGACGCCGATAGTGCCGAATATATAGAGCGCAGGAGCTTTCGGAGTCGATCTTTTTACACCTTTGTTTTCGAAATTTTTATTGATTTTTTTAAATATAAGTGCGGTTATCGCAAACGGAATTGCTATATAGAAGACGTAGCCAAACATATCCAAGAAATAGCTTGCCGTGTCGGTTAATAATTCGGGGAAAAATTCCATAATGGGACTTAGCACCGCAAACGAATAAATAAGCTGGAACAAAAACATTAATGAACCGCCGAGTAAAGCTACAAGCGCTGCTTTTCTCGCGGATTTTTCTATATTCTTTCTTTTGATTTGCTCGTTTGTAAGTATAGAAGTGAAATCCATATTATCCCTCTTTGAAAAATGCGTCGTATGCGGTTACTGCAGATTCCACACTGCGATTGCAGTACAGACGCCAACAATTAGTGGTGTCGAAAACGTTATTTATTAAATCGATTGTTTTTAGCTTTAGTGCGGCATTTGAAGGGAAGTAAAGCTGATTTAACAACAAGCTCAAAGCATTCTTGTTGGGAATATCTTCAACAGAATTGTTTTCCGAACGCTCGATAAAGATTATCCCTTTTAATATTGCCGATGTATTGGTGTTAAAATCTTCTTTTCCTGACCAAGGTGTTCCGTAAACGTATGGAATGCCGGATTTAAAGCGAATTATAGGCTTGTCGCCGTTAATAATGGTTACTTTATCGCGATATACTTTTTTCCAGTTCAAAATATGAGTCGTTTTACCTACACCGCTTTTTGCCGCGAAGATATATGCATTGTTATTGATTTTTATAGCCGCGCCGTGTAGTACGAAAGCATCGTATTCAGGCAGCTTTTCGGCAATTGCGCGGTACAGACAAACGCTTTCGGCGAAGCCTTCGGATATCGAAGAATCGCAAATTGACATCTCTTTCTCGATTTCTTTGTCGGAAATCTCGACAGAAAAATCAAATTCAGAACAATCTGCAATGTAATCCTTGCAAACTGTTTTTACAAAGTCGTATTTGTTATTTATTAATACCTTTAATTCGGCAATTTCTATAACAAACATCAAAACCTCAAAATTAATAAAGAAGCGGAACGCCTTTTCGGCGCTCCGCCGCTTTGTTAAAAAATGTATTATTTCTGCTTGAGTGCAGCCTGCGCAGCCGCAAGTCTTGCAATGGGAACTCTGAAGGGCGAGCAGGAAACGTAGTCGAGACCGAGCTCGTTGCAGAATTCTACGGATGCAGGGTCGCCGCCGTGTTCGCCACAAATACCTACGTGAAGCTTATCGTTCACGGGTCTGCCAAGCTTAATAGCGGTTTCCATAAGCTTACCAACACCAATCTTATCAAGCTTCGCAAACGGGTAGTTTTCGAAAATCTTGGTGTCGTAGTAGCAATCGAGGAATTTGCCTGCGTCATCGCGCGAGAAGCCGTAGGTCATCTGAGTGAGGTCGTTGGTACCGAAGCAGAAGAAATCGGCTTCAGCGGCAATGTCGTCTGCGGTAAGAGCCGCTCTGGGAATTTCGATCATAGTACCAACCTCGTACTTAAGCGAGGAGTTTGCACTTGCGATTTCCGCGTCGGCGGTTTCAACGACAAGCTTTTTAACGAACTTGAATTCCTTTACGTCGCAAGCAAGAGGAATCATAATTTCGGGCTTAACGTTCCAATCGGGATGAGCGTTCTGAACGTTAATAGCAGCGCGGATTACAGCTCTGGTTTGCATTTTTGCGATTTCGGGGTAGGTAACTGCAAGACGGCATCCTCTGTGGCCCATCATCGGGTTGAATTCGTGGAGCGAGCTTATAATATCCTTAATCTGCTGAACGGTTTTGCCCTGTGCATCTGCGAGCTTTTTGATATCTTCTTCTTCGGTGGGAACGAATTCGTGAAGAGGAGGATCGAGGAAGCGGATGGTAACGGGGTTGCCTTCAAGTGCTTCGTAAAGCGCTTCGAAGTCGCTCTGTTGTATAGGAAGAATCTTTTCGAGAGCGGTTTCTCTTTCTTCAACGGTGTCGGAGCAGATCATTTCGCGGAATGCAGCGATTCTGTCTGCTTCGAAGAACATGTGCTCGGTACGGCAGATACCGATACCTTCTGCACCAAGCTCGCGTGCCTTTTTCGCATCAGCGGGCGTGTCTGCATTGGTACGAACCTTCATAGTGCGGTATTTGTCTGCCCAAGCCATAATTCTGCCGAATTCGCCGGCGATGGTAGCGTCAACGGTATCGATAATGCCGTCGTAAATGCAACCGGTGGAGCCGTCAAGCGAAATGCAGTCGCCTTCGTTGTAGGTCTTGCCGCCGAGAACGAATTTTTTGTTTGCTTCGTCCATTCTGATATCACCGCAGCCGGATACACAGCAGGTGCCCATGCCTCTTGCAACAACCGCTGCGTGCGAGGTCATACCGCCGCGTGCGGTAAGAATACCCTGTGCAGCCTTCATGCCTTCGATATCCTCGGGAGAGGTTTCAAGACGAACGAGAATTACCTTTTCGCCCTTGTCTGCCCATTCCTTAGCATCGTTAGCGGTGAATACCACCTTACCGCAAGCTGCTCCGGGAGAAGCACCGAGTGCTCTGCCGATGGGAGCCGCGGCTTTAAGAGCCTTTGCGTCGAATTGCGGGTGGAGAAGGGTATCGAGGTTACGGGGATCGATCATTGCAACAGCCTGTTCTTCGCTGATCATACCTTCATCAACGAGGTCGCAAGCAATCTTAAGAGCAGCCATTGCAGTTCTCTTGCCGTTTCT
>JAFTTN010000081.1 GCA_017466805.1 Clostridia bacterium
GTAATATTGTCGGTTGGCAGGATAATTATTTCTGCGACATTTTTGGTGCATATTTGAATTTTCATAGCGACCTACTTGGTAAAACTCGCAATGACAAGCTGATAGTATGGGCGGATTGGGATGGTTACAATCCCATAAATTATACGGAAGAAAAACCGATTTCCACTAACGGAAAACACAGTACTTATGTAATTGCTGAAAAGCTGTTTTGGAGAATAATGACAGAGGACTAATCCGGAAAGACAAATTCCGATTTGTAGAACAGAGCAAATACACTACTTTTAGGCTTTCTTACCTCAATTCTGCTCTGTTTAGGTAGTCTTACGCAAAATACCAAGCACCCTTGCGGTGCCTGGAAAGACGGAAGGACTTGAAGGGCGCTGAAAAAAGCGGCGTGGTGCTGCACGAATGCGATATATAAATAGAAAAGGAGCTTTAAAGCTCCTTTTTGTTCTAATTCCCGTATTCCCATTCTTCGCTGTTAATGCGGATATAGCTTAATGCATCGCCTTTTTCGACGTCGATATAAAGATAGATATATAAATCACGCGGGGTGCTTGCCGAATAGGAATAATTAACGCTGTATTCCGAAGAAAGCTTATCGTATTCTGCGGGAACGAGTGAATCGAGCTCGGCTTCGGTCATTCCGTGCGTTATTCCTGCGGGGAGCTCGATTTTTGCGTTGTCGTAATTGTAAACCGGAAGGTTTGTAACCACGCAGTTTTCGGGCAGAGTTTGGTAATCGCCGAAATTGATAACCGATACCTCGATCGTTGCGCCGTTTTTCGAAATTTTTATTTTATCCTCGCCACCTGCGACAACGTATTTCGGTGCCGAGCTTATTGCCCAGCCGTTATCCAAAAACGCCTTTACGGGTGCGGGAATGCTGTAAATATCGCCCTCGAGCTTGAAATTGCCGGAATACAAGTCGTTGCCGAGCGTATCGGGCGCGGTGTATTGCGAAAGATATTCGGGAGGCGCCGTATTCGTTTCGGTGGTGACGGTATCCTCGAAGCGATAGCAAGCGAGCTCGATAGTCGTTTCATCGGAATTATCCTCGTCGTAAACCGTAAATTCGGCGTAGGAATATTCGTCGTCGCTTGCGAAAAGCGCGGTTTCGTAATGAGTGCTCTCATCGCGCGAGTACGGCGTGCCGAAGGCGTTTATAATTTCATCGAGTGTGGAGGAAAGGGTGATTCCCTTTGCGATTTCGAATTCGGCACCGTAGCCGTTGGTTGCCGAAACCGAAATTACGGGGCAATCCTCCAACCGAGCTTTGTTGCCGCTTCGGTTTGCTATGCCGATATTGATTTTCTTTCCGTTTTTCGAAATCGAGAAGGCATCGACGGAAAGACCGTTTATAAGCTTATCGGTGCTGTAGCCCGACGAGGATATAGCCCAGCCGTTGCTTGTGAAATCGGCAAGGGAGCAGGGCAGCTTGTATATTTCGCCCTCGAGCTTAAAGGTGCAATCGTAAAGGTCGTCCGACATCGCAATCGGCGCTTTTGGCTGTGATGCTTCGGATTCCTCGGCGGAGGCTTCGGCTTGCGAGCTTTCGGCAACCGAAGATTCGCCAATCGTATCGCCGCCTTTTGAAACAAGCGCGATAACCAACGCGATAATTATAACAAGCGCAACCGCGATAGCTATTATTAACAAAAGGTTTTTGTTTTTCGGCTTTGCGGGAGCGGGCTCGGGAATCGGCTTTCGCGGTACGCTTTCCGCCGTTCCTGCGCCGCGGCAGGTAGATAAAACGGTTGCGGTGCAGATATTATCGATAAAGCTTTGTATCGAGCCTTGGCGGTTGTAAAACATACGCTGGAAGCGCGCGGTTTGCATTTCGGTGCCTTCGGGCAGGGTAACGTCCTCTTCCAAAAATATAAGCAACGATGGCTTGCCGTGGCTTTTTGCATAGGCGATTTCGTCCAGACAGTTTTCGCTTTTAACCGAATTTTTCGAAATAAATGCGACAAAAACCGCGCAATCGCGCAGATGTGCCGCAATGTTGTTCGACCATTCGGTGCCGGCTTCGATACCGCGGTCAAACCAAATGCGGAAGCCCTGCTGCTGCATAGCTTCTATCGCGGGGACAACTATATTCGAATCCTTGTGCGAATAGCTGACGAAAATATATGGCTCGCTGCCGTTGTATGCGTTTACCACGTTGCTCATAAAACACCGCCGAAAATAATTCTTCTTTGTAACAGAATAACACATATTCTGCCGTTATGCAAGAGTTTTTTGGCTCTGCTCGCTTTACAAAAGCTTATCGGTTTGCTATAATATAAAAAAACGAAAACGGAGCGGAATATGACAGTAAGCGAAAGATTTTTGAAATATATCTCGTTCGGAACCAATTCCGACGATAACAGCGGCGATTGCCCTTCGACCGCAAGTCAGCTCGTTTTGGGCAAATATCTTGTTGACGAGCTCAAGCAAATCGGCTTGACCGACGTGGAGCTCGATAAAGACGGTTACGTATACGGCGTGCTTCCCGCAAGCAAGGGCAGGGAAAACGATGCGAAAATCGGTTTCGTTGCGCATATGGACACGAGCAACGACGTTAAGGGTGACGATATAAAGCCGCAGATAGTTGCATACAAGGGCGGCGATATAAAGCTTAACGATAAAATAAGTATAACGGTAAAGGATTTTCCGTTTGTAGAAAAATACGTCGGCTGTGATATTATTACCACCGACGGCACGACGCTTCTCGGTGCCGACGACAAAGCGGGTATTGCAGAAATTTTCACTGCGCTTGAATATCTTGTAAATCACGAGGAAATCAGCCACGGCAGAATTTCGGTTTGCATTACTCCCGATGAGGAAATCGGCAGAGGCGCGGATAGGTTCGATATTAAACGCTTTGCTTGCGATTGGGCGTATACCGTCGACGGCGGCGAGCTTGGCGAAATAGAATACGAAAACTTCAACGCCGCATCGGCAAGAATAACCGTTAACGGCATTAACATTCACCCCGGCAGCGCGAAAAACAAAATGAAAAACGCCTGCCTGCTTGCCGCAGAATTTATTAATATGCTGCCCGAAGCCGAAACACCTGCGCATACCGAAAATTACGAGGGCTTTTATCATCTCGGCGGAATGGACGGCGATACCTCGCTGGCAACGCTACATTATATTATCCGCGACCACGATATGCAAAAATTCAATCAGCGCAAGGAATTTTTGCACAACCTGTGCAATTACCTCAACAGCGTTTACGGCGAAAACACATTTGAAATTTCTGTTCGCGACAGCTATTACAATATGCGCGAAAAGATTTTGCCGCATATGCATATTATCGATAACGCCGTTAACGCAATGAAGGGCGCGGGCGTCGAGCCGAATATCGTTGCGATACGCGGCGGTACCGACGGCGCAAGGCTTTCCTTCGAGGGTTTGCCCTGCCCGAATCTTTCGACAGGTGGCGCGAACTTCCACAGCATACACGAATTTATTCCGATTCAAAGTATGGAAAAAATGGTCGAGGTGCTCGTTACCTTGATGCAGGGCTAAATGCGATAAATAAAACAAAAGCCGAGCTTTGAACCAATGTCATTAAGTTAAGAGAATTGTGCGTTTCTTATTGAATCCCCCCTTGTTTTTTGACAACAGGGGGGCTCTTTTTTGTCAGTCAAAATATGTGTATATTATATTGTTTTAACGTACTTTCTTGCAGATGAACAGCGATGTTAAAGGCGCGTGAATAAGTTTGAATACTATTCACATACTTCGGCGGTATTGACCGATGCGAGAAAAGGTTTTATTCTTTGGAACAAGTTCGGGAAGTGATATTAAGCACTAAATCTGTTGGTTCAGGTGTAATGAGTTCGAAGAGAGCAGGGACAAAATAAAAAGAGAAGACCGTGGAACTGCACAGCAGTTCCACGGTCTTAAGTGTTATAACAAA
>JAFTTN010000082.1 GCA_017466805.1 Clostridia bacterium
TGGTTCATAGGCTACCTCCTTTCGCATACAGTGTACCCGCTATTTCGCATAAAACACACCTACCATTGGTTTAGTGAGGAGAAATAAACCTATGGTAGAGTGAAAATTGACCGTCAAATTCTTATTTATCGAACTGATTTGGAAGAAGAACCGGCATCGCATTTGCGAGCACAAACGCTTTATTGGACTAAGCCCAAACCCATATCATAATAACATAATAGTCGGTAATATTCAAGTTTTATTCGCCAAACTCGTCGTAGCCGAATATCACGACGCGAAGCATAATAAAACTGCGAGACTTCCCTTAGAAAAGTCTCGCAATTGCTTCTACTTTTTTATTACTCGGTTTTTATACCGACCGTAGCAAGATATGCGTTTTTATATTCGGGCTTATCGGTTACCTCGGCTATTACCTTTATACGATTCGGTATTTCGACGTTATTGTTGCCGTTAAGCTCGATTTTCATGAGAGCTTTATCCTTCCAGAAGGGGTAGACGTCGATTTCGAAATACTGGCTTCCGTAGGTAAGGCAATAGCGGTTTTTGCGTATCTGGCGCTTATTCGTATCCGCTTCCATTAAAAGCTCTAAATATTCGTCCTTTGTAATACGCGATTCGTTTTCCGCCTTGCTTGCGTTTTTCGGCTTTACGCTTTTGAAATAAACGTAATTACCCTTGTTGCCGCGCTGGCGAAGACGCGTTTCGGTTTCGCCGTCGGATTTAAGGTAGGTTTGAATAATCTCTACCCTTTCGCAGTTCGGCATCGATTCGAGCCAGACAATATCGGGATATTCGATAAGATACCTGCGTTCTGCCGTTTCGATTTCGGGTGCGCCGAGAAACGCCGCTATTTCTTCGACAAGGCGGTTCATCTTTAATTCGAAATCATCGCGGTTTTCGATAACTCTTAAATGCGGATGTCCCGTCCAAGCCGAAATAAGCCTATCATCGAGCGCGGTTGCTTCCTCGACGGTTTCGGTACGCGCCGAATTGTTTTCGGTAGTGTAGTGCTTACCGTTTCCCTTTGCGGCGGTAACCAAATGGAAAACCGCATCGTAATGGTCGCGAAGCTCTACCTCGTTCAAGCCCAATTCTCCAAGCATCCAATAAAAATCGTCAGGAGTCATATAGGCTTTATTATCGAGCGCGCCCCTATCGCAGACTATCAACACCTTATCGGTACGCATAGTGCGTGCCGCTTCCTCGAAAATGCTTTCTTTTTTTAACTGCAGATCGAGCTGGCATTTTTGATATTCCGCAACGCTGCCGCAATCCCAAGGAGTAACGCCGCCGGTAATAAGCTCGGTAGCGGTTTCGGGAACAAAAAGCACGGCGTAGCCAAGCTTTGTAAATTCCTTTTTAATACGGCTCGTCGCAGAGGATTTACCGGCGCATGGACCGCCCGTTATGACGATTTTTGAGATTTGCATAGCTTATTCCTCGCTGTAAATATTATCAGCAGAGCTCTTCCATTTCGGTGATAAGCTCGCCGAAGAGCTTGAGTGCCGCATTCACGGGGTCGGGAGTAGACATATCCACGCCGGCAATCTTCAAAAGCGAGATAGGATCGGTGCTGCAACCGCCGGAGAGGAACTTTTTGTAATCGTCAACGGCAGGCTTGCCTTCTTCGAGTATACGCGATGCGATTGCACAAGCGGCAGAGAAGCCGGTTGCATACTGGAACACGTAGTAGTTATAGAAGAAGTGAGGGATTCTTGCCCATTCGAGCGCGATGCCGTCGTCGGAGATCATATCGGGACCGAAATAGAGCTTATTGAGCTCGTGATATTTTGCGGAAAGCGCATCGGCGGTAAGAGTCTGGCCGCTTTCGCTCATTTCGCCCATAGCAAGCTCGAATTCGGCAAACATAGTTTGACGGTATACGGTGCCCTTGAACTGATCGAGGAAATGGTTGATAAGATACGCGCGTTCCTTTTTATCGGTGGTCTTTGCGAGAAGGTGACGCATAAGAAGGATTTCGTTACAGGTGGAAGCAACCTCTGCTACGAAGATAACGTAATCGCTGGTGCAGATGGGCTGATATTTGGTAGAATGATAGCTGTGAAGCGCGTGGCCCATTTCGTGAGCGAGGGTGAACATACTGTCTAAATTATCGTGGTGATTAAGAAGAACATAGGGATGGGGACGGCTGTTGCCGGAGGAATATGCGCCGCCACGCTTGCCTTCGTTTTCGTAAACGTCGATCCAACGGTTATTGAAGCCCTCTTTAAGAAGCTCGATATAATCCTCGCCGAGTATCTGCAACGCCTCGAGAACCGTTTCCTTTGCTTCGGAATAGGAAATTTCGGAAGCGGCATCCGCTACGATAGGAGTATATACGTCGTACATATGAAGCTCGTCTACGCCCAAAAGCTTTTTGCGGAGCGCAACGTAGCGGTACATTTTATCGAAGTTTTCGTGAACCGCTTTAATAAGGTTATGGTAAACCTCGACGGGCACCTCGGTTCTGTCGAGCGACGCTTCGAGAGTGGAGTTATACTTACGAGCGTTTGCGAAGAAGCGGAGCTGCTTGAACTGACCGTCGAGAGTTGCGGCGATAGTGTTTTTGAATTCACCGAGTCTGCCATAGTATGCTTCGAAGGTGTTTTTACGAAGCGTTACGTCGGAGCTTTCGAGAAGCGGAACGAAGGTGCCGTCGGTAAGCTGATGCTCGTTTCCCTCTCCGTCGACAACGCTCGGGAAGCGCATATCTGCATTACGGAGTATCGAGCCGATATTATCGGGTGCATCCGCCATTTCGCCCGCGGTGGCAAGAATCATTTCGCATTCGGGCGAGAGAACGTGTGCGGCTCTGCGGCGAATACGGTAGATAGGACGGCGGTAAGTTTCGAGCTCGGGCTCGGATTTGAAGAAGGATTCGAGAGTTTCTTCGGGGATAGCCATAATTTCGGGGGTTGCGAAAGAAGCCGCACCTGCGATTGCAACGTAGGTGCTCATTGCTTTACCGCGAAGGTCTTGGTAAAAGCCGTTTGCGGTATCCTCGTCGCCCTTGCAGCTTGCATAGCCGTAAAGTGGGGTGAGTCGAAGCTCGATTTCGTCCTCTAATTTAAAATAGTCGAGCAAATTCTTTGCGCTTTCGCCCAATTTGCCCTGAAATTCAACGATTTTTGCGGGGAGCGCCTTTAACGCCTCGTATTCGGCGAGCCAAGCATCGTCACTTTCGAACATATCCGCAAGGTTCCAAGTGTTTTCTACCGGAACTTCGCTTCTTTTAAGAATTTTCTTTGCCATATTTATTTCCTCCGTTGATGATTTATTTTCCAATTGATAATTTTAGCACAATTTTTTCGGTTTGTAAAGTGGTTACACATCGGTACTTAATTCGAGATATTTGCGGAACGCGAGATAATCCTCGCGCATTTTTTCGTCAAGCTCTGATACGTCTGCCTTTTCTACATAATAGGGCGAGGGGTGTTCGTGAGCAAAAAAATGCTTATCGAACGCACCGCAACGTACTACTATCGAATCAAGCGGCGTGCAATTTACGTAATGAAAGGCTTCTCCGGGCTGAAGAAGAACTATTGCATATTTAAAATTTCCGTATCTATCGGGATATTTAATAACGTCACCTGAATCTATGTATTTGGGAAATTCACTTTCTTCGTTGCAAAGTGAAGCATACTTCTTTTCTTCTTCGGTCTCGTAGAAGCAATCTATGTTCTCGCACCATATGTCCCTAATTTCTCCGTCAACAACGGTACAAAAATCGCAATCCTCAAAACAATCGGGTTTTATATCGTCCGCTCCGCGTAATTTCTTCTTCGAGATGCGGTATGTTTTCACAGGAACCGCATACTCATTAGTCGGATAAAGCTTAATAAACGAAATAGCGGATTCGAAATCTTTGAAGATATATCTTTCGTAATCTCTTACAGACACTTCGAACACCATATCCTCGCAATCATTTACAAAGTATTCCAACAGTTCGGAATCATATTTTATATGCGTTTCGACAAACTTTGCTATTCCCCCGCATAATTCGTCGTGCAGCAGAATTAAATATTCGATACGCTTTTTGGCAGTTGGCGCGCAAGCGTCGATTATTCTGAAAAGATCAAGTTCAGAGAATTGAAAGCCTGTTTCCTTTATCGCAGTTTTTAGACTTTCAGACGGAATAAGTTTAACTATTTTATCGTGTATTTCTTTGTTCATTTACTCTCCTCTTAAGCGTTTTGCGGCTTCCTCGCGCTGTTTACTTATTTCAGTCCACGAGGGTAGCTTTTTTGAAATTGCGACAAGGTCTGCAAGGTGCTCGGGGATTTTAATATTCTGGGGACAGATATTCACACAGTTTTCGCAGCCGATGCAGGAGGCAGGCTGTTCACTTACGGGAAGTGCGTCGATACGCATCGTAATATTCGTTGTGGGTGCGATACGCATTTCGTTATAAAACTCGAGCATTCGGGGGATATCTATTCCCTGCGGACAGCCCGAAACGCAATAGCCGCATTTTGTGCAGGGGATAGAATTTTTAAGTCCCTCCGCAATTTCGAAAAGAATGTTTTTTTCCTCTGAATTAAGCGGCTTTTCGTTAGAAAAGGTTTTTATATTATCGCAAAGCTGCGAGAAATTCGACATACCGCTTAATATCATTTTCACGTTCGGGACAGATTGCAGGAAGCGGAACGCGAATGCGGCAACCGATTCCTCGGGGCGCAGAGCTTTGAGCCTTGCGGTGTCGGCTTCGTTTAGATTTGCGAGCTTGCCGCCGCGGACGGGCTCCATTACCCAAACGGGAATATTATAACCTTCCAAAAGCTCGCACTTTTCGCGGGCGCTTTGCAAAGTCCAATCGAGATAGTTTAGCTGTATCTGACAGAATTCCATATCGGAAGCAAATTCATCGAGAAATTCTTTCATTATTTCGATACTTCCGTGGGTAGAAAAGCCGAGATGCTTTATTCTGCCGTTCTTCTTTTGCTCACGGAAATAATCGATTATTCCCCAGCGAGAATCCCTATACGTATTTATAGAATTCTCGTAGACGTTATGTAACAAATAGAAATCGAAATAATCGACCTTGCATTTTTTCAGTTGGTCCTCGAAAACGGTTGCAGGGTCATAGCTTGACGATATCTGATGCCCCGGGAATTTATCGGCAAGATAATAGCTTTCGCGCGGGTAGTGCGAAAGAATTTCGCCGATAACAAGCTCGCTTTCGCCGTTATGGTAGGGGTAAGCGGTATCGAAATAGTTGACTCCGTTTTCGATAGCAAAAGCGACCATTTCGCGAGTTTTGGTTATATCTATTTTTCCGTTTTCGTTAGTGGGCAGGCGCATACAGCCCATACCGAGCATTGAAAGCTTTTTGTTTTTGAATTCAGAATACAGCATAGTTTACTTCCTTTTCTTTTTCGTATCGAAGATTTCGGCGCCCTCCAAAAGCTCTAACCCGAAGCCGTCCTCGCTTACGAGCGTAAGCACCGTAACGCCGACTATTATTGCAATACCGAAGCCGCCGAAGGATACATCGCGCAGGATATGGCGCCTCGGCACGCCGACGGTTATACCGCACACAAACAGCCAAACGACCGCCTCAAGCAGACAGAAAAACGAAAGACTGTAAATTACTGCGCCATTTATTATCCACAACACAACCGAAGCGGCGACGAGCAGAAGCAGAATCCCCCCAAACACTGTTAGCAGTAATTTTTTCGCATTCGGGAATTTATACAGCAGTAGGCACACCAGCACCAAGCAGAGCGCGGTCGGCAACACCGAAAGAAGCATTGCAGACAGCTCGGGCGCGATTTTCGAATGGGAATAATACGACGACACAGCCATACCTATACCGAAGCTGTTTAACAGCCAAGCAACGACGTAGAGATATTCGTTGCGCTTTGCGAAAATATGTATCGGCACGGCAATGCAGGCAAGCGAAAGCGTATACAAAAGTCCTTCGTAATAAAACGACGTAAAAAGTCCTGCAAGGTACACGGTGGCAAGCATTATTGCAAGCGACAAAAGCGAAAACAGCAAAACCGAAAGCGGTTTTGTTTTCGGGTTACGGTATTTTACCATTTTTTCAGCCTCTTTCGTTTACAAGCGATTTTAAGTCCTTGCGTTTTTTGGGGCGGAGGGTATCGCCTTCGCTTGCATAACCGAGGGTTATTACAAGACGCACGGGATATTCGATCCCGCAAAGCGAGCGTATTTTTTTATCGTCAAACCAACCGAGTATGCAGGTTGAAAGTCCCTGCGCAGTTGCCTCGGCGGTGAAATAGGCGGTAACTATACCGATATCTATCGAGCGGTAATCGTTTCCTTTAAGCTTTGCGCCGACAGCGGCGGTTTTATTATACGGCATTTCAGAAACGACAACGAGCACGGGAGCCTGTTCGGCAAACCTATTCATTCCCATTCCCATACAAGCATTTGCGACCTCTTTTGCAGTTTCGCCCTTGCAAATTGTGAGCATATATGGCTGTGCGTTGCAGGCGGACGGCGCAAGGCGAGCCGATTCGATAATCGCTTCGATTTTTTCCTGCTCCACTTCTCTGCTTTTGTTATAGGAGCGGCAGGACTGACGGGTTTCTGCAATTTCGCGAAAATTCATTTTTCCACCTCTTCGATATATTCGCCGACGACCTCGAGGATATACGCCCCCGCGATTTCAAGCGAAAGCTTTTGGGAATATACCGAGGTTGATTCGTCGAACGGTTGGTTTAAAATTTCGTTATTGGAAATAACGCGCAAGGTGACAGCCGGAGTATTAAGGCTGTTTGCGGCAAAATACACGCCGGTGCATTCCATTGCTTCGCAGGTTATTCCGTATTCACGGTTATATTTTTTAATCAGCTCGGGCGATTTAGTCCATACGTCGCCGCTGCCTACTGTATCGAAATGAACCGTTTCGCGATGCAACAGCTCGAGCCCTTTTAGCCAGGAAAGAAGATTTTCTTCACAGCGGTAGGAAATAATTTCGTTATCGACGGTTTTATATTCGTTTTTCTTCCAAGGGTTAAGCGGTTCGGTTTCCTTATCGGGTTCAGTAGCAAACTGCGAAATATAGCAGATACGCTCGCCTATGACTACGTCACGGATACTAAACCGCTCGTCAAACGAGCCTGCGGTGCCTTGATTTATAATAAATGCGGGCGAGTATTTTTTTATAGCGAGCACCGTAGCTATCGAGGCGGCAACCTCGCCCATTTTCGTTTTGCTTACAACGATCGGATATCCGTTTAACACGCATTCATAAAATACGAATCCGGCTTCCTCGGTTTTTGCTTTGATTTCAAGATTGGCGAGAATATAGTCGAGCTCGCTTTGCATTGCGCCCTGAATTACAATCGGAGATTTCATAACCGCACCTCTTTTACTCTTTATATATTCATTGTAGCACAAATCTTGCGTTTTGGCAATGGCGAAGGTGTGCAAGAAGCGTAAAATTTTAATTAAAAACCAATAAACAAAAAAGATAAAAAATTTTCAAAAAAGGGATTGACAATCTCGTTTTGCTGTGTTATACTACACCTCGCTGGCGTGAGCGAGATGCTGGTGTAGCTCAATGGCAGAGCAACTGATTTGTAATCAGTAGGTTGGGGGTTCGACTCCCTTCACCAGCTCCATACACCTACTGTAAACAACCAAATATTTATATGGGGGAATTCCCGAGCGGCCAAAGGGGGCAGACTGTAAATCTGTTGTCACTGACTTCGGTGGTTCGAATCCACCTTCCCCCACCACGAAAAGTCCAACACCAA
>JAFTTN010000083.1 GCA_017466805.1 Clostridia bacterium
CTTCGATCAAAACGGCCGCTTCGGCATCCGCCAACACTTTCGCATTTTTATACTGATGATTATTAGTAACATTGGGAGAGGGGATCATTATGCTGACTTTTTTCTGCATAGACAGTTCGGATACCGTCATGGCCCCCGCCCTTGATATTACCACATCTGCCGCAGCCATCTGAATCGGCATATCATATATATACTCAAGCAGTTTTATGTTTTCTGCCTTTTCAAGACCGCCCGAGGTGAACATACAGCTTTTTGCTCTTTCGTCAACTATATAGTCCTCGGTCATATCCTCGTCGCTCTTTTTTGCGTCGAATTCTTTAATACGGTAGCATTTGAGCCTGCGGACGAAATCGTCTGCCTTTTTATACATATCGCTCGATTCGCCGCCGGCGCCCGAAATAATAAGCGGGGTGCGCGCCTCGTCGATAAGAATGCTGTCTACCTCGTCGACGATGGCAAACGCGTGTGCGCGCTGGGTGATATGCTCTTTATATACCACCATATTGTCGCGCAGGTAATCGAAGCCGAATTCGTTGTTCGTGCCGTAGGTAATGTCGGCGTTGTAGGCCTCTTGGCGTTGCCTGGTATCGAGCCCTTGAAGAATAAGACCGACCGAAAGACCGAGAAAACGGAATATGTTTCCGTTCCATTCGCTGTCGCGCTTTGCAAGGTAATCGTTAACCGTTACTATGTGAACGCCTTCGCCGTTAAGCGCGTTCAAATATGCGGGCAGGGTAGCCATAAGCGTTTTACCCTCGCCGGTTTTCATTTCGGCAATTCTGCCCTGGTGCAAAACTATGCCGCCCAAAAGCTGAACGTGGTAATGGCGCTTGCCGAGCACGCGCGTGGAAGCCTCGCGCACGGTGGCAAATGCTTCGGGAAGAATATCGTCGAGCGTTTCGCCGTTTTTAAGACGGCTTTTGAATATTTCGGTTTGGCCTTTAAGCTCTTCGTCGCTCATCGCGGAATATTTGTCCGCGAGCGATTCGATTTTCATAGCGATAGGCTCTATCTTTTTAAGCTGTTTTTCGCTGTAGGTGCCGAACAGCTTTGTGAATATAGACATTATGTTGCTCCTTAAACAGATTATTGATACAATTATACGAATATTATATTACCACAAATAAAATAAAAAGTATATAGTTAATTTGTAAAATTATTGCAATATCCGAAAAAAAGAAGTATAATAGTGTGAATTAAACTGATTGGAGTTATTTATGAGCACGATAGCCGCCATAGGCACGCCTCACGGTAAGGGCGGTGTGGCAATGATAAGAATAAGCGGAGCGCAGGCTTTTGAGGTTGCCGAAAAAATATTTATCCCCGCAAGCCGCGAACGCTTTTCGCAGCGTATTCACGGCCACGCGTATTACGGCAGCTTTGCCGACGAAAAGGGTGTTTTCGACGACGGGCTTTGTATTTTGTTCAAGGGCCCCAACTCCTTCACGGGTGAAAACATTGCCGAACTTTATTGCCACGGCGGTCTTTTGGTAACCCAAAAGCTTTTGTCCGCCGCTTTGAAAAACGGTGCGCGGATAGCGCTTGCGGGTGAATTTACCCGCCGCGCCTTTATAAACGGAAAAATGTCGCTGACACAGGCGGAGGCTATCGGCGGAATTATAGATTCTGTCAGCGAAAAGCATTTAAGCGTTTCGGCAAAGCAGGCAAACGGCAGTCTTTCGCGCATGCTCGGTGCGATTTACGATGAATTAAAGCTGCTTGCCGCGTCGGTTTATGCATATATCGATTATCCCGACGAGGATATGACCGATATAAGCGTTTCGGAAATGAGGCAAACGCTTATCGGAATAAAAGCAAGGCTCGATAAATTGGCGGGAAGCCACGCATACGGCCGTGCGATAAGCGAGGGAATAAAAACCGCAATCGTCGGCAAGCCGAACACCGGCAAAAGCTCGCTTTTAAATTCGCTTTGCGGCGAGGAGAGGGCTATCGTTACCGATATTGCGGGAACCACGCGTGACGTGGTGACCGAAACCGTGCGCTTGGGCGATATTATTCTTCGCCTTTCGGATACGGCGGGCATACGCGAAAGCGATGATACCGTTGAAAAAATCGGTATCGAGCGCAGTATCAACGCAATAAAAGAGGCAAGCTTAATTCTTGCCGTGTTCGACCTTTCGCGCCCGATCGATGACGACGATAAACGTCTTATAAGCGCGATTTTCGAATGTCAAAAGCAGGCGCAAACCGTTTGCATACTTAATAAAAGCGATATTGCAAGCGATTTCTGCCATAAGCTTCCGTTTGAAAACAAGGTAAGCATAAGCGCGCTTAACAACCAAGGGCTCGATTCTTTGGTCGAGGCCGTTTCGCTGCTGTGCGGTGCGGGTGATATAGGCGAGGACGACGAAATAGTTTGCAACGCACGCCAATGCGCTTCGGTTGTCAACGCCGCGAACGCTGTCGAAAGCGCGATAAAGGCGCTCGACGGATTCACCCAGGATATTGCGGGAATGGATATCGAAGCGGCGCTTGCGGCTATTGCCGAAGCAGACGGCAGGCAGGTAAGCGAGGATATAGTTAACGAGATATTCTCTCACTTTTGTGTAGGAAAATAATATTCGAAATCAGATAAAAGATAATAGATAATAGATAAAATTTTTGGAAAGAGCGCGAGAAGACCTTTTTATAAAAAGGTTTTCTCGCAAAAAAATAAAGCAACTATGATAAAATACACAGCAGAAAATTTAGACGTAGCCGTTATAGGTGCGGGACACGCGGGTATCGAAGCCGCGCTTGCCTGCGCGCGTATGGGGGTAAAAACCGCTTTGTTTACCCTAACGCTCGACCTTGTCGGTAATATGCCCTGCAACCCATCTATCGGCGGCACGGGCAAGGGCCATTTGGTTTTTGAAATCGACGCGCTCGGCGGCGAAATGGGCAAGGCGGCAAACGAGGTAATGCTTCAAAGCCGTATGCTCAACGCATCGAAGGGGCCTGCAGTGCGATCGCTTCGTATGCAGTCCGACCGCGTCCGCTACCGCGATTATATGAAAAAAGTTATCGAAAACACCGAAAATCTTGCCTTAAAGCAATCCGAGGTGGTTTCGGTCGAAGCGGACGATAACGGCGTTTGCGGTATAACCACCTCGTTCGGTGCGTTTTATCCCTGCAAATGCGTTATTATCGCAACCGGCACGTCATTGGGCGGCAGAATAATCGTCGGCGAGGAGGCGTACGAATCGGGGCCGGATAATACTCTTCCTGCGAAAAGGCTTGTCGATTCGCTTGCAGAGCTCGGGGTAAGGCTTACTCGGTTCAAAACCGGCACTCCGCCGAGAATTCACGCCGATTCGATAGATTATTCGAAATTAGAGCTGCAGGAGGGCGACGAAAACCCGACTATGTTCGGTTACGCCGAATCACGCAGTAACCTTTTGCCCTGCTATATTGCCTATACCAACGAAAAAACGCATAAAATCATACGCGATAATTTAGACCGCTCTCCGCTTTATTCGGGTGTTATTCACGGCACCGGCCCGCGCTATTGCCCGAGTATCGAGGACAAGGTGGTTCGCTTTGCCGATAAGGAGCGGCACCAGGTTTTTGCCGAGCCGATGGGAACCGACACAAAAGAGGTCTACCTTCAAGGTCTTTCGAGCTCGCTGCCCGAGGAGGTACAGCTTCAGCTTATCC
Source organism: Clostridia bacterium (assembly GCA_017466805.1). Taxonomy (GTDB): domain Bacteria; phylum Bacillota; class Clostridia; order Oscillospirales; family CAG-382; genus Coliplasma. The sequence goes on from JAFTTN010000083.1 coordinate 3,658, forward strand.
GAAGCATCGAAGGCTTCGAAAACGCCGTGTTTATGCGTACCGCCTATGCGATAGAATACGATTGCTGCGACCCGCTGCAGTTAAAGAGCACGCTTGAATTCCGCGATATAAACGGTCTTTTCGGCGCGGGACAGTTTAACGGAAGCTCGGGCTACGAGGAGGCGGCAGCGCAAGGACTTATTGCGGGAATCAACGCCGCGCTTAAGGTAAAGGGCAAGGAGCAGTTTATTCTTGCAAGGAGCGAAAGCTATATCGGCACGCTTATCGACGATTTGGTTACCAAGGGCACGAACGAGCCCTACCGAATAATGACCTCGCGCAGTGAATACAGGTTGCTTTTGCGGCAGGATAACGCACAAACGCGGCTTTTGCCGAAGGGCTACGCTTTGGGGCTTGTAAGCGAGGAAAGATACGCAAAATTCCAAAAGGACGAGCAAGCGCTTGCCGAGCTTATATATTCGCTTGAGCACGAAAGCATTAAAGGCGGAAGTGCGCTCGACGATTTGCTTGAATCGCGCGGGTATGCACGCACCGGCGCGGGTATAGTAAAGGCAGAGCTTTTAAAGCGCCCCGAAATAACTATCGACGATATACTTTCGCTTTCGAACGACGAACGCACTTACGAAAGAAGCGTGCTCGACCGCGCAGAAACCGAAATTAAATATTCGGGCTATATAAAAAGACAGCTTGCCGAGGTTGAACGCTTTGCCAAGCTCGAGCAAAAAATGCTTCCGCCCGATATCGATTATACAAAAATCCGCGGATTGCGTATCGAAGCGGCGCAAAAGCTTCAAAAGCTCCGTCCCGAAAATATCGGCAGAGCGTCACGCA
>JAFTTN010000084.1 GCA_017466805.1 Clostridia bacterium
AATTTTTCGATAATCGCGCACATCGACCACGGCAAGAGCACGCTTGCCGACCGCCTGCTTGAATACACGGGAGCGGTAGAAAAGCGCGATATAGACGAGCAGATGCTCGACAATATGGACCTCGAGCGCGAGCGCGGAATAACCATAAAGGCGCGTGCAGTACGTTTTGAATACAAGGCCGACGACGGCGAAACCTACGCGCTAAACCTTATCGACACCCCGGGCCACGTCGACTTTGGCTACGAGGTATCGCGGTCGCTCGCCGCCTGCGAGGGTGCGGTGCTTATTGTCGACTGCACCCAGGGTATACAAGCGCAAACGCTTGCAAACGCCTACCTTGCGGTCGACCACGATTTAGAGATACTTCCGGTTATAAACAAAATCGACCTGCCGAGCGCAGATCCCGAAATGGCGAAGCGCGAAATAGAAGAAATTATCGGCATACCCGCCGATGAAGCGCCCTGCATTAGTGCTAAAATGGGTATTGGCATAAAGGACGTGCTGGAGCAGATTGTTAAATACGTTCCCGCGCCGAAGGGCGACAGCGAGCTTCCGCTTGAAGCGCTCGTTTTCGACAGCTATTACGATTCCTATAAGGGTGTTGTGGTTTACATCCGCGTGAAGAACGGCAAAATGAAGCTTGGCGACAGAGTGCGAATGATGCACACCGGCGCCGAATTCGAAATAGTCGAGCTCGGCACGCTTTCTACCTTTACGCTTGACAAAAAGGAAAGCCTCGAGGCAGGCGAGGTTGGATATTTCACCGCAAGCATTAAAAACATTGCCGACACCGACGTTGGCGACACGGTTACGCTTTGCGACAACCCCTGCGAGAAACCGCTTCCCGGCTTTAAAAAGTCACAGCCGATGGTTTATGCCGGCATTTACCCCGCCGACGGCAGCAAATACGGCGATTTAAAGGACGCGCTCGACAAGCTTCGTCTTAACGATTCTTCGTTCACATACGAGCTCGAAACCTCGGTTGCATTGGGCTTCGGCTTCCGTTGCGGATTCCTCGGGCTTTTGCATATGGAAATCATCGAGGAGCGCTTGGAGCGCGAATTTATGCTCGACCTTATCACCACCGCGCCGAGCGTTATTTACGAAATTCACAAGACCAACGGCGAAGTTGTTTACATCGACAACCCCACCAACTACCCCGACCCCGCAACCATCGAAACCGCTTGCGAGCCTTTTGTTAAGGCGACGATTATCACCCCGACAGAATACGTCGGTACGATTATGCAGCTTTGCAACGACAGGCGCGGCGAATATATCGATATGAAGTACATCGACACCAACCGTGCCGAGCTTCACTACGAGCTGCCCTTGAACGAAATCGTTTACGACTTTTTCGATTCATTAAAATCAAAGAGCAAGGGGTACGCATCGCTCGACTACGAATTTTTGGAATACAGACCGAGCAGGCTTTCGAAGCTCGATATTCTTTTGAACGGCGACATAGTCGACGCGCTCTCTTTTATCGTACATTCCGACCGTGCATATCCGCGCGCAAGGCGTATTTGCGAAAAGCTAAAGGACAACATTCCCCGCCAGCTGTTCGAAATACCGGTTCAGGCGGCTATCGGCGGCAAAATTATTGCGCGTGAAACGGTTAAAGCAATGCGCAAGGACGTACTTGCAAAATGCTACGGCGGCGACATCACCCGCAAAAAGAAGCTTTTGGAAAAGCAGAAGGAAGGCAAAAAGCGTATGCGCACGCTCGGCACCGTCGAGGTACCGCAGGAGGCGTTTATGGCTGTGCTTAAATACGATGACGAATAAGCTTTCGCTTTATTTTCACATCCCCTTTTGCATTAAAAAATGCGCCTATTGCGCCTTCTACTCGCTCGCAAACCAAAAGGACGAGCTAAAGCAGGCATATTTCGAGGCGCTCTGCAACCAAGTAAATTTTTTGCAGACCGAAAAGGAAATACAAACAGTCTACTTCGGCGGCGGAACTCCGCCAACGCTATGTGCAGACAGATTATGTAAACTCCTTTCGCTTATAAAAAACCGCTTTACTCTATCGCGCGATTGCGAAATTACAATCGAAATAAACCCGAACAGTATCGATTTCCAAACGCTTTGCACGCTTCGCGCCGCGGGCTTCAACCGTTTATCGATTGGAATTCAATCGGCAAGCGACAACGTTTTGGCAAAATTAGGGCGCACGCACAGCTTTGCCGATGCAAAGCGTTGCATTGCCGACGCACGCAAAGCAGGCTTTAACAACATAAGCGCAGACGTTATCTTTGCTCTTCCCTTTCAGACCGACGAGGAGTTCGAGCGCGGACTGCGCGAAATTACGTCAACCTCGCCCGATCATATTTCGGCATATTCGTTACAGCTCGAGGAGGGCACCGCGTTATACGCAAGGCGCGCCGAGCTTGAATTTCCCGACGAGGACAGCGAGGAGCGGCAATACAATTTCCTTTGCTCGCATTTAAAATCGCAGGGGTACGTGCATTACGAAGTTTCGTCCTTTGCAAAGGAAGGCTTCGAATCGCGCCACAACCTAAACTACTGGGCGTGCGGCGAATACTTCGGGTTCGGCGCTGGTGCGCACTCGTTCTATTGCGGAAAGCGCTTTTCCTCCGAGTGCGACATTCGCTCATATATCGAAAAGAGCGCTATTTCGCTCTACGCCCCGACCGACTGCGATTCTGCCCCGTTTCTTACGCAGGAAGAGCTTGCGGAAGAAAAAATCCTGCTTGGGCTACGCACTCGCTACGGCGCGCTCATTCCCGAATCCAAAAAGCTTGTCGGCATAAAAGTACACTCGCTCGGCTACGGCAGCTTTAACGGCGGCAGGCTGACTCTAAACTCGCGCGGGTTCCGCGTTTCCAACGCCA
>JAFTTN010000085.1 GCA_017466805.1 Clostridia bacterium
GCCCTCCCAGACGGTCAGTTCCAAAACAGGAACACCATTGGGAGATAATTCTCTGCCGCCCATTACCATCTTAAAGGTGAATTTCTGTGCGCCCGAAACATTGTATGTATATCTAACCGGAACCTGATAGTTGGAGAATAAAACCTCATCAACCATTTTATCATCTGCCCAGAATTGAAGGCCGACCTTAACTTCCTTTGCCTGTCCAGGCAGAGTGGGCGGAGAGCAGGCATACGAGCTGCTATATGCCGGAACTTCCTTGCCGTCCTTGTCGGTTTTCATCTCAATTTTTCCGCATTGGCCGCCGATTACAAAGCTGATATTCTCATACAGTCCTTCAAGAGGCAGGTCGATCTGGGCATTTTCGTCGCCGGTCTGCTGTGCGCGGAATACAAATCCGCCATGATAAGCGTGACCACCCATCCATAAAGTATCAGCGGCTTTTTCATACTTGTACACTTCAATTCCGCCTGTCACACAAACGGGATTGTGCTTATTGACGTAGTAATTCTCAAGATACGGGGGATCAAACACATCCTCCGGTGTGTCATCACCGCCAAAAAGTCCGCATCCTGCGAGAGTTGACGTGAGCATCGCCATACAGAGCAGCAGTGCCGTTAATTTCATAAATCTTTTCATTAGGTGTATTCCTCCTGTAATGTTATTTGGCTAAAATCTCTTTCATCTTTCCCGAAAAAGAGATATACAAATCCATCAAGAGTGTCAAGAAAGCCCATATCGTTATCAAGGGGATCGTACTGCATTAAAAGCTTTGGCGGCTCTTCTTCGCTGCTCCAGCCGCTCGGAACACCAAAAAGGCGGGTACAGATTTCGTCCTCGTCTGCCTCGGAAAACTCCATTAAATACGCCTCGGTGTATCTTTCGTATTCCTCTACTGCGGCGTTGAATTCCTCGATAGCAAGCTCCGGCTCGCCTTCGTAATAACGCACGTCTGCTCCGAGGTGATATTTTCCGTCCTCGGTATGCAGAAAAACGTATAGGTATCCACTGTGCGAAAGCCTGTTTTCTTTATCCGCCGCGGCTATATCGGAAAGCCTTATCTGACAAAAGAAGATTTCGTCATCGCAGAAATCCCCGTCCCACGCGAGCGGAACGGTGGGAGTCCCGAAGAATTTGCTTGCACCGAGGTCGTAGCCCTCGGGTGCTTTTTTAACGGTAATCTTAATCGCTTTGCCCATACGCTTCTCCTCCCGCTATTCGACGATCTCAAAATCGAGATCATCCGTTGCCGTCCAAGAGGGACCGTCGTCGCTCGTTATTCTTTCGCTGTCCGAAAAGCCGATAATACCGCCTTTTCTTAGCCTTTGCGGCTCGTGCCTTTTCTCGCCCCGATCGGTTTTGGAAACCGCCGATATCGTTAATCCGTTCTCGTCGATCGACAATATCTCAAAGCTGCGAAACGCGTGGAAAATACCGAACAAGCTTACAGTGCTGTATTCGCCCACAGCGGCATCGATAACAACTTCTTCGGCAAAAATTCCCGATGAAGGTCTGCGCGCGTCCATATCGCTAAACCGTTTTACCTTCAGTTTCATACCCTCACACCCTTCCCGGCAGTATTATTTGATACACAAATCATAATAATCGATAAACGTAATCGACTGGTCGTGACCCGTGGGTAATTCACCCATATACTTTTCCTGATGATGAGTATTCTTGTTGTCGAACAGAAAAACCAGCTCATCGTGGTATACGCCGATACATTTCCCGTCCATAAAGATCAGTTCTTCGAAGGACAGCTCGTGATCTTCCATTTCAATTATGTAAGCAGGCACGTTACGGTGAAGCCCTGCTACCTGCTTCTTGTATTTTTTCAGAACGTACCATTTTTCAAGACAGCGTGTTCCCGCCTCGATTTCGGCTTCGGTGGCATCGCAGTCTGTCAACAGTCTCATACTTTTGAACTTACCTTGCATAAAAAATTCTCCTCGTTCTTGCAAAATTGTTTGTCTTACCGCTTCTTCGCCTGCAATCGTCAAGCATCGGTTTCGTTAATCATTTGCAGATACTTTTCGTATGACCTTAATACCGTTTCCTTCATCGGCACACTGCCGTGTAGCCTGCTGCGAAGGCCCCAATACTCCGAAGCTTCGGAAAGATACGGATCTTTCGTGTGCTCGTAGGCACAATCCGAAAACAGCGTTGCCAGCATTTCGATACAATCAAGATCGCCGTATTCGTCGGCACCCTTTACCTGCCAAACCTCCAAGCCGTCTATATTCAGCAGATAGGTGCAGTACATTGCATAGGAATACCCTGCCCTTGCCGCTTCAAGCACACAAGGCTTTGCCTTTTCGTAATCGGGCGGCGTTGCGATCATATACTCCCTTGCTTTTTCCATAATCGCAATAGGGTTTTCAACCGTTTCGCAATCCGCAAGAGTTATATCGAACTCGGGATAGCTTGGCGGAACAGGCTTAATTTCATCCCAATAGTCCGGGAAGATATTTCCGTCTGCCTCGAAATCGTTTTTCGTTCTGCCGCTTTTTTCTATGCAATATTTTGCGTATGAATACACCTGCGGAAAGAAGTATCCGTTTAAATAACACAATGCAAGCATACCGCCGCAGGCTTTATCAAGCTCGTATGCGCGGGCGGCAAGGTATGCCGCGGCCTTTAAATTGCCGCCGAAAATATTTCCATAAAAGCATTCGCGAAAAAGAAGCTCGTAGCTTTCGGCAACGTCATTCTTTGCTCCTTCGAACAAGAGCTCGAGTGCTTTTTCCTTGTCGCCTTCCTCGTAAGCCAACCAATAAAGATCTACGTACGAATAAAAATATCCTTGTTTAGCGGCAAGGCTGTAATATTCCTTTGCCTTTTCGATATTCTTCTCGGTGCCTTCGCCGTTTTGGTAGCACCACGCCACAGTTCGCGTCGAGCGTGCATTTCCCGCGTTCGAAAGCTCAAGCCAGGCAGAAAACGCTTTTTCCTTGTCCTCCTCGAAGAACGCGTCGATCTTCCGCCAAGCTTCTTCGTCCTTCCGCCTAGCTTCTTCGTCCCTTTGCTCGTGCAGAAGCACAAGAAGGCGTTCTACCTCCCACTTGTGCTTGCAATCCATATCGTGCTGCTGCGTCTGTTCGTCGTCGACACCCGCCATACGTCGACCTGCCATATAATCGCAATAGCCTGCGTGGTGCGCGCGCCAATAGGAATTTTCAAGAATTTTTATTTTTTTATCAATACTCATACCCGAATCGATAAAGTAGCTAAGCTCGGATTCGAGCTCGAGTATTTCCTGCAATTTTTCCTCGCACATAGCATTTTCCCTCTTTATAGTTTTTTATCTGAACGCCTTGCGGTTAATATCCTTAATCTTCTTTATCATTTCCTTGGACATAGTGATATCGCATTCGGAAAAGGCGCCTTTATCGAGCACTACTCCTCGCGGCGGGTCGGTTTCGAACACGACGTGGTTAACGCCGCACATAAAGCCCCATTCTCCTACAGTTATATAGTTGGGCAGATAAATGGTTTTAATTCCGCTGCAAACCGCGAAAGCCGAAGGGCCGATGCGCTTTACTCCATGGGGGATTTTAAGAACCGGACCTAAATTCTTGCACCAAGCAAAAGCGTCCTTGCCGATTTCCTCAAGGTCCTCGTTAAAGTAAATCCCTTTAAGCGCATCGCACTTATAAAACATATAATCGGGGATTTTCTTAACACCCTTCGGAACTATCAAAATCGGGCATTCTGCGAAAAACGCGTTCTTTTCCTCGGTCTTCATCTTGGAAAGCCGCTCCCAGATTATTTCGCAGGAATGCTTTTTGCTTAAATAATGGCTGTAATCCTTGGGGTTAGCTTCCTCGCCGCTCGGCAAAATAACCTTTTCTATGCGTGCTATTCCGCCGTTTATAAAATAACCGCTTATGCTTAAACCGTCGGAAAATATACGTCTGCCCTTGCCGTTAAGGTAATTGTTTTTAAATTCGCCGCTATCGTAGTATTCAAGCGTGATTTTTTTGTAATCATCAATCGTAAAGCGGCCCTTTTGCCCTATTGGGTAGGCTTCGGTCGTGTTCAGCAAATATCCGGTGCGGTCGTTGTTTCGAATATAGCTGCCGTACGCCCATTCAACGCTTTCGGCCCCGCGAAGCCAAGCACGCATACCGCGGCGCAGCTCGCCGTGCTCGTATATGCCCTCGCCGTAATATTTGGGATCGTCGGCATCGGTCCACAAGCAGCACCAGCCGTGCGCATAGCCCGAGGAATCGAGGGTGCCGAAATATCGCATCGTGCTTGAATATCTGTCCTCGCTTCCCCTTTGGTCGACGCCGAAATCGGGGTTGTTTTCGCTTTCGCCGTTCCTGAAATATATGCCTTCTATAGGGTAGTCGAGACCGCAAAAGATGTTGTAGAAAATGCCCAATCCGTTTAAATGTCCGTCTGCGTGGTTGCCCGCGTAAATATGCGCGCCGTTATACCGTATTGCGAATCCGTCAAGAGAACCGTCTTTCCAAAAGCCCAACGTAAGATGATCGTTCGGACCGAACTTTTGTCCCCAGCCGTATGCTCTTCCGCTTTCGTCGATGTAACCGACAAAATCGCTTCCGTCCTCAAGCTCATAGCTTCCGTAGCCCGATTTCACTACGAACGAATCGTCAATCCTATGGAATATGATGTCCGCTTCTTCATCTATAAGAGCGCCGTTTAGGTTAACGGTCAAGCCTTTTTCGCTATCGTTAAGATATTTTGCGAAGCGCTCGCCGTAGCGTTCCTCGAGCTCGTAAAACTTGCTGTTTTCGTCGAGCTTTACGTATTCGGTGCCGTATTCGCAAAGGCGCGCCAGAAGCAGAGCGCCCATATCCTTTGCCTGATCGTTTTGCAAAACGCCGTAAGAAATATACAGCGCAAGATAATACGAAAGCAAGCCCGAGCATCTGTAACCGTTAAGCTCGGAATAGGTTTTATGCAGAAAATAAGCAAAATGAAGCGTAGCGAGATAGGTTCGCTCGTTTTGATATTCGACATAGTTCAAAAAGGCGCATTTAAGAGCGCAGGCGCAAACGTCGAAGGTATCGATCGAATCCTTTTCGAACATACCGTCCTCCAAAAAGGTTTCGGAAAGCGCGCTTGTGCTTACCTGAAGGATTTCGGCAAGAAATTCGGTTGCGCTGTCAATCTCGTGCTCCTCGAAGCAGAAAAGCACCTGATTAAAGAAGGGCACGATATGCTCAACAGCCGAATCCAAGCTTATCAGATCGTGCGTGCTCGGTGCATCGAAAATATCCGCGAGGTCGTCCCCCGGGTCCATACAGGCGGTGTAATAATCGGTCATCGTTTCGAATCCGTCATCGGCTTCCTCGCACACCTCAGATTCGTCATACGAATCGTCGTCTGCCGAATCGGCGGGCGGATTTACCGTTTCGGATGCCGAAATATTATCGCCGTTTTCCCACACACCCGTAAAATAACTGCCGTCGGCATAAATCCATTTGCCGTTGCCGTGGCGCTTATCATCCTTCCATTCACCGTCGTAAACGTCGCCGTCTGCCCAGCGGTATACGCCGTGGCCGTGGAAGTTTCCGTTTTTCCATTCGCCCTCGTAGCTCGCGCCGTTGCTCCAACGGTACACACCGTAGCCGTGGAACTGTCCGTCAACGATTTCGCCCTCGTAGCTGCCGTTTTCATATTCAATATATTTAATTTCGGCTTTGGGAGCGGGCACCTTCGGCAGTGCGCCCTTTTGCTCGGGTGCTTTTTCCTTTGCGGGTGCACTCTTTTGCAAAGGCTGCGCCGTATTTGCGGGCGTATTACCGCTTAAAAGCTGCTCGCGTAGCTCGCCGCGGCGAAGAACGTCCTCGAAATCGCCCTTCCAATATTTATCCTTATAAAGTCCGTTATAGTTATCGCCGCCGTATTTGCCGTCTTCGGTAAGAAGGTAGGAATACAAAACGGTACGGAAGGAAGGATCGCCGCCTCTTATCTCTACCGTGCGCTGACCTTTTTTATCGAAGGCAACGCTTTTGCCCACCGTCAGTCCCGAATGCCATTCGCTCTCGACGGTCTTTCCGCGCTTGGAGATTACCTTTCCGTAGCCGTGCCTGCGGCGGTCGCGCTTGTCGTCAAATTTTTCGTTGGGGCGTATTTCGCCCATATAAACGTCGCCGTTTTCGTATTCGATAATTCCGATAACCGTGGTGTCGTCGGTATACTTGAATAATTGCGCGTATTCGCTGTTTTTAAGCTCGCTGTATTCGATTTTCTTCGTGATACTGCTCATTATAAGGGTCTCCTTTCGTGCTTTCTTATTATTTTATTCTTCGTCTTCTTCGGTAAGTAAATCGAAATAGGCTTCTATGGATATCGCAGCAATACGCTCGATGCCCATATATCCCTCTTTCCTTTGGTCGAACTCCTCCATCAAGTCCAAAAAGGCATCCATATCCTCGTCTACGTAATAATATTTTATCATTTTTTGCACGACCGATTCCAGTTCTCCGTCGCATTTTGCCGCTTCAAGCAGGTCTTCTATATCGTCTACGTATTCAAGCATACCTGCAAAATGTAGGATTTCTACGTATTGGTTAACGTCGATATTGCGTTCCACAAGATGCTTGGTAAGCGAAATATAGGCTTTTATAAGGTCATCGTCAAGCGATTCGCCGTTTTCGTACACACCGTAACAGAGAATCGACTGCCAATAGATTATACAGTCGGACTTGTAGCCCGTACGGTCGTAAATCTGCTTTGCTTTATTCATAGTGTCTGCGTGGCTTGATTCTATATCGTACGGATTAAGCCGTACCTCTGCTCTCAGCAGACTTAAATCCGTAGAAAACAACGTCTTGCCGAGCAAAAGCCAATAAACGTTCTTGGTATGCTTGACTATATATTCGAAATCCTCGACCTTGCACCGAAAGACGTCTGCTTCAAGCGCACATTCGTACGCCAAATCGCTATATTTTTCGCCCAGCTCCTCGTCAAGCAAGGCGGCGATTTCGGAAAACTCGGTATAGACCTTCATTTTGAATATAGTTTTGTCGTAGGCGCTGTCGAAGTCGAACTGGTCGAGAAACTCCTCGCCGTGAAAGAAGCGCTCGAAAAGCTTTATTGATTTCGTTTTGTTTACAGCCTTCAACAGCAAAAAGTACAAGCGGTTGATCAGGTCGGTCTCTGCCGTTTCGGCATAGGAGCGGGATAGCTTATATGCCTCAAGTATTATCTCTATGGCGGCCTCGGGCGAGAGCTCGAGCGCGAATTCGGCTATTCTAAGCCTTGCATCTATATTTGTAGATAAAAGCAGAGAGCTTCTTTCTGCCTTGGTTAGATTCCCTACACAGCCATCTGCAAAGGGCTTGAAAAAGGCATAATACAAATCGTGCTTATCGGAAAGAAGCAGGTCTGCCGACGGGAGCATCGACACCTCCCAAAAATCCTCGTTCGAGGCAACTGCGGTAAGCACGCTTATTGCTCTTTCGGTAAGACCGCGCTCTATTAAACTGCAAATACTTTTTGAAATATCGCTTATTCCCGAGCGCTTAAGCACCGAAATCAAATATTCGGGCTCTGCATCGAGCACTGCGGCGCGGAAGGCGTAGGGGCGAAGCTCGTCGCTTTTAAGCATATATTCCGTTGCGGGAATTGCGTTCCATTCGCAAGAATATCTGCTAATGCTTTTTTCTATTGCGTTATTCTTGATTTTGTATTGACGGAAATAGGGGTTGTAGCTTAGCACGTCCTCGAGCATCTGCGTCGAAAGCGAAAAATCGAGGTCGTTGAATTCCCAGCCGTACGCATCGAAAATATCACGAATCTCATCTATATTCAGCCCGAACGGAATATGCGTAAATACGCCTATAAGGCGTTCGACAAAGGCGCGGTTGATTCGGTCCATCGCCTCCTCGATAAGCTCGCAGAGTATTTCGTAACGGTCGTCGGATACGCTGTCTACAATAGAAATCATATATTTATTTATGTTATCCATTCCGTCGCCCATAGCGCGAATGGCGGCGAAGTCCTCACTGTCGAGAATCATCAGCCTTTTAACCATACCTTTAAGATAAGCCGCGCTTGCACTGCTTTCCTTCGAAAGAATGCGCTTCTTTACCACGTCGGAAATTTCCTTGTGGTTGCTTTTTACAATACCGTCAAGCACCAACGCGGAATCCTCCTCCGACAAATCGGTCATCACCAGCTTGGCAGATAAATCGAAGAAGGGATAAAAGGGCAGGTCGACTTGCATCGCGACGTAAAACGTCGCGTTAAGAAAAACAGGCGTATCGCTTTGACGGTATTCTGTTTCCAAACGGGAAAGAAATTGCAAAAACTCGTCGCCTGCGTTGTCTACGTATATCCCGATAGGCTCCTTCAGGGAGGATAGGTATTCAAGAATGTCGACTATTCCGTCGTACTCGGAATAGGCCTTATGCTCGTATCCCAATATTTCTTCCAGTTTATACAGCAGGACCTGCTCGAAGTCGTATTGATTGCGGCTAAAGCTGTCGAGCCCGAAGGAGAAAGCAAGCCTTTCGCCATCGCTTTTAGAATA
>JAFTTN010000086.1 GCA_017466805.1 Clostridia bacterium
AAACGGTTTTGCGCTACCGTTTTACCCTGTAACTTAGTCAAAAACCCTTGAAATACGTTGGTATTCCTTCGTTTTTCGCCGTCGTTACAGAACAAATCGCATACGCGCAAAACTGCTATGCACCTTAAAATCAGATAGTTTTGTCGCAAGACAAAGAAGAAATCCGCGATAATACGAGCGTATATCGCGGATTTTTGATGCAGTATTGTGCAAAAATGGCGATTTTAAGGCGATTTATCACTATGGTGCATCGCCCTTTGGCAGGCTTTGTTTTGTGGGAGGGGACGCTTCGCTCTCGACACAAAATACAAGCATTTTGGTCGGTTTTAAATATAATTAAATATAGAGCGCACCGAGTGTTTTTAACCTCTCATACGTATAATATAACAGAGCAGCAAAGGAGGAATATATTATGAAACGAAAAATAGGCTTTTGTTTAGCTTTCTTAATGATTTTTAGCACGCTTACCTTATGCGCGCAGGCATACCCGCACGATTACGAGCTCGAAGCATTCGAGGGCTTAGCTTTTGTAAAAAAAGAGCTTTGGGCAGAAACGACAGAAAAATTAGATATGACAGCCTTCGAGGGCGAAGGTCCGTTTGACTTTTTCGGCGTAAGCATTGTTGAAATAGAGGATACGAGTGCAGGCATCAGCTCGGAAAGCGGTTATTATCACATTAAGCTCGCCCCCGAGGTCGACTCGGCAAAAGCGAAAAAGCATTTGGAAGCCTGCGACGGAATTGAACTCGTTGGGTTTAACGGCATATCCTATCCCGACGAAGACCCGAAAACCGTTAGATATCCCGACATTTCCAAATCGCCCTTTATAGAAAAATCCGCCGAAGAGCTCAAAGCTCTACACGCTTTTGCGCCCGACGAATTCAAGCTGTATTTGAATTACGAGCTTGATCTAACCGAATTTGAAGGCGAAGGAACGCATTACCTTTTCGGTGTGTGTATCGACACGATAAGCGCGCTTGAGCAAACAGAAGCTTCTGTTTTCGGATACGAAATAAAGCTTGGCAAGCAGTATATGTGGAACAGCACTGCGATTTGGGTATTCGAATGCAACGAAAGCGTTGTTTCGGTCGAATATAAATCGACCTACGGCAACGGCGATATAAACAGCGACGAAAAAATCGACAACTACGATTACGTGCTTGCAAAGCGTATGTATTTTAACACCTATATCCCCCGCTACGACGAGCTCGGCTATGCCGACGTAAACCTCGACGGAAGGGTAAACGAATACGATTACATTCTTCTTTGCCGCCATTACTTCGGCACCTACACGATAGGATAAATACAACCGAAAAGCCAGCAAATGCGGGCTCAGAGCGAAGACAAATGGTGTATTTGCGCCCTTGAAAAGCAAAAATAAAAAAGCAGTGTATTTTCTGTAAGAAACGGAGGTACTCTGTCTTTTTATAAGGAATAGAGATTTTTATTGTATTTTCAAGGGCTTGCACGAAATGCTTCGACTACCGTAGAATACTACGCCTACGCTCGCATTTCGCGCAAACTACCCTCATTTCTCTCACTCTGATTCAGTCTGTAGACTTTGTCTACAGACTGAGCCTGCGTTTGCTTACCTTTTTTCTTTACAAAAAATCAGGAGAGGCGTTTTCCGCCTCTCCTTTATATTGCTTTTTTATTTATTTCTGAACGATAGTATAGGTGCCGAAGTAATGTCTTGCGATCAAGATATAGTCGTACTGGTCTACCTTGCTATCGCCGTTAACGTCCGCGCGCGTGAATTCGTCGTCCGTAAGAATGCGGGTTTCGAAATAGTGACGCTTAACGAGAATATAGTCGTATTGGTCGATCTTGCCGTCGTTGTTAACGTCGCCAAGCAATCCTTCGGGCTCGGGCTCTACGGTTTCGAGAAGCGTGCCGCATTCGGTGCAGCGGCGTTCCTTGGTGCCGTCCTCGAGCGTAGTCCATTCGCCTTCGTCGTGTCCCTTTGCGGGTACAAGGATTTCCTTACATACCGTACAAATCTGGTCGCTCGTGCAGGTTGCCTCGGTGCCGGGGGTATGAACGTGTACGAAGGAAACGTGGGGTGCAACGCTGCTCAAGGTCTTGCTTGCAATATCGATGCCCTCGAGCACAACCACGTCGCCAACCGTTGCGCCGTAAAGGTTTTCGGTGTTGAGCTTACTGCCTATAACGGGGTTTTCGTCGGTATCGTAGATATCCCACTTGTGTGCAACGATAAGAATTTCATCGGAAGCAAGGGTAACGCTCGGAGTTTCTGCGCCGTTGCCGTGGCTTACAGCCTTAACTACGTATGCGTTCTTTTCCTCGTCCCATTTAGCCAAAAGGTTTGCAGTCCAAGCGTGGTTTGCGTTATCAACCGTAATTTCGCCGAAATCGGGAGTGAAAATAGTAGACATACCCGAATTTATCTTGGTGTTAAAGCTCTGAATATAAACGCTGTTGTCTGCCGCAGGTCTGCCGTTGGAGCATGCAACCTCCAATTCGTCGGGCCATACGAAGCTGCCGATTGCGGTAAACGCGAAACGAACGTAGCGCGCGGAAACCGCCTCGCCGAGCTTAATAGTCATTTCGTAGGTGTCCCAAGTGTCTGTGTTGTTCATAAGAACTGCCGTTTCGGTCGCACCGACGGGGGTAAACGCTTCGCCGTCCTCGGATACCGATACGACAAGCTTTTTGGGTGCCGAAATACCCCAAGCGCCGCCGCAAACGTATGCGCGGTAGGTATCGGTGTCCATAACCTCCTCGAGATCGATGGTAACGGTGGCATTCTTGTCGCTGAATCCGGCGTAAACGCCCTTTGTGCCGCCGTCGCGGTTGCCCTTCGAGCCGTTGGTAAGAACTCCGCCAACGTCGCCATAGGTAGCGTGCGCGGTGCTTTCGCTGGTGTATTCCTTGCCTACCGAAAGAATCGTTTCGTAAACGTAGTTGTTAAGAAGGTCGGACATTTCTACGATAAGAGCATCGATTTCATCTGCCGAAAGGGTAGAAAGGTCGGTTGCCTTTACTTCGTCGTAAAGTGCGCGGATAGCTTCGATATCCTCGCTGGTATAGTCTGCAACGGTAACTTTTTCGGCAAGCTCTAAAAGGGTGTTGACCATATCTGTGCTGCCTGCTTCAACCGTTACGGTAACGGGCTGGGTATAGGTTACGTATTCCTTGCCGGTGGTGGTCTTGGTAACGTAGCCGAAGATTACCTCTGCGCTGCCCTCCTTGAGTGCAACGAGCTTGCCGTCGACAACCGCAACGTTTTCTTCGCCGCTGATAACGCTGAATACCGTATCCTTAATATCGATAACGGTTTCGTGGTTGCCGTATGCAACCGAGGTAACGTAGCCGCCTGCATAGGTCTGACCCTTTGCGAGCGAGAAGTCTTCTGCTTCAAGGTACTTCGACATATTGTACGCCCACTGTACGTCGTCGGTGGTAACGCCGTCGCAGCCCGAGAAGAAGCCTATATCGAGATTGCTGTAAACGTAGGTCCAGGGCCAAACGGTAATACCTCTGTCGGTAGCCGCCTGGGTAAATTTGCCGTTGCTCGAGTTTACGCAGCCGAACGCGGGGTTAATGGTGGAATTAACCGATTGCGCGTTGCCGAGGTAAATATTAAGCGCTGTAAGGGTGCCCTCCCAATCGCCGCAGTTGTCCTGTCCCGAAAGGAGATAGCCGGTGGACATACCGGGGCTGTTGGTCTGTGTCTGGGTAAGGAACGTAGAGCTGAAGGAGATAACGTCTACAAGATAATCCATTCCGTAGGAATCCAAAAGCTGCATGGTTGCGGGAACGTTTTGCGCGTTGCTGCCCTTGAATTCAACGAATATCTTGCAGTCCTTATCCTTAAAGTAATCGCAAACCTCTTTAAGCGTGGGAACGCGTTCGGTGGTTGCCGAGGATTTATCGTTATTCACCGCAAGAATGTATTCCGCCTTAACCTCGGCAAGAGTCATTTGGTTAACAGTCTTCGTGCCGCTGTAGGTGGTGGTACGGTTAAGGGTGTTGTCGTGCATAATGATGATTTCGCCGTCTTTGGTAATTTCAACGTCGACCTCAAACACGTCTGCGCCGTTTTCGTATGCTTCGATAAAGCCCGAAAGAGTGTTTTCGGGTGCTTGGGTGGGGTTGCCGCGGTGACCGATCATAATCGGGGTTCTGGTCATTGCGTTTTCAACGAAATGCTCGTTAATCGCCGCAGAAACCACCGATGCATCGTCGGAAATAATACCGTTTACGCCCGCGGTGATTGCGGTTATCGCATCGAGCTCAAGGTTTGAAGTATCGCTGGGTACAGCCGCCCAAACCGCAACCGCGTATTCCTGAATTTCGGAAACGAGCTCTTTGGTTGCGTAAGAAACGGGGATAACGCAAAGCGTTGCGGGCGCCGATCTTACCGCCACGCGAAGCTCGTGAATGCTTTCGTAGCTTGTCGGGTTGCCGATAATCAGACCGGTGCGGACGATAGCCTTTTTGGTGCGAAGATCCTTTAAATAAGTCGCGTTGGTTGCAAGCGCGGTAACGTCCTTACAGCCGCTCGCGTTCATCGCCGCAACAAGCTTATCGTTATCAGCGGTGCTGTTAACGTAAACTATAGGCAAAATATTCTTCGCCATGCATTTTTTAAGGAACGCGGTCATATCGTCGATAAGGCTGACGTTTCTGTAAACGCTTGCAGGCGGGTTTTCGGCGTCGATATCCGAAACGTCTGCCAAGCGGTCAACGTTTGCTATCGGGTTGATAAGGTTAAGCTCGTCGTGCGCTATGTTTACAAGGTCGAGCTTAACGGGGTCCTTTACGGGTGCCGATTCCTGAACCGTGATTTTAATGTTCTTGAACGCAACCGTGCCGTAGTTCATAGTAAGACCAAGCATACCCTTGGTATAGGTTGCGGCGGTCTTCTGGTCTACCGTGGTGCTTATAGCCGATTCGTCGATAAACAAAACCTGCGAATCGTTAATGCTGTATCTTATTGTTTTGCCGAACGCTTCAACCTTGAGTTTGTTGAACGCACTCTTCAACGACGAAATATCGCCCGATGCCTTGCGTACTACGTTCCAAGCGTTGCCTGCGGTTCTTTCGGCAAATTCAATACCCGAATTAACCGTGTTTTCACGTACACACATATGGTAATAGGGGTAATAGTTTGCGCCGTTGGTTTCTTGTATACGGTATACCAAGCCAACCCATCTGCCCGTATCGGTGGTGGAAAGCATTTTTAAATCCGAGGTAATGGTATAATCGCCGAAATCGCCGAGCCATTCGGGAAGAATTGCTCTTGCATAACCGTCGGAGGTGCTGCCAAGCACGTAATTACCGCCGGAAATCGTGTGAAGGCTCGATGCGCCGAGGAAGTTCCAGCCTTCGTTTTTAAGCTCGCTGATATTCGAATACTTGGAAAAATCCGCTTCGTAAAGCACGTATTCGGTTTCGCTTGCTTCCTTTGCAACGACGTAAATCGTTTTGCTCTTGCTGCCGCTTGTCGCGGTGAGCTTGGTAACACCCTTTGCAGAGGGCTTAAATGAAGTAATCGTGCTTGTGCCGTTCTTCCAGGTGATATTCGAGGTTGCCGACGTGTCGCCGTCAAACACAACCGAATAGCCCGAAAGCGCAATGGTTTCGCCAACGTCCGCGGTAATTGCGGGCGAGCTGTTGGAAATAACGGTTGCCGCCGCTACGTTCGTCACCGCAAAAGCCGCGATCATCGAAAGCAGCATAGCCAACGTCAAAACCGTGCTGATAAGTCTTTTCATAATACGCTCCTTTAATTTATTTGTGTTCTCGGAATATCTTATGTGTAATTATAACAGACTTTTATCGTTTTTTCAATAGTCTTTGCGCAATATGCGCAAAAAGCCTTCGTGTTTTTTCGATTTTTGTGTTTTCTTAACAAATCTATAACAAAAAGCCCGTCTTGCCGACAGGCTTTTTTAAATTAAAATCCGGGTGTTTTTCGGGGACACGTGCCTCGAAAAATACATCTATGAACGCCGAGCGCAAAGCGCATCAATACGCCTTCGCCCAAACTACGTTGTGGGTTGCGTCCTTGCCGCAGCATACGCACTTTTTGCCCTCGAGCTCAATGCCCTCGTCGTAAATACATCTCGAGCCGACACCCGCCTGTGCCTTTACCGCATCCTCGCACTCCTCGTCGCCGCACCAAGGTGCAAACACGAATCCGTCGCCCTTTTCGTTAAGAGCCGCGGTGATTTCCTCGATAGTTTCGCAGCTGTAGGTGTGCTTTGCACGGTTTTCGAGCGCCTTTTTGAACATATCCTCGCGCGCGGTTTCGAGCGCGTTTTTAACCGTTTCGCCGATATTTTCAAGCGAAACGACGGTTTTTTCGCCGGTCGCACGCGAAACGATTACGCAGTTGCCTGCTTCTATATCTCTCGGGCCGAGCTCGATACGAACCGGAACACCCTTCATTTCGTATTCCGAGAACTTCCAGCCCGCGCTCATATCGCTGTCGTCGAGCTTAACGCGAATGCCTGCGTTAACAAGCTCTTCTTTAAGCGCGGCGCAACGCTCGAGAACGCCATCCTTGTGCTGTGCGATAGGAATAATAACCGCCTGAATGGGAGCAACGGCAGGAGGAAGAACAAGACCGCGGTTGTCGCCGTGTGTCATAATTATCGCGCCGATAAGACGGGTGGTTACGCCCCAAGAGGTCTGGAAGGGGTGAACCTTTTTGTTTTCCTTGTTGGTATAGGTAATATCGAACGCCTTTGCGAAGCCGTCGCCGAAATAGTGGCTGGTGCCCGCCTGAAGCGCCTTGCCGTCGTGCATCAACGCTTCGATAGCGTAGGTCGCCTCCGCGCCGGCGAATTTATCGCTTTCGGTCTTTTGTCCCTTAATAACCGGCATAGCAAGCTCGGTTTCGCAGAAATCCGCATAGATATCGAGCATTTGCTTGGTTTCGATAATCGCCTCCTCGGCGGTTGCGTGGATGGTGTGGCCCTCCTGCCACAAGAATTCACGAGTGCGGAGGAAGGGGCGGGTGGTTTTTTCCCATCTTACAACGCTAACCCATTGGTTATAAAGCTTGGGCAGGTCGCGGTAGGAATGGATAATGTTCGAATAATGCTCACAAAAGAGCGTTTCGCTCGTCGGGCGGACACAAAGCCTGTCCTCGAGCTTTTCGCTGCCGCCGTGGGTTACCCAAGCAACCTCGGGCGCGAAGCCTTCGACATGGTCCTTTTCCTTTTGGAGCAGGCTTTCGGGGATAAACATAGGCATACAAACGTTTTCGTGTCCGGTTGCCTTAAATTTACCGTCGAGTATTTTTTGAATATTTTCCCAAACCGCATAGGCATAGGGGCGGATAACAAGACAGCCCTTTACCGAGGTGTATTCGATAAGCTCTGCCTTTTTAACTATATCGGTGTACCATTGGGCAAAATCCTCCTCCATCGGAGTGATTTCCTCAACGAACTTCTTTTCTGCCATTATATTCGTTCCTTTCGGTGAAAAAATTTCTTTACATTAATTTTATAACTCTTGCAATATTCAGAAATATCGTTATAATATATCTTTGATAGAGTATAACAGATTGGCAAGGAATTGTCAATCGCCAACATTCAATTTTACGGAGGAACTATGAAAAGGTCTTTCAAATTTACAGCATTGCTTCTCGCTTTGCTTATGATGATAACCGCTTTCGCCTCGATTTCGCTTGCCGAGGGTGAAAGCAGCGACCCCGCCACCGAGCAAACCGAAGGCGGCGAAAGCTCGGAAGCGGGCGGCGAAAGCACCCCCGAAGAAAGCACGCCCGAAACGAGCACGCCCGATGAAAGCGTTCCCGAAACGAGCGAGCCCGAAACAAGCGAGCCCGAAACGAGCGAGCCCGAAACAAGCGAGCCCGAAACGAGCACCCCCGACCCGAACGAATTTTACGTTAATATCGTCGTCGAAGGTGCAGATGCCTCCGCGGCGAACGTAACCATTAACGGCGAAGCGGTAAGCGGTAAATATGCCGGCACGGTATCTCCGCTTGCTATCGAGGTAAGTGCGAATGCGGGCTACAAAATCCTTTCGGCAACCTTCGAATACGGCTATGCGAACGGCTCGCTTACCGAATTGGAGGGCAAATTCAGCGGCACCACGCTTAACCTTTCGGCAGGCGCAACCTTCACTCTGCGCATCGTTGCCGAGCTTATTCCCGTCCCCGCGAATTTAACTATAGAAACCGCGGGCGCAAGCGGCTATACCCTTTACGTAAACGGCGTTGCAACCGAGCTTGCAAGCGCGCAGATTATGACCGGCAACGAAATAAAGGTCGATTTCGCTATCGAAGGCGAATTCGATGCAACCCTCGCATCGCTCACCTTAAACGGCGAAAGCAAGTTGATAAGCTCGCTCAGCTATTCCTTCGTTATCGCCGCAGATACGAAATTGGTGTTCACCTACGGCGTCGTTCCGGTAACCGTAACGCTGAACGGCCCCGGTAAGCTTGAATTCCAGCACACGCTCGATTCGAGCTACGTTGCCGACGTTATAAACAACGCTGTCGGCGTCGTAACCAAAACCCTTTATCTAACCAAGGACAAGAGCTACAAAATAATCACCACCCCCGCGCTCGGCTACGAGCTTTCGGGCGGACTTCAAATATCCGAGCCGAGAAGAGACGAGCTGAACGGCGTATATTTCTTTATTCCTAGCGGAGCAACCACGGTTAACGCAACGATGAAGGCCTCGAGCACTCCTCTTCCCCCTACCAACTGCACGGTACAGATAAACGTCGGTATGGGCGGTAAGGTGGTTGCGGGCGGTCAAACCATACTCGGCGGTATGGGTACGAATATCGTGCTCAACAGCGGCGAAAGCCTTACGATTACGGTTGTTGCCGACGAGGGCTACACGCTCGACGTGCTCCGTGTCGGCGGCTCTGCGGTAACGCTCAACGGAAACAGCTACACTCTTTCGAATATCGTCGCATCGAGCACCAACGTTTCGGTGGTATTCAAAAGCAACGCACCCGCGCCCAAGCCCGACGATATTATCGGCGTTGACGATATCGATTGGAACGCAACGACTATCGCGGTGGATATAAGCGGCAATAAATCGGTTTCCCGCGCGGTGCTCGATAAAATAGCAACTCTTTCGGGCGAAGGCAAATACGTTGAATTCCGCAGCGAAAACGGCGTGGTATATATCCCCTACGGCGCAAAGGCAGAGGGCAGCGCCGAAACCGCTAACCTTGCAATTTCTCCTTTAACAAGCGGTGCGCTTTACGATATTATCAATTCCGCAATTATTTCGGCAAGCGGCGGCACCGCAAGCTACAAGGCTTATTCCTTTAACTTCGGCATTACCGCACCCCAGGGAACGCTTGTTTCCTTTAAGCTCGGCGATGAATTTATCGGCAGCTCGGCGGTTATGCTGCTTTACAACAGCTCCACCGCAAGCTTCTTTACCAAAGAAAACGCGCAAGACCCCAAAGCAACCCTGCCCGACGGCAGCTCGGACAAATACGCCTACGATAACGAAGGCATAGTAGTGCTTTCCAAAGAGGTTTTGGGCGGCATCACCATCGAAGCGTCGGCTATCACCGAAGGCGGCACGATTAACCCCTCGGGCATTGCAACGGTATACAAGGGCTCGTTCAAAACCTATTACATCACCGCACAGGATGGCTACGTTATTAAATCGGTATTGATCGACGGCGTTGCCGAAGAAGCGGCTGTTGGTCAAAGGGTTTATAACTACACCTTCGAAAACATAGCACAGAACCATACCATTACCGTTGAGTTCGAAGCGAGTGCAGAAACAAGCGATGGCGAAACCGCAGGCAACGGAGGCGTTACCACGGTTATAGTAATTCTTATCATCGTGCTCGTTGCATTGGCGGGCGCGGCGGCTCTGTTTATAGTAAAATGGCGTCAGGAAAAGTTTTAAATGGACAGACTGATCGATTTTATCAAAAAATATAAATATTCGGTTATCGGCGGTGTCTGCGCACTGGTCGCGCTCGTTGTTGTTATAATCATCGCATCGGGCTCGGGCGGAGAAGACGGGCAAAGCGCTGTCGATTGGGGAGAGGGAATTACCGAAGGTATCCCCGAATTCTCCTCGGAATACAGCTCGCACACGGGCGGAGAGGGCTACGCCGCGTTTTATTACGAAAACGTGACGGGCGAGCAGGTGCAGATATACACCGCACAGCTGGAAAGCGAGCTTAATATTAAGTTTTCGAGCACAAAATATCCCCGCTCGGCAATATACGGCGAAAAAATTATCGCAATACACTATAACGTAACCGAAATGAAAATGTCGGTCACGGTAACCCAAAACAGCACAGAAAGCACACAATCCGGAGAACAGCAATGAAAATAAACAATTCGATAAAAGCAATTATCATCGACAAAACCAAACTTTTAGTTAACGAATGCAAGGCGGAGGACGGCAGCATTTTCTATACCCTTCCCGGCGGCAAGCAGCGCCCCGACGAGCTTATGCTCGACGCATTAAAGCGCGAAACCAAGGAAGAAACCGGCTATTCTGTCGAGCCGAAAAGCCTTTTGTTTATCCGCGAAGGCTTTACCGAGGAGCGTCACAGAATCGAATTTATGTTCATCTGCGATATCGTAAGCGAATTCGAAAAGGACGCGCTTAAATACGACAGCGACCAGATCGGCACGAAGTGGATTTCTATCGATAATATCATCCACGAGCCGCTCGACCCCGCCGAGCTCCGCGGTATAATCAAGCGTCACTTCCTCGGCAAGCCGAACAGCATTTATCTCGGCGAAATGAAATAAAATATTCGGAGGCATATATGCATCTGTATCTTGCCGACGGCATAAACGCCGCCGCTGTCGAGGCATACGTCAAGGAATGCTCGGCAAACAATATCAATATTCGCACGCTTCAGGTATTAAAGGGCAAGGAGCCGATGATAAGAATGGCTTTCCCGCCCTACGATTTCGAAACTCCGATGCATTTGTATTCGCTTTCAAAATCCTTTACCTCGACAGCAGTCGGTATTTGTATCGACGAAGGACTTCTTTCGCCCGAAACAAAAATGTGCGAGCTGTTCGCCGATAAAATGCCCGAAAATATGAGCGAGGGCTTAAAGGCTTTGAAGCTGCACGACCTGCTTTCGATGCAAAGCGGCCACGCCGCCTGCGTTTTGTGCAACATTCGCTGGGCGGACGATACCGTGCGCGCCTTTTTCGAGCAGGAAATGACCTATACCCCCGGCACCACCTTTGCCTACAGCACCGCGGCAACCTGCATATGCGGCGCGGCGGTAGAAAGGGTTACCGGCAAAAAGCTCGTCGATTTTCTTTACGAAAGGCTTTTTATAAAGCTGGGTATCGAAAAACCGATTTGGTGGGAATGCCGCGACGGACAAACGCTTGCAGGCACCGGGCTTCATCTTTCGAGCAACGATTTGGTTAAATTCGGCGTTATGCTTCGCAACAAGGGCGTATATAACGGCGAGCGTATTGTAAGCGAGGAATATTTAAAGCTTGCAACGAGCAAGCATTCGCTGGATATAAACAACGGCTCTCCCGATTGGGTTGCCGGCTACGGATATCAGTTCTGGCTCAACGACCGCGGCGGCTTCCGCGGCGACGGCGCGTTCGGTCAGCTTTGTATGGTGTTCCCCGAAACCGACCACACGGTTATTTTAACCGGCGAGGTCGGCAATATGGCGCTCGAGGTCGAGCTTTTATACAAGCTGCTCGATACGATGTACGGCGAAAAAAGCGATAAATCGGGGCTTGAAGAATTTATCGAAACCGCCTATGCGGCGAAAAAGAGCGAATGCTTTAACAACGATATAAGCTTTTCGGTTGCCGAAAACAAAGCCGAGATAAACACGGTGCGCATATTCGGCGAAAGCCTGCTGCATATCGAGCTCGGCACGGCGTACGGCAAAAAGGAATTCGTTTGCGGCAACGGCGAATATATTTTAAACCACTTCTTCGCAAAGAATATCACCCCCTCGATAACCTTCCTCGACCCCGCGGTGAACACGGTTGAGCGTCACAGCGTTTTCGCGGCGTACGAAATGCTCGATGACGGCAGAATACTCGTAACTCTCCGCCATAAAAACACCTGCCACGTTCAGCGCTGGTATATAGATATAAAGGAAAACAAAATCGATATCAATCTCCTTGTCGGCGATATGATATGCAATCACTTCGATTTAATCCCGACCGTGTCTGAGGAATAACCGAAAAAACTCCCGTTTTCGTTAAGCGGGAGTTTTGAATTTGTTTACAAATCATTGATAAATACATAACAATAAAATGATAGAATTTTTACGTAAGAGGGCAGGGAATCCTGCCAAAACGGAAAAACGGAGGTATATTATGAAAAACCGCACTGCATTTCAACGTCTATTGAGTATATTGCTTTTGGTTTGCCTTTTATTTGCTTTTTCCGGGTGCGGCGAAGCCGCAGAGCATTCATCGAACGAAAGCGGTAACGCAAACGATTCGGAGCAGAGCTCGAACGACAGCACCGGCGAAACATCAAAGCCCGATGCCAACGAAAGCGGCGAAAGCGAAGTCGACGAAGGCTCGCAGCCCGATGCCGACGAAAGCGGCGAAAGCGAAGTCGACGAAGGCTCGCAGCCCGATGCCGACGAAAACAACGAAAGCAACGGAAGCGAAGCTTCTAAACCCGATTCCGATAAAAACAACGGAAGTGCCGATTCAAAGCCCGACTCCGACAAAAACAGCGACAGCAACGACTCCGACAACCGTAAACCCGAAGAAAACGCCGCTTCGTCCTATGGCGAATTGTTGATTTTGGAGTCCGAAAACAGCGTTAACACCGAACTTTGTGACGACGGATATACAGGTTATTCCTTTGCAAAAAACTGGGAAAACGTCAACAATGCGTTCGGCTACAGCTTTGAGGATTCGTTGAACGTTCAGAACAATGTCAGAAATCCATACCGCAAGGAACGCTTGGTTGTCTTCATGAAGAATTTTGCCGACGATGATATTGTTGCAAAATACGAGCAAAACAGCGGCGAGTGCAGGTTTTTTGAAATAAAAACGTTGCCCGATTCCGATTCGGCGGAGCAGATTTCCGACAAGGATACGGTAATAAAATCTGCAATAGACGCCGTTGAAGCAGAATGCGATATTGATCTTTTAAAATATAATCAGTCGGTTACAGAGGAAAACGGCGGATTGCTTCTTGAGTTTACGCAAAAGCACCTCGGTGTGATTGTGGAAAGAGTTACCCTAAAGACCGATAAATACGGCAAATTGGTGTATTTCGAGCGCGATATGCTTTGCGACCCCAACGATATGCCCGAAAGCGAAGCGGATTTTATTTCGATGTGTAAAGCGTTTCTTGAAAAGCGCAACGGCGATTCTTCGATAGACAACATAAAGCTTGCCGAAGCACCCGAGGGTGCGTATATTCAATCTACCCAACAGGGCGCCGTGAAGCTGACTGTGTCTTATACTATCAACGGAAAAGAATCGGTTGCGGTATTGCTTTGTCCCTACGGCAAGGCGCTTGATACCGATATACGCATATATTTGACCGAGGTGAATTCCGAAAACGAATTGTGCTTCGAAAAATACGTTTCGGAAATAGAGCAACGACCCGTGCCGATAACTCAAGCGGACGTAAAAAAATACATAACCGTAAGTCTGAACGGAAAGACGATCCAGCTAAAGGAAAACACACATCACAGCGACGGCACGGTGCTTTATATGTCCACCGGCGACACTCCTGTAAGACTTGATTACGACAACGCAACCGGCGAAGTGGTCCAATGCGAGCTTTGGCCCGGTCCCGAATACGGATATCCTATATATGAAGACGAGGTGGATGAATACACCGGATATGAGCGCGCTTTAAAAACAATGAAAGAGCTTTGCCCCGAGCTGCGCCTTGACGAATACGGTGCTCCCGTATACATATATCCTACCCCTTCACAAATCAAAGGCGGCGTACACGAATGTATAATAATCCGACAAAAAGACGACGTAAGGCTTTCGGATATACAAATAATATTCGACGAATGCGGAAACCTTGCATTGTATATATTGCAAAGATACCCGCACAGCAACAAGCTTCCCGACTTTGACGAGGAGGTTTATACAGACGCAGTGAATGCATATTTCGCTGAAATTTTAAACGACGAGCAAGAATCGGAGCTTGTTGTTCACTTTATTATGCTTTGCGCAAGGTACACCGAATACGGAAACGCGGTGGAAATCGAAGCCCACGCAGGCCTCGGCGATGAATTTTTCACAGCAAAGTTTGTGTATCTCTACGAACACCCCGAGGAAATCAAATAAAACTATAAAAAGATAAACCTACCGCGACAGCCGAAACCGAAAAAACTCCCGTTTTCGTTAAGAAAGCGGGGGTTTTCGATATTAATACGGTTGACAAACGCAAAAAATTAATCTATAATGTTTTGGAATTTTTTTAACAGCAAAGGATGATTTCAATGGTAAATTTCAGATATAAACAGGCAGAAAGCGTAAACGATTGCGATATTGCAAGCTTCGACAATCTTCTTGCCCGTGCGGACGGATACCTGCGCGAAAAGAACGGCAAGGGCAGCGATTTTCTCGGCTGGCGCGATTTGGGCGTTCGCGTTGAATGCGAGGAATACGCTCGCATTAAGGCTTGCGCCGAAAGAATCCGCGCAAACAGCGATGTTCTTTTGGTTGTAGGCATCGGCGGCTCTTATCTCGGTGCACGCGCGGTTATCGAATATCTTAAAACCCCCTATCACAATCAATTAAACGACGGCAACCCCGAGGTATACTTCCTCGGCAACTCCTTTTCGGGTTGCGAGCTTAACACCGTGCTTGCACTTTGCGAGGGCAAAAGAGTAAGCGTTAACGTAATAAGCAAATCCGGCACCACCACCGAAAGCGCGGTTGCGTTTCGAATCCTGCGCGAATATATGGAATCGCGCTACGGCAAAAAGGAAGCGGCGGAAAGAATAGTTGCAACCACCGATGCAAACCGCGGCGCACTGCTTTCGCTTGCAAAGCAGGAGGGCTACGAATGCTTCGTTATTCCCGATGACGTCGGCGGCAGATTTTCGGTGCTCACCGCGGTAGGTCTGCTTCCCGCGGCGGTTGCGGGCGTCGATACCGATGCGCTTTTGAACGGCGCGGTTGCTATGCGTGATTCGATTTTTGCTTCGGGCGTCGACAGCGCGGCGTACAAATATGCGGTTCTGCGCAACGTAATGCTCGCAAAGGGCAAAAGCTGCGAGCTTTTGGTAAGCTACGACCCCGATTTTCGCTTTATGGGCGAATGGTTCAAGCAGCTCTTCGGCGAAAGCGAGGGTAAGGACAAAAAAGGTCTGTTCCCCGCGTCCGTTACCTATAGCTCCGACCTCCACTCGCTCGGTCAGTTCGTACAGGACGGCTCGCCTATTCTGTTCGAAACCATCGTGCGCGCGGTAAATCCCGACAAAAGCTCCCCCAAAATCCCCTTCGATAACGAAAACGGCGACGGTCTTAACTTCCTAACCGGTATGACTATGGACGAAATCAACGAAAAGGCAATGATGGGAACCCTGCTTGCACACCGCGACGGCGGCACCGAAAGCCTAATAATCGATTTCGGCGGCAAGGACGCTTATTCCTTGGGCGAGCTTATTTATTTCTTCTTTGCCTCCTGCGCGATTTCGGGCTATATTTTAGAGGTAAACCCCTTCGATCAGCCGGGCGTGGAAGCCTACAAAAAGAATATGTTTGCGTTGCTCGGTAAGCCGGGCTACGAGGCAGGCAAGGAAGAATTGCTTGCAAAAATTGCCGAAATATAATCGAAAGAATCATATAATTTGTTAATTGATTAAAATTTTTTATGAATATTGCTTAAATACTATTGATTTTTTCACCGAAATAAAGTAAAATGAATTAACGGGTACCGTATAGCGCACCGGCGCGCGTGCGGACTGTAAAAATCTACCAGCCGGAAGAACGGAGTTTTATTATGCAGCTTATAGTAGGATTAAAAGGCACGGGCAAAACCAAAACCCTTATCGACGCGGTTAACGCGGCTTCCAAAGAAACCAACGGTGTTGTTATCTGCATCGAATGCGGCAGAAAGCTCACCTTCGATATCAAATATCACGCACGTCTTGTAGATACCCAGGAATACGGCGTTGACGATGCCGATAAGCTTTACGGCTTCGTTTGCGGTATGCTTGCCGGCAACTACGATATTACCGAGCTCTTTATCGACAGCGCTTTGAAGATTTGCAACGACGACGTAAACGCTTTCGAGGAATTCGTTTGCAAGGTCGAAAAAATCACCTCCGCACACAAGATCGAATGCGTTATCGTTGCATCGGTCGCTCCCGAAGCACTTTCCGAAAAGACCTCCTGCTTCATTAAAAAATAATGGACGAAAAAAAGGTCGCTCTGCTTAAATGCGGCTTGCGCGTTTTCGGCGCGTACACCGTTATCAATTTCCTTTGGACCGCCATTCTTTCCATCGGCATCACCGCCGCATCGGAAAATGCCGGCACCGAAGCAACCAACGTAAGCATAAACGGTATTTCCGCCTTTGCCGACAGAATGGTCGCCGCCAACGCGGTTATCGCGCTGTTTTCGGTAGTGTTCGGATTTTCGTTCCTCGTTTTTAGGATACAAAGTATGTCTGCCCACGCAAAGCGCGCGCTTCATATTTTTATCAACTATGCCGTTTCTATGCTTTGCATCTATCTTTTGCATTCCACCGCGCCCGAAGCATCGGCAAGCGCGTGGATAGTACTGCTCTTCTTTGCAACCTTTGCATTCTTCGCCGTCTACGGCGCAAGCGTGCTCGTTGCGTATCTTTTCAAAAGAAAAAGAGCATAATTTAATGCACAAAATAAACCTCGATGGTTTTTCATCGAGGTTTTTTCTTTTATTCCCTTGCTTAAAGGTCTATTCTTCTGCCCTCTTCGGCGGATTTGTATATCGCCAAAATAACGTCGACCGCGCGTCTGCCGTCGGCAAGACTCGAAAGCGGTTCGATTCCTTCGCGGATACAGCGGATAGTATCCGAAATCTGCTGAATATGTCCGTCGTTCGAAATTGCGGTGGGGGTAGCCGCGCCGTTTGTAAACGAGGGCATAAGCACCACGTCGTCGTGCCCGCCGCCGTTTTGAATATCCCAGCGAACTATCGAGGTTTCGTCCAGCACTATCGAGCCGTTTTCGCCGTTTATATCGAGCCTGCGCGGATAGCCGGGGTAAACCGAGGTGGTTGCCTGTATAACACCGGTTGCCCCGCTTGCGTATTCCACCACTGCGGAAAGGGTGTCCTCGACCTCGATATTTCGTACAAGCGTTTTCGAAAGCGCATAAACGCTTTTTATTTCACCCGCAAGATACAGCAAAAGGTCTACGCCGTGAATACCTTGGTTCATCAACGCTCCGCCGCCGTCGATACGCTTCGTGCCGCGCCAGGAGCCGCTGTCGTAATATTCCTGCGAGCGATAATATTTCATATATATGTCTGCGCAAACTATTCTGCCCAAAAGACCTTGGTCTATCGCGCTTTTAACCCTTCTGATGCTTTTTGCATAGCGGTTTTGCGAAATTACCGAAACGGTCACGCCCGAATTTTTGCAAACCGATTCGACTTTGTCGAGCTGTTCTTTGTTTATTGCAAGCGGCTTTTCGCATATAATATGCTTGCCGGCGAGCGCCGCAGCCACCACCGAGGAATGATGGTATCCGCTTGGGGTGCAGATGCAAACGATGTCGATTTCCTTGCTTGCAAGAAGCTCGGCTTCGTTTTTAAAGGCAGAGGTGCGGTGACGGTGCGCAAACTTTTCGGCGGCGTCGAAAACGACGTCGCATACCCCGACAAGCTCTGCTTCCGCACTTAATTCGTGTATTGCGTTCGCGTGGAAATCGGCAATAATGCCGCAACCGATTATACCAAAACCAAGCTTTTTCTGCATATTATACCGCCTTTTTGTGTTTTTGCGCACAAATGTGTTCGTGCTTCTTTATCTTCATTTTACCAAAACTGCAGTGCTATGTCAACAGTAACAGAAAATATTGTTTTCGACGCTAAAATACTATTGATTTTTCTATTGACTTTAGCGCGATAAAGAGTTATTATAGTTTATAATGAAATAATATTTTTATTTTATATATTTTTTTCTTTTATATATTTAAGGAGATTCAGTTATGCAACGCGTTTACAACTTTTCCGCAGGTCCTTCGATGCTCCCCGAAAGCGTGCTTGAACAGGCAGCCAACGAAATGATGAACTACAACGGCAGCGGTATGTCGGTTATGGAAATGTCGCACCGTTCCCCCGTTTATCAGGGCATTATCGATGAGGCCGAAGCAAACCTCCGCAAATTGATGAACATTCCCGAAAACTACAAGGTGCTCTTCCTTCAGGGCGGCGCAACCCAGCAGTTTTCCGCAGTTCCTCTTAACCTTATGAACAAAAACCGCAAGGCAGATTATATCGTTTCGGGTCAGTTCTCGAAAAAGGCTGCCGAAGAAGCGGCGAAGTTTGGCGAAGTAAACGTTATTGCCTCCTCCAAGGATAAAAACTTCACCTATATCCCCAAGGTTACCGAATTTTCGGCAGACGCAGACTACGTTCACATCTGCTATAA
The DNA here is from genome assembly GCA_017466805.1 of Clostridia bacterium. GTDB lineage: Bacteria > Bacillota > Clostridia > Oscillospirales > CAG-382 > Coliplasma. The sequence goes on from JAFTTN010000086.1 coordinate 18,568, forward strand.
CAACACCATTTTCGGCACCTGCTACGATTATATCCCCGAAACCGGCGATATTCCCTTGGTAGCGGATATGTCCTCGGGCATTCTCTCCCGCCCCGTTGACGTTTCGAAGTTCGGCCTTATCTATGCCGGCGCACAGAAGAATATGGGCCCCTCGGGTCTTACCGTGGTTATCGTGCGTGAAGACCTTCTCGGCAACGCGCGCGAGGGTACTCCCGTAATGCTCGACTACAAGGTTCAGGCAGATAACGGCTCTATGTACAACACTCCTCCCTGCTATTCTATCTACGTTGCAGGCCTCGTTTTCAAATGGCTTTTGGAAACCGGCGGACTCGAAGAACGCGAAAAGATCAATATCAAAAAGGCAAGCATCCTTTACGATTATCTCGATAATTCCAAGCTCTTTAAGCCGACCGCGGAAAAGAACGTGCGCTCGCTTATGAACGTTTGCTTCGTCACCGGCGATGCCGATAAGGATAAGGCTTTCGTTTCGGCGGCAAGCAAGGCGGGCTTTGTAAACCTCAAAGGCCACCGCGTTGTAGGCGGTATGCGTGCGTCTATCTATAACGCAATGCCGGTCGAGGGCGTTGAAAAGCTGGTTGAATTTATGAGCAACTACGAAAAGGAGAACGCATAATGGCTAATATTAAGCTTTACAACAAGATCAGCAAGGTTGGTCTTGACGTATTCGATAACGAAAAATACACCGTTTCGGAAACGGTGGAAAATCCCGAGGGCATACTTGTAAGAAGCGCCGCGCTTCACGATGAGCCCTTCGGCAAGGAGCTTTTGGCTATCGCCCGCGCCGGTGCAGGCGTAAATAACATTCCTATCGACCGTTGCTCCGAAAACGGTATCGTCGTTTTCAATACCCCCGGCGCAAACGCAAACGGTGTTAAAGAGCTCGCGCTTGCCGCGTTGCTTCTCGCCTCGCGCGATATAGTCGGCGGTGTAAACTGGGCGCTCGGTCTTAAAGGCACGCCCGACGTTGCAAAGCAGGTCGAAAAGGGCAAAAGCAAATTCGTCGGCCCCGAAATCAAGGGCAAAACGCTCGGCGTTATCGGCTTGGGCGCAATCGGCGGTATGGTTGCAAACGCCGCAAGCGATATAAAAATGAAGGTTATCGGCTGCGACCCCTATATTACCGTTAAAAACGCTTGGTCTATCTCGCGCGCGGTACGCAAGGCGGACGATTACGATGCAATCTATGCAGAGGCGGATTATATCACCTATCACATCCCCTCGCTTCCCACCACAAAGGGCATTATAAACAAAGAAAACATTGCAAAAATGAAGGACGGCGTGCGTATTATTAACCTTTCGCGCGGGGATTTGGCAAATATTCCCGACCTTATCGAAGCGCTCGAAAGCGGCAAGGTTGCTTCCTACGTTACCGATTTCCCCTGCGATGAGCTTTTGGGTATTCCCCACGTCGTATGTATCCCCCACCTCGGCGCGTCTACCCCCGAATCCGAGGATAACTGCGCGGTTATGGCGGCAGAGCAGCTTATCGATTATATCGAAAACGGCAATATCCGCAACAGCGTAAACTATCCCGAAATCGTGCTTCCCAGAACCGAAAGCAACCGTGTTATCGTTCTTCACGAGAACATTCCCAATATAATTACCCAAATATCCGGCGCGCTCGCAAGCGATAACGTAAATATCGAATCGCTTCTTTCGCAGGCAAAGGGCAACAACGCGGTTTCTATCTTCGATACCAACAACGTTATTACCGAAAAGGTTATTTCGGATATTTCGGCAATCAAGGGTATCGTTCGCGTAATGGCAAGATAATTACAAATTTATAACAGGAACTGTGCGAAACGCCAAATCGCACAGTTCTTTTTTGTGCAAATGCGCTCTTCTTGTCCGTCTTGACAAGTCGGCGATTGTATGGTAAAATATATCATCTTATTTTGAATATAAAAAGGAGAAATGCATTCATGACCGCAAAGAGAATTCTTTCGATGCTGCTCTGCCTGCTTATGCTCGCAACCTCTGCCTTTTTGGTAGCCTGCGGCGGCGATGGCGATGATGAATCCAGCGCAGCAAGCCAAGCAGAAACCAAGGGTGACAACATCGAAGATTACGTTACCATGCCCGAATTCAAATGGACCGATGAAGAGTACAAGGAATTTTCGGTACTCATCTACTCGGATGAGGTTCAGACCACCTACTACTGCGAAGACGTAGAGCCCGACCTCTACTCCACCACCGATGCATCGCTTAACGAAGCTGTAAAGAGAAGAAACGACGAAATTCTTGCAAAATACGGCGTTACCGTTAAAGGCGTTCCCGTTTCCGACGTTCAGGCAGACCTTAAGGAAGATATTACCTCCGACCTTCGTATGTACGATGCGGCTCTTCCCTTTATGCCCGCTGCTGCAACGCTTGCACAGGAAGGCTATCTTTGGGACCTTAACGAATTCTCCGATTATCTCCACTTCGATCAGCCCTGGTGGGATAAATCGGCAACCGAATCGCTCTCGATAGGCAACAAGCTCTATTTCACCACCGGCGATATTTCGATTATGCCCAAGATCGTTTCCACCGCTATCACCTTCAACAAGGAAATTCTTAAATCCCGTTTCCCCGACGTAAACCTTTACGATATGGTTGAAAAGAAGGAATGGACCTTCGATAAGATGATCGAAATGAGCCGCGAGGTTACTGCGGACACCGACGGCACCTCCGGTATGACCTATAACGATACTTGGGGTATGTCTTCCTCTTGGGGCGACGTTTCGGCGTTCTTTATCGCAAGCGGCAAGAACTATATCTCCAAGGACTCCGACGACCTTCCCATAATCACCTTCGACGACACCGCTTCCACCACCCTTATCCAGAAGATTCTTCAAAACCTTCAGCTTAAGGACGAATGGTGCTTCCACTGCAACACCGTTAACGACGGCAGCAACATCTGGGTAGTATCGCTCGACGTATTCGGTCAGAACCGCGCACTCTTCAGAACCAGCGCGTTCTCGGCTATCAAAAAGCTCCGTGCATACGATGACGCCGACGAATTCGGTATCGTACCCTTCCCGCTTATGACCGAAGAACAGGATACCTATTACACCTACTGCTCTGCAAGATGGGCTTACTGTGCAGTAATTCCCACCTCGCTCACCAAGGAAGAAGCAGAATACTCGGCATTTATGCTCGAGGTTATGGCGTTCGGCGGTATGAAGCACATCACTCCCGCATACTACGAAACCACTCTTAAGTTCCGCGACCTCCGCGATGACGAATCCGGCGAAATGCTCGACTTGGTATTCGATAACGTCGTTTACGACCTCGGTATTATTTACGACTTCGGCGGCATCGGCTCGATGATTTCCGACCTTATGTCCACCAACAGCACCAACATCGTTTCCTCCTTCGAAGCAAAGAAGGAAGTTATCCAATCGGATATCGATAAGTGCATCGAAAGCTACGACGTTCAGTAATTAATGATAACAAAAATGAGGACTTTTCGAAGTCCTCATTTTTTTATTATCTTTTATCTGCTTTTTCTCCAGGTGGTAGGCGAAAGCGCGATTATAAGCGGGAATATTTCAAGCCTGCCCATAAGCATCGCAAGCGAAAAGACCAGCTTCGAAAATCCGCTGTAATCGGCAAAGCTGCCATAGGGGCCGACACCGCCCAAGCCGGGACCGATATTGTTAAAGGTCGCGAGAACCGCCGAAAAGTTGGTATCGAAGCTGAACGGTTCGAAGCTTACCGCAAGAAACGCGGTGACAACGCAGAAAACGTATACTGCAAAATATATAAGCACGCTGTTTAGGGTATGCTTATCGACCGCCTTGCCCTCGAATTTTACCGAGGTTACGGCACGCGGGTGGAGCATACGCTTGATTTCGCCGAGCACAAGCTTGAACAGAAGCACCACGCGCGAAACCTTTAATCCGCCCGCCGTCGACCCTGCGCAACTGCCTATGCACATAAGTATCAAAAGCACGCCCTTCGACAGCGAGGGCCAAAGATCGAAATTCGCGGTGGAATAGCCCGTGGTTGTCATTATCGACGAGGTTTGGAAGAAGGAATCTTTTAAAGCAGAGCCGAAATCGCTGTATTGCGGCAGAATATTAAGCGTTATTACCGCAACACCCGAAGCCGCTATTGCAAGATAAGCCCAAAGCTCTGTGCTTTTAAGCACGGTTTTGAATCTGCCGATAAGAAGCAGAAAATAAAGGTTGAAGTTTACACCGAACAACAGCATAAACACGCCGATAACTATTTGCGAATAATCGCTGTACGCGCCGATGCTTGCCGATTTGACCGAAAAGCCACCCGTACCCGCAGTACCGAAGGTGTGAACGATGCTTTCGAAAAGATCCATATCGCCCAAAGACAGCAAAACTATCTGAACAAGAGTCATTGCGATATAGATAAGATAAAGTATTTTTGCCGTATCGCGCCCGCGCGGAAGCAGCTTGCCGACAACCGGGCCCGGCATTTCGGCACGCATAATGTGTATCGAACGGTCGGTCATATTCGAAACTATCGCCATAACGAACACAAGCACGCCCATACCGCCGACCCAGTGGGTAAAGCTGCGCCAGAAAAGCATACTTTTGCTCATCGCCTCGATATCGCGCAATATACTCGCGCCCGTGGTGGTAAAGCCGCTTACCGTTTCGAAAAGCGCATCGATATACGAGCCGATTTCGCCGCTTATATAAAACGGCAGTGCGCCGACGGCGGACATACATATCCACGCCAAGCTTACTATCGCAAAGCCTTCTTTTGCGTATATAACCTTGTTTTTGGTGCGGCAGCACGCTGCAATCACCGTACCCGCCGCAATCGCCAACGCCGCGGTTGCTATAAACGACCATAGCTGTGTATGCTCGCCGTATATTACCGCAACTATTGCGGGGAGCAGAAGCAGTGCGCCCACTATCTGTCCAATGCGGCCGAACATATAAAACACCATTTTTCTGTTCATATAAGGCCGCCTTATCTTAATATATCGTCAAGGTCGATAAGCTGCTGTCCCGCAACTATCACCACAACTCTGTCGCCCGCAAGTATTTCGTCCATACCGCCGGGAATTATCGATTTGCGCCCGCGGATAATGCCCGCAATAAGCGTGTTCGGCTTTAGTGCAAGGTCCTTCAGCGGTGTTTTTATACCCTTGAACTCCTTGCTTACGTTGAATTCTATCGCCTCTACTCCGCCGTCCATAAGCCTGTAAAGCGTTTCGATGCTGTTGCTTCCCTGCGAATTTTTTATCGCTCTCGCATAGCGCGAAAGCACGTCGGAAACCGTCTTTTTGGGCGAAACGATGCAATCCAAGCCCAAATTGTCCGCCAAAGAGGCAAGCTGTGCACGGTTCACCTTAGAAATAACCTTGGGAACGTTCTGGCTCTGCGCGAATATCGAAATAAGAATATTAAGCTCGTCCATACCGCTAAGCGCAACGAACGCGTCGGTCGTGCCCAAGCCCTCCTCGAGCAAAAGCTCCTGCTCGCTTCCGTCGCCGCAAATAACCACCGCTTCGGGAAGCTGTGCCGCAAATTCCTCGCAAACCTGCTCGTTTTTATCGATAACGACAACATGGTTGCCGCTGTTTATCAAACGCTTTGCAAGGTAATACGCAACGCGGCTCGCGCCGAGTATCATAACGCTTTTTGCCGAGTTCTGCATTAAATTAAGCATACGCAAAAGCTTTTGTATTTCCGAGGTCTGCGCGGTTATACCGATTCTGTCGCCGCTTTTTAATACGAAATTACCGTCGGGGATATATACCTCGTCGCCGCGCTGTACCGCACATACAAGGAATTTTGCATTGTATTTTTTACGAAGCTCGATAAGCGAAAGTCCGTCGAGAATCGATTCCTGCTTCAAGCGCAGCTCGACCATTTCCAAATTACCGCCCGAAAAGTTTTCTATATTAACCGCCGCGGGAAGCTTTAAAATATTGTAAAGCTCCTTTGCCGCCATCCATTCGGGGTTTATCGAAACGGTAAGCCCAAGCTGCTTGCTCAAAAAGTCAAGACTTTTATCGTTATATTCGGGCTTGCGTATACGAGCGATAGTGTGCTTCGCGCCCATTCTTTCGGCAACAAAGCAGGCAAGCATATTCAGCTCGTCGGAATTGGTAACGGCAACGAAAAGGTCGCATTTGGAAACACCCGCCTCCAAAAGCGTTTCGGTGTCCGCACCGTTACCGCAAACGCACATAACGTCGTATATATTACCTATTTCTTCAATAACGGCGGGCGAGGAATCGACAGCAACGACGTCGCTTCCCTCTCCGACAAGGCTTTCGATTATCGAAGTACCTATTTTGCCGCAGCCGACAATAATGATCTTCATATAAAACCTCCGTTTTCGGTTTTTCGCTATTATATCACTTACGCCGTTGTTTTTCAATAAACACAAGTGATATTTTAATAGGTCTTTGCTGTTTTATTGCGAAATTTCCTGCAACAGCCTTTTTGCTTCCTCTACACAGCAAAGCTTGTTTCCGGTTGCGATAACGTATTCAAGGTCGGTTTTTGCTCTTTCGAGTTTTCCGAGTCCGATATTTATCTTCGCAAAAAGATAAGCCACGTTCACGCTTCTCGAAACGCTTGCCGTATCGACACCCTTTAACAAAGCCAAAGCCGATTCGAATTCGCCCCTTTTAATACAAAAGACAACCTGCAAAAAACTGTTTGCATCGGCATATTGCGCATAAAGCTTTTTGTTCTTTATTGCGGAATGGCATTCCTTGCTTTTTGCAAACGCAAATTCCGCCGTTTCGATATCGTCAAGCGTAAGTGCGGCATCGGCAAGGTTGTTGTAGTAGGTGTATTTTATCGATGCCGGCAAGCCGTTATAGGAATCTATTGCAATCGATTTAAGTATATCGTAGTTTTCTTGGTGTCTGCCGATAAACGCAAGCGCTACACAGCGGTTGAGCGTTGCCGTTAAAATCTCGTTCGGAAGCTTAACGTATTGCAATATCTCGTCGCACGCCTCGAGCAAGGGGTAGGGATCGCATTTATCGGTAAGCATTTTCAGCGCGGGAGTGGTAAGCACCGCGGGTACGGCGCTTGTCATAAATATCGTAACCACCGCAATAACGCAATAAGCGATTACGTAGGCAGATACACCCGCACCGAACACGTAAAATATAACCGTAAAGGGAATCGCATACATCAAAAAGGCAATAATTCTGCCCAAGACTTTGTGCTTTAAGCAAAAACGTGCAAATTTTTCGCTCATATTATTCCACTCCGTATAAAGAATTGGGCTCGTGCTTGCCCTCGTATGCAAGACGCTTAAAGGGCTTTTCCTTCAACGCCTGCCTTATCATCGATTTCGTAAGTGCGGGAACGTCCTCGCGCTCAAGCGCCTCGGAAATATCCACCCACAAAACCTCGCTGTTTTCGTCGCCATCCGAGCGCGGCTCGCCCGATATATATTCAACCGAGAAAACGACGTACCAATCGCGCGCATTGAATCGGATACCGATAATTTCGCGCGCCTCGACCGTAACGCCGGTTTCCTCCATATATTCACGCGCAACCGCCGCCTGCGGTGCTTCGCCGATTTCAACGTAGCCGCCGGGAATTATCAGCTTTCCCTTGCCGCTTCCGTAGGTGTGCCTTGCAAGCAGCACACAGCCGTCCTTTATACATACGCCCGCAACGCTTTGCGACCAATTAGTATTCTCGTGGCTCATAATTTCACCCTGTTAATATGCTTTTTTTGTGTCAAACAGTATAGCACAAAAGTTTAATGAAGTCAACTCTTGACAATCGCCGTCAAATGAATATAATGTTACTGTAAATACGTCTTCGGGGCGAGGTTTGTTTCCTCACCGGCGGTACAGTCCGCGAGCTTTTTTAAGCACGAACCGGTTAGATTCCGGTACCGATCGTAAAAGTCGAGATGAGAGAAGATGAATTCTTGGCAATACGCTGTGCCTTTGCGCCGTTTTTGCGCCGTTTTCAACCCCCGAAGCTTTCTTTCGGGGGTATTTTTTATGAAACAAAGAAAACACACGGTTTATATAACCAAAATCGCCTGCCTTGGCGCAATAGCAACGCTTTTAATGCTTTTGGAATTTCCGCTTCCCTTCGCGCCCGCATTCTACGAGCTTAATTTCAGCGAGGTTGCGGTTCTGGTTGCCGGCTTTGCGCTCGGACCGATGGCGGCTGTCTGGACCGAGCTGGTTAAAATCCTTTTAAACCTAATAATCAACGGCACCGACACGGCGTTCGTCGGCGAGCTTTCGAACTTTTTAATGGGCGTTGCCTTCGCTCTGCCCGCGTCGCTTATATACAAGCACAAAAAAAGCCTTTCGGGCGCGGTTATCGGTATGTGTGTTGCCACCCTTTCGCTCGCAATAGTCAGCGCTTTTGTGAATTATTATATAATGATCCCCGCCTACGTTCGCTTTATGGGCTTTAGTATGGAAACGATAATCGGGCTCGGCAACAAGGCCAACCCAAATATCACCGACCTTTCCAAGCTTATTCTGCTGGCAACGGTTCCGTTCAATCTTGTTAAAGGCGTGCTCACCTCGCTTATCACCGCGCTTATCTATAAACGCATATCGCCGATATTGCACAAGGATTTTTAATAAAAAAGAGCTGTTTTGGGCGATGCGCCACAGTGAGAAAACGGTTTTGCGCTACCGTTTTGCCCTGTAACTTAGTCAAAAAGCCTTGAAATACGTTAGTATTCCTTCGTTTTTCGCCGTCGTTACGGAACAAATCGCATACGCGCAAAACTGCTACGCACCTTAAAATCAGAAAGTTTTGTCGCAAGACAAAGAAGAAATCCGCGATACTACGAGCGTATATCGCGGATTTTTGATGCAGTATTGTGCAAAAATGGCGGTTTTAAGGCGATTTATCACTATGGTGCATCGCCCTTCTAATCGCTCAATTTCCCAAAAGCGTATAGGTGCCGAAGTAGGCGCGCTTTATAAGAACGTAATCGTATTGGTCGTTTTTTCCGTCGCAGTTGACGTCAGCGCGGGTTTTCTGCTTTTCGTCAAGCACTATCGTTTCGAAATAGGCTCGCCTTGCAAGAATATAGTCGTATTGGTTTACGTTTCCGTCGCCGTTTATATCGCCGATCCACAGCCGCTCGTAAACCGAAAGCACGCATTCTGCATAAATCTTATATCCCGCATCGTTCGGGTGAATGCCGTCGGGGAAATATTTCGTGTAATCGTCGGTTGCAAGGAAGGCTGCGTTTATATCGGCGTAAACCACGTTCTTTTCGACAGCAACCTCTCTTGCCGCCTGCGCATAAAGGGCAAGCAGACCGTTCGGCCCGCCGTATTCCAAAAAGGGCTCGGGGTCGTGACGGGTAAGATAGGGCTCGTCGACTATCGGCGTGGGAATATTCAATATCACCTTCACGCCCGCATTTTTGCATTGGTCGATAAACCGGCGCAGGTTTTCCTTGTATTCCTCGAGCGGAGTATGCTTTTCCATATCGATAGCGGCGTCGTTCGTGCCGAGGCTTATAAAGACTATATCCGCCGAGCTGTATATAACCTCCTGCCTAAACCGCGCCATAGCGGTATGGGTGCTGTCGCCGCCCACGCCTCTGTTGATTATGTCTATTCCGTATTCCTGCTCGATATATTTTTGCCATTTGTCCGCCGCGGTAATGCTGTCGCCAAACGCAACCACCTTTGGCTTTTCGGATTCCGACAAAGCGAATATTTGCATACCGCAAAGGATAACCAGCGAAGAAATCAATGCGCAAACAAGTCTTTTCACAGCTTTTGCCTCTCTTTTAAAACCGCTTTTTATTTATTATAATTTATTTTGCCGCCGCAGGCAACCGTTTTTTGAAAAAACTATTGAAAAAAGTAAACCAAAATGTTATTCTAAAGGCAGAAATAAATTGCACGAAAGGAACTGCTTCCATGCTTAAAAAGATTACAGGTACTTGGTTTGAATTTCAGCACCACAATATTCCCGAAGGAAAATATTGGAACCCGATTTGCCGTTGGTTCACCGACGAGCAATGGGAAGCAAAGGTAGACGAAATCGCAGAGCTCGGTATGAAGTATATCGTTCTTCTTACCACCTCGCAGGTTTACGATAACACCGCGTTTTCCTACTACAAAACCGATATTTATCCCTTTTACGATATGGGCGCGAAGGACCCTATCGGCGCACTTCTCCGCGCTGCCGACAGAAACGGAATAAAGGTATTCGTTTCCTGCGGCTATTACGGCGTTTGGGATCAAACTATTAATAATATGATCAGCCCCGAGGTTACCGCGCGCGCATTCAAGGCGATGGAAGAGCTCTATGCACAATACGGTCACCACGAATCCTTCTACGGCTGGTATCTACCCGATGAAACCGGTATTTACCCCTATTACGACGAACGCTTTATCAAATACGTCAACACCTATTCGGCGTTCGGCAGAACTATCGATCCCAAGCTCAAAATGCTTATCGCACCCTACGGCACGAACAGCCTCGTAGCAGACGATAAATATATCGCTCAGCTCGAAAGCCTCGATTGCGATATTATCGCTTATCAGGACGAAATCGGCGTTCGCAAATCCAAGCCCGAGGAAACCTACAAGTTCTATGAAGCGCTCCGCAAGGCGCACGATAAAGCCGGCAGAGGCGCACTCTGGGCAGATATGGAAGTGTTCGAATTCGAAGGCGACGTTTACAGAAGCGCGCTCTACGCCGCAAATATGGAACGTATCGACCGCCAGATACAGAGCATTTCGCCCTACGTTGACGAAATCCTTATATATCAGTATCAGGGTATGTTCAACAAGCCCGGCACCACCGCTTATATGGGCCATCCCGATTCGGTTAAGCTTTATCAGGATTACGTTGCTTGGCTCGAAAAGAACAACCTTAAGTAATGATAAAGTTAAATTTAGAGCGTTCTCCGCGCGGGGACGCTCTTCCTCTTGAAGAGGACCTTGCGCGCCTTTTATGCCTGCCGATAGGCAGCTTCGATTACGAAATACGCAAAAAATCGCTCGATGCACGCCGCGGCAAAGCGAAATTTATATATTCGGTGGATATTTTTGCAAACGGGGTAAACGAGCAGGCTATTGCCGAACGCTGCGGCGGCTGCGTTGCCGTTCCCGAGCAGGAATATTCCTTCCCGAAAACAAAAAAATCGCCGCAAAAGCGCCCGATTGTAGCCGGCTTCGGCCCTGCGGGTATTTTTGCCGCGCTCTGCTTGGCAAGGTCGGGTATGCGCCCGATAGTGCTCGAGCGCGGAAAATGCGTCGAGGAGCGCGCGCGTGACGTCGATATATTTTTCGGCGGCGGCGATCTGAACGAAAATTCGAACATTCAATACGGCGAAGGCGGCGCGGGCGCTTTTTCCGACGGAAAGCTCAACACGCTTGTTAAGGATAAATCCTTCCGCGGTCTTTTCGTCCTGCGCGAGCTGGTAAAGGCGGGCGCACCGAAGGAAACGCTTTACAACGCAAAGGCGCACATCGGCACCGACCTTCTGCGGAACGTGGTCAAGGCTCTGCGCGAGGAAATCATATCGCTCGGCGGTGAAATTTTGTTCGAAACACAGCTTTTGGATATAGTCACCGAAAACGGCGCGCTTTCCGCCGTCGTAACCTCAAGCCGAAGAATCGAAACCGATTCGCTCTTTCTCGCAACCGGTCAATCGGCACGCAATATTGCCGAAATGCTATACTCACACGGGGCGGAATTAGAGCAAAAGCCCTTCTCGGTCGGTTTTCGTATCGAGCATCTGCAAAGCGATATAAACGAATCGCAATACGGCAAAAACGCCGATTTCCGCTACCTGCCCCCTGCCGAATACAAGCTTTTTACCCATTGCAAAAGCGGCAGAACGGTTTACAGCTTTTGTATGTGCCCCGGCGGACACGTGGTTGCCGCGGCAAGCGAAAACGGCAGGCTTGTTACCAACGGTATGAGCTACCACGCGCGCGACGGAAGAAACGCAAACAGCGCGATTCTTTGCGAAATTTTGCAAAAGGATATAGGCGATAATCTTTTTGCGGGCTACGATTACCGCGAAAAGCTCGAGCGGCTTGCGTTTGAAATGGGCGGCAGCGATTTTACCGCACCCGCAATGACGCTTTGCGAATATTTCGGCGGCGAAGTAAAAAAAAGCAATATTTCCCCAACCTATCCGCGCGGGGTTAAATATTGCGATATTTCCAAGCTGTTTTCGAAGGAAATAAACGATTCCTTCCGCGAGGCACTGCGTGAATTCGGCAAAAAAATAAAAGGCTTCGACAGCGACAGCGCAATAATTACCGCAATCGAAAGCCGAACCAGCTCGCCGATACGTATAAAACGCTTCGACGACCGACAAAGCAATATAAAAGGCATTTACCCTCTCGGCGAGGGCGCGGGCTACGCGGGCGGAATAATTTCCGCCGCTATCGACGGTGTCCGCTCCGCCGAGGAATACGTTTTGAATTTATAATAATACGCCTTGGGCGATGCGCCACAGTGAGAAAACGGTTTTGCGCTACCGTTTTGCCCTGTAACTTAGTCAAAAAGCCTTGAAATACGTTGGTATTCCTTCGTTTTTCGCCGTCGTTACAGAACAAATCGCATACGCGCAAAACTGCT
>JAFTTN010000087.1 GCA_017466805.1 Clostridia bacterium
ATACGCCGTTGTCGTCCCAGCCGTGTTCGTCGTCACCGATAAGGAGACGCTTGGGATCGGTGGAAAGGGTGGTCTTACCGGTACCGGAGAGACCGAAGAAGAGAGCGGTGTTTTCGCCGTTCATATCGGTGTTTGCGGAGCAGTGCATGGAAGCGATGCCCTTCAAGGGGAGGTAGTAGTTCATCATCGAGAACATACCCTTCTTCATTTCGCCGCCGTACCAGGTGTTAAGAATAACCTGCTCGCGAGAGGTGATGTTGAATACAACTGCGGTTTCGGAGTTAAGGCCGAGCTCCTTGTAGTTGTCAACCTTTGCCTTGGATGCGTTGTATACTACGAAATCGGGTTCGAAGGTTGCGAGCTCTTCATCAGAAGGAATAATGAACATATTCTTGATGAAGTGAGCCTGCCAAGCAACCTCAACGATGAAACGAACTGCCATTCTGGTGTCCTTGTTAGCGCCGCAGAATGCGTCAACAACAAAGAGTCTCTTGTTGGAGAGCTCCTTAACAGCAAGATCCTTCAAAACGTTCCAGGTTTCGATAGAAGCGGGGTGGTTGTCGTTCTTGTATTCGTCGGAGGTCCACCAAACGGTGTCCTTGGAGTTTTCGTCCATAACGATATACTTGTCTTTGGGCGAACGGCCGGTGTAGATACCGGTCATTACGTTAACAGCGCCAAGTTCGCTTACCTGACCCTTTTCGTAGCCTTCAAGCTCGGGCTTGGTTTCTTCTGCGAAGAGTACTTCGTAGGAGGGGTTATGAACGATTTCGGTAGTGCCGGAAATACCGTACTTGCTAAGATCGATGTTAGCCATGTTTAAAACCTCTTTCTTAATTAAATTCCTTACAATGCCATTCTTATAATACTATAGATTTTTCACAAAATCAATAATAAGAATTATAGATTTAAACATTTTTTGCAACGCTTTTTTATGCAAAATAATAAAAAGGGATATGCTGCACCGAAAAACGTTTTGATGATGTAATATGTTAAAGTATTTCGGAAATCCGCAAATGATAAAAGAACTACGAAAATAAACGAACACGGCTTGCGCAAAACGCTTTGCCGCGCTTTTATATTTATATTGAAAAACAATATAAATAATGATATAATATTCGCAACTCAGAGATAGAAGGGGCAAAAACGATGATTGTTTTAATCACAGGCGCATCACATACGGGAAAAACCCTGCTTGCACAAAAATTGCTTGAAAAATATAAATATCCCTATCTTTCAATCGACCATCTTAAAATGGGCTTGATCCGCAGCGGTAACACCAACCTCACTCCAATGAGCGATGATGCCGAATTGACCGCGTATCTTTGGCCAATCGTCCGCGAAATGATTAAAACCGCAATCGAGAACAATCAAAACTTGGTTGTCGAGGGTTGCTATATTCCTTTCGGTTGGGAAAAGGATTTCGAAAGCGATTATCTTAAAAACATCAAATACTATTGCCTAATAATGAGCGAGCGCTATATAAAAACTCACTTTTCCGACATAAAGAAATACGAAAGTGCAATCGAAAGTCGAATCGACGATTGGTGCACTTTGGAAAGCGTGCTGGAGGATAACGCTAACTTTTATGCTCTTGCCAAAGAGCATAACGCTAACTATATTCTTATTGACGATAAATACGATTTCGATATAATTTTATAGGTGAAAAACAAATGATACGAAACGTCGATGAGCTGCTGGATGCAGTCGAGCATTACGGATTTCTGCCGTTTTTCAAAAATTCAATAAATGGCTTCTCGATCGAGGAAATGTGTCCGAGCGAGCTTTGGTTTACCGACCTCGAAGGACCTTGGGAATGGAAAGGGCCGGCAGCACAAAGCGGCCGTTGCATCTATGGCAAATTCTTCGGCGGCAAGGCTGGGTATATAAGCAAAAAATGGATTCCCGATTTTGCAAACTTCCGCCGCGACGGATACGATTTCGACGCCCGTTGCGACGACGGCTTGGTTTATTATAAAGACAAGGATTTGTTCGAAACGGTTGCAGAGCACGAAATAATTCTTTCGAAGGAGCTAAAAGCGATTTGCAACTACGTTAAAGGCGGCAATAAGGGATTCGATACCGTTATCACACGCCTTCAAATGCAAAGCTATATTTGCGTTGCGGACTTTGTTTATATGCTCGATAAGCACGGCAGCCCATACGGTTGGGGCGTGGCGCAATACACAACCCCCGAGCACTTCTTCGGATACGATTATATCACCTCTGCCTATAAAACCGACCCCGAGGAATCAAAGCAAAAAATTATCTCTCATCTTCAAGCGCTGCTTCCAAACGCTACCCAAAGTCAAATAGCGAAAATAATAAAAATATAACTTAAAAATCGGAGAAACCATATGGAATTCAAATACACAAAGCCGATAACGGGAACCTGGTTCGAATTTCGCCACCACAACTCAAAGGAAGGCATATATTGGGACGAAACTCTGCACAATTTCACCGAAGAGCAGTGGCGGGCAAAGATCCGCGAGATGAAGGAATTCGGTATGAAATATGCGGCGTTGCTTTGCACTTCGCTTTATAATAAAACCTATTTCAAATCCTCGGTGTTTCCGGAACGTTGGGAGCTTGCCTGCAATGATCCTATCGAGGTTGTTCTCGACGAAGCCGACAAGGTAGGGCTTAATATATTTTTAAGCAACGGCTTCTATGGCGATTGGCTTCCGCGTTATCGCACGATGACCGACCCGCGCGAAATAATGTCGAGCGCGGAAATCCTCCGCCGTACGTGCGTTGCGATGAACGAGCTCACCGAGCTTTACGGTCACCATAACAGCTTTTACGGTTGGTACTATCCGGACGAATCCTGGATAAACGGACATATGGACGAAGAGTTTATCCAATACGTGAACTTTTCATCTGACGAGATGCACAAGCTCGGAAAACGCTTTAAATCGCTTATCGGCCCGTACGGCACGAAGGATTTAATTGCCGACGATAAATATATCAGCGATCTCGAACGGCTTGACGTGGATATATGTGCTTATCAAGACGAGGTCGGCGTTCAAAAAAGCTCATATACCGATACTGCGGCATATTTCGAAGCGCTTAAAAAAGCGCACGATAAAGCGGGCCGCTCGATTCTTTGCGGCAATGCAGAGGTTTTCCGCTTCGAAGGGAAGGTATATCAATCTGCGTTGCTCCCCGCTCCGTTCGAACGCGTGCGTAAGCAGCTCGAGGCAATGTCCCCTTACGTAGAGGAAATCTTTATATATCAGTACCCCGGATTAATGAGCAGGCCGGGAAGTATTGCGCCGCTCGGCCACCCAGATGCCGAAAACCTGTATTCCGACTATATTAATTACCGCAAGAATTTCGAAAAATAAATAACGAAGCTACTAACCCGAGCTCGCCTGTCGCCCGAGCAATAGAACGCAAAGAACACATAGCACTCGGAGCGTGTGCGGCAAAACAAGTAGTAAAATAAGCAGTAAAACAAAACGCGTGCGCCGTTTTGCCCGTTGTTCTTAACGGAGTAAATGGTGCGGTATGTAACCGGAAGGCATAATGCCTTCCGGTTACTGCTGTTTTTAGGCATTTAATGCTGCCATTTGCAGTTCCATCGGTAGAACCGCTATTGTGGATACTGCCGTTTCGGAGGTTGTGCGAGGTTTTGGTTGGAAGGTGTAGTGAATTTCGATATAGTTTCCGCATTTGCGTGAGAATTTCTCTGCTTTCTCATATACATCTATGCGGAGGACAAATGCCCGAAGGATTTTCGGAGTTAGTTTATCCATATCCACAATTTTCTTTGCGTTCGCAATGAACTCTCTAACGCAAATATCTCGCATATCCATTTCGGCAATTCTTGTCGTGATACTTTCAAGCTCTTGCTTGATTTCCGCCTGTTCCAAATCAGCACTCGGTTTGGGTGGGATTATGATTTCCTCTTTCGGCGGTTCGTCCGTTTCCACTATGGTGATGCATTCGTTTTCCTCGGTGTTTTCCGCCGCCGATGGCTCTGTCGCTTTTGTTGTTTCGGTACGCTTGGTTTCTTCCGTTGGCTTTGCCGCTATTGTAGACTCTGTGGCGGTCTTAGTTGGCTCGGTTACCTGTTCCTTGCTCACGGTTGGGAGAAGCTCTCTTTCTTTCTCTGTCGGGTCTACTGACGTCACAGGCGGTGTTGTTTCGTCTGTTATTACCGTTTCCTATGCTGTTATCGGCGGACTCTCCGTGGGCGGCGGTGCGGTGTTGCCACCGCATCCTACCATACTGATTAATTGCCCACAGTAGAGACGAAGGATTATGATTTTCTTATGTGCGTTGCACCTCCTTTTTGCAACACAAACACATACCACAACACTTTGCACAAGTCCGGCGTTTTTCGATATAAAATGCAAAAAGCGCCGCATTTCTGCGACACTTATGAATTCAAAAAATCCCCTTATTATACTTAATCATTGCATAGAAGCTTAGGACAAGTCCAACGACGATTCCCACAACCGTGATAACACAGCCGATGATCAGCCATAGCTCCGTTGCAGTTACCTCCGAGATCCAAAACAGAATCCCGGATATAACCAATGCAAT
>JAFTTN010000088.1 GCA_017466805.1 Clostridia bacterium
AGCGCAAAGCCACCGAATAGGCGTGCCCGTCGGCGATACGCTCGTCGCAGGTGATGCGGTAATCCATATACGTATGCTTTTCGGGCGTGCCGTCCTTTGCTGTTTCGTATTTGTTGTAGCGCTTGCCAAAGGCAAAGAATATGGGAATATTGCCGAAATCGTAAAGGTGATGATATATCGGGGGAATGCCCAAGGAGGCAAGCGAGGTGATAACCATACTGCCGTGGAAGGGCGAAACGTCGGAAAGCGATTTGGGAAGAAGCCCATAGAAATCAAGCTTTTTGAGGAACCAAGCGACAAAACGCATAATACAGCGCGGTATCTTGTTCAAAAGCTTTACTATCTTATCGAAATCGTCGTCCTCGGCAAGTGCATCGGCAATAACCTTTTGGGTAATATGATATACCTGCTCTGCCGTGGCGTCCGGCTCGAAAACAAGCTTTATAACCGTATCGTCGGCATTAAGCTTCATTTCCTTTTTTATAGTCATTGCTATTTCTATATTATTGCGGGCGTAAATGCGCAGACCGCGTATAAAGCGGTTCATTTCGGGGTGCTGCGAATACATTCTTACAAACGCGGCGAGGTAAAGGTGCATTACGCTGAATTCCTTCAATCCGCTTTCGCGCATTTTTTTAACGTATTCCTCTGCAACCGCCAAATCGAGCGTGCCGGTAAAATAGTTGCTCGCCGCGGTGCGCTGGTCCATTAAATATATGCCGACGTAGTGCATCGGGTCGAGCGTGCGAACGCGTCTGCCTTCTTTTTTATTCTTGTTTTTTCTTGCTTTTTCAAGCTTTTTCTCTTCTTTAGTCACAGGATATCTCCTTTTTATAGGAATCATTAAAACGATTTTAACACATTTTTATCATTTTTTCAACAGTAACATTTATTTATTAAATAATAATTAAGAAATGCAGGAAATAATGCTTGAAATTGACGTAAATTTGTGTTATCATATGCTGTCAGTATTTTTTTTAGGAGGAATATAAATGAAACGTACAAAGCTTTTTGCTTTGCTTCTCGTTCTTTGCTTCGTATGCAGCTTCGCGCTCACCGCTTGCGATAACGGCGAAGACGTAACCGAAAGCAGTGTTGCAGAGCAGAGCGGTTCTACCAACCCTTATCAGAACGCGAACGGCAAATACGTAGGCAGCTACAGCAGAGTTTGGGAAGACGAAACCATTACCTTCCTTACCTGCAGCGTTAACCCTACTTATGAATCCGAAATTCTTTTCAACACCTATGAGGACGGCACCACCCAGACCGTTCCCGAGGTACTTAACGACAACCTCAAATACCGCGCAAACTTTGTAGAAGAGGTTTTGGGCATTACCGTAGAAGAAGAAAAGGTGCTTGACACCAGCCGTCCCGGCGGCGGTATGTGCACCCATATCCGCGAAGGCAACCTTTCCTCTACCGAGGACTACCAGATCGTAGTTCCCTGCCTTTACGACGGTGCCACCCTTGCGGTTGAAGGTCATCTCTATAACCTTCTCGGCAAGGAATTTGCAAACCTTCAGATCGAAGCACCCTGGTGGAACCAGGATTTCAACAAGAATATGACATACGGCGGTCAGCTCTATTTCACCATCGGCGACCTCGGTACCGTTAACAAGGGCTCGACTGCGGCTCTTTACGTTAACCTCGAGCTTTGGGAAAAGAACGGCCTTTCCGAAAAATACGGCGGCTCGCCCTACGAGCTCGTTCGTAACGGCAAATGGACTGTAGATACCGTATTCGAAGCGGTAACCACCTTCGGCAGCGACGACGACAACAGCGGCACTATCGATTATAAGGATACTTTCGGCTGGGGCGGTCAGCTCGACGATATGTGGAGCATCTTCTATGCGTCCGGCGAAAAGATTGCACAGCCCGATGCAGACGGCTATCCCACTATTACCATTTACAACGAACGCAGCGCAAAGCTTATGGAAAAGCTTCAGGAGCTCGTTCAGAACAAGGAACACTATATTTCCGCAAACGACTACTTCGGCGTGGTTCAATGGCCCAGCGTTCTCGTTGAAGAAGGCTTTACCGACGGCAGAGCACTCTTCTACAACGCAAGCGTAGGCACCGTTATTAACCTCGGCGTTATGGAAAAGCCCTTCGGTATGCTTCCCGTTCCCAAGGCAGACGAAACCCAGGACGACTACTATTCGCTCGTTAACCCCTGGACCAGCACCTGCTTTGCAGTTCCCACCTGCGTTGTTGGCGATAAGCTCGCAATGACTATCGACGTACTCAACGTTATGGGCGCAGAAAGCCTTAATACCGTTGCTCCCAACTATCAGGAAATTCTCGAGTATATGAAGATACGCGACGACGATTCCGCAGATATGCTTAACAACTATATCCTTCCCAACCGCGGATGCGACGTCGGTATGGTATTCAAGTGGGGCAACCTCGATATCCTTCTTCACGATATGGCAAGCGCAAACATAGGCACCTTTGCTTCCAACTACGAAGCAAAGAAGGACGCCGCACAGAACGCGCTTGACGAAACTATCGACTTCTTCAAGGACAACGAAGGCAAATAAATCGATTTTCACCAAGAAGCCCGAAAAGAATATTTCGGGCTTCTTTCTTATAAAAGGTGCATTATGAAAATATTATCGTTTGGCGAAATACTTTGGGATATATTTCCCGAAGAAAAAAAGATAGGCGGCGCACCCTTTAATTTTGCGGCGCACTGTGCGCGCTTGGGCGCGGAAAGCTATATGGTTTCCTGCGTGGGCAGCGACGAAAACGGCAACGACGCGCTTTTGGAGGCAGACCGTCTTGGTATTAAGCGCGATTATATCGCGGTGGACAGAAAATACAAAACCGGATATTGCGCGGTAACGCTTAACGACGGAAAGCCCGAATACGATCTTGTGCGCGACGTTGCATATGACCACATTCCCTGCGTATGCCCGCGCGGAAAATTCGACGCGCTGTATATGGGCACGCTCGCAATGCGCTCTGCCGATTCGCGCAGGAGCTTTGAAAAGCTTATTAAATACGTCGAAACGAAAGAGGTATTCTTCGACGTAAACTTCCGCGGCGATTTTTACACGCGCGAGCTTGTGAACACATTATTAAAGGAAACGACTATACTTAAAATAAGCGACGAGGAAATATCCTTCTTCGGCGCGCGCGACCATATTAACGTTCTGCTCGATATTGCAAAAAACAACCCGAAGCTGAAATATATATGCCTTACGCTCGGCAAGGACGGTGCGCTCGTTTTCGATTGCCGCAACCGCAATATTTTATATTCGGATAAGCCGAAGGGCAAGGTTGTTTCCACCGTCGGCGCGGGCGACAGCTTCGCCGCCTGCTTTTTATCGAGCTTGCTTTCGGGCTATAAGGTCGAGCAATGCCTTGACCGCGCGGTTGCTTTAAGCGATTTTGTGGTAACACAGCTCGGCGCGGTGCCCGATTACGACCCAAAAACGCTTTTTGCGTAAAAAACTGTTGCATATCGCTTAAAAAAGCGTTATAATAGCAATACAAAATTTTAATTCGGAGGAAATTATGGATATTCTCAAGAAAATTTGGCTGTTCTCCTTCAGAGAAAAGAAGGACGTTGCCGCTCTCGTTATCACAGTAATTCTTCACGTCGTTGCAGGCGTGGTTCTCGGCTTTGCAATCGGTTTGCTCGGCGCACTTCCCTTTGCGGGCACCATTATCAGCCTCGTATGCGGTCTTCTCGACCTCTATATTACCGCGGGCATCGTTTTCTGCTTCCTCGATTACTTCAAGGTAATTAAATAATAAGAAAAACGAATAAAAACAAGCTCTGTAAATTCGCGCTTACAGAGCTTTTTTTGTTGACTTTATGCCTTTTAGGTGATACAATAATACTGAATAATTATGTGAGGGAAAAGCCGATGGGAAAAGCGTTGATATTCGACGGAAACAGCATATTGAACAGAGCCTTTTACGGCGTGCGCCCGTTGAGCGCGCCCGACGGATTGCCGACAAACGCACTTTTCGGCTTTGTCGGAATGATAAACAAGGCGTTTTCGCAAATCGGCGGAAGCCCCGATTACTGTGCGATTGCCTTCGATTTAAAAGAAAAAACCTTTCGGCACAAGGCTTGCGAAAGCTACAAGGCAACGCGAAAGCCGATGCCGGAGGAGCTTGCCCTGCAAGTGCCGTTTGCACACGAGCTTGCAAGCGCGCTCGGCTTAAGGGTTATCGAAATCGCGGGGTACGAGGCCGACGATATTTTGGGAACTCTCTCGCACGAATTTACAAAAAACGGTGACCACACCTTTATCGTAACGGGCGACCGCGACAGCTTTCAGCTTATTAACGAAAGCGTAACGGTTTTGCTTGCCTCGAACGACGACACAAAGGTTACCACCCCCGCCGAAATAAAGGAAAAATACGGAGTAGAGCCGAAAAAGCTTATCGATATAAAGGCGATAATGGGCGACAGCTCGGATAATATATCGGGCGTTGCGGGTATCGGTGAAAAGGGCGCGATAAAGCTTATTTCGGAATACGGCTCGCTCGATAACGTTTACGCAAATTTAGATAAAATCACCGGCAGCACGAACAAAAAGCTTACCGAAGGAAAGGAAAGCGCTTATACCTCGCGCTTCCTTGCCGAAATAAAGCTCGACGTGCCGCTCGGCTGTGAAATAAACGACTGTGCATACAACGGATGCGATATTTTAAAGCTCCGCGAGCTTTACACACGCTTGGGCTTTAGACAGTTTTTGGAAAAGCTCGAAGCCGCCGCACCGCAGGAGGCCGAGGAGGAGGAATTCCTTCCGATAAGCGAGCTTAAAGCTATTGAAGGCGAAACGCTTTACCTCCACGCCGAAAACGGCGAGCTTTATATATGCAACGGCAAGGACTGCTTTAAATGCGAAGCGGGCGAGGGTGTTGCCGCGGTAAATTCGGCAAAACGGGCGGTTTGCTGGTCGGCAAAGGATATTTTGCACGCCGCAAAAGGCGCGGGTGTGGATTTTATGCCCAAGCTCGACGATATTTCGCTTATGGCATATATTGTTTCCCCCGCGGATAACGGCGTTACCTTCGGCAAAACCGCGCTCGACCTGTTGGGCGTTTCCTCGTCCGAGGTAAAGGTTTCTTTGCTTCCAAAGCTTTATTTGGCTTTGAACGAAAGGCTTACCGAAAGCCTGCGCTCGCTATACGAAAGAATCGAGCTTCCGCTTGCAAGGGTTCTGTGCGATATGGAATTCCGCGGCTTTAAGGTCGATAGGCAGGCGCTCGACAGCTTCGGCGAAGCGCTAACGCAAACGATTGCCGAGGAGGAAGAGGCGATATGGGCACTCGCGGGCGAAAGGTTTAATATAAACTCAACGAAGCAGTTGGGGGTTATACTTTTCGAAAAGCTTATGCTTCCCCACTACCGAAAAACCAAAAGCGGCTATTCGACCGACGTTTCGGTGCTCGAAAAGCTTATTAATTACCACCCGATTATCGAGCTGATACTCGATTATCGCAAAAACACCAAGCTTAAAAACACCTATTGCGACGGCTTGGGCAAGCAGATAACGGCAGACAGCAGAATACACACCACCTTTAAGCAGGCACAAACGCTTACCGGCAGGCTTTCCTCGGCAGAGCCGAATTTGCAAAACATTCCCGTTCGCAGCGAAAAGGGCAAGGAATTGCGCAAATTCTTCGTTGCAGACAACGGAAATATTCTTATCGACGCCGACTATTCGCAAATCGAGCTGCGCGTCCTGGCACACGTTGCGAACGACGAAACGCTTATAAACGCCTTTGTCGGCGGCGAGGATATACACACGGTTACCGCAAGCCAGGTTTTCGGTGTTCCGCTCGATTCGGTCACCGCAGAAATGCGCAAGCGTGCGAAGGCGGTAAATTTCGGAATAATATACGGTATCGGCGATTATTCGCTTTCGCAGGATTTAAAGATCCCGAAAAAGACAGCGGCGGAATATATACAAAGCTATCTTGCAAGATACCCCGGCGTGCGCGATTATTTAGAGCAGACCAAGCAAAGCGCGCGTGAAAACGGTTACGTCGAAACGATGTTCGGCAGAATACGCCATATACCCGAAATAAGCTCGAAAAACAAAAATCTGCAGGCGTTCGGCGAGCGCGTGGCGATGAACACGCCTATTCAGGGCGCGGCGGCGGATTTAATAAAGCTTGCAATGATACGCACCGACGAAATGCTGCGTGATGCGGGACTGAAGGCAAGGCTTATACTTCAGATACACGACGAGCTGATTATAGAAGCCCCGACAGACGAGGCGGAGCGCGCAAAGGAAATATTGCGCACGGCAATGCAGGGCGCGGCGGAATTAAAGGTTCCGTTGCAGGTCGATATCGGTATCGGAAAAAGCTGGTACGACGCAAAAGATTAAATACAATTAAAGAGGATATATAAAATGCTTAAAAACTTAAACGGAAGAAAGGTACGCGAGCTTCTCGTTTACCCCGACTATACCGACAGAGAGCTTACCGGCAAGCTGACCGGCGGCAACTATTCCGAAGGACTTGCATCGATATCGGCTGTTATGAAGCAGGGCGGCCACGACGTAAAGCTTTTACATCTGCTTTATCTTCACAGCGAAGAGGAATTCAAGAAAAAGCTTGCCGCTATGGGCGAATTCGATATTATCGGCTTTTCGATTCGCACCACCGCCTTCCCCGATAGCCAACTTTATATTAAATGGGCAAAAGAGGTTATGCCCAATGCGTTTATTACCGCGGGCAGCTACCACTGCACTCTTGCTCCCGACGAGGTTATGAGCCTTACCGGTATCGACGCGCTTACTATCGGCGACGGCGAATACCAAGCGCTCGAGCTTGCCGACAAAATGAGCGCGGGCGAGGACTACACCAATATTCTTTCGATGTGGTTCAGAATGGAGGACGGCAGTATTAAGAAAAACCCCGTTGCTCCGCTGTTCGAGGACCTCGACAGACTTCCCATTCCCGATTTCGAGCTGTTCGATTACGATAATCTCGACAGCGTAAAGGTCGGCACGGCTATTGTTATGATGAGCCGCGGCTGCCGCTACAACTGCACCTATTGCGGCAACTCGCAGTTTAGAAACGTATACCCCAACAAAA
Organism: Clostridia bacterium; assembly: GCA_017466805.1. GTDB lineage: Bacteria > Bacillota > Clostridia > Oscillospirales > CAG-382 > Coliplasma. Next base: position 7,072 of record JAFTTN010000088.1, read on the forward strand.
AAATATATTCGCGCTTCCGCTCGCCCGAAAACGGTATCCTTTATTTAAAAACCCTGCTTGCAAAGCACCCGCAGATAAAGGTTATTAACTTCCGCGATGCGATATTTAATATGATGCCCGATTGGACCGACAAATTCTTGGAGCTTTACACCAAGGAAATACATCTGCCCTTTACCGGCAACATCCGCTTCGATATTCTTACCGAGGATTCGGTACGCAAAATGAAGGAGGCGGGCTGCTATACTATCGATATGGGCTTGGAAAGCGGCGATCAGGAAATGCGCTTCAAGTACCTCAAGCGCTATATGACCGACGAAATGATTATTAACTGCAGTAAGTGGTTCCACAAATACGGCATCGCTCAGCTTACCTATAATATAATCGGTCTTCCCTACGAGGATAAATACCGCGCGCTTAAAACGATAAAGCTTAACGCAAAGGCGGGCGCGGACAGAGTTATTCCCAACATTTTCTATCCCTACCCCGGCACAAAGCTTTACGATATTGCAAAAGAGGGCGGCTTTATTCCCGAGGGCGGCGTTTCGCCCGATGCGCGCGTTCCGCTGGTACAGCCCCAATTCCCCGAGCACGAGGTTTTGTATCTGCAGGCGTACTTTGCTCACTTCGTTCGCCGCTACAAATGGGCTTATGCTATGCCAAAATGGCTTGGCAAGCCCTATGAAAAATGGCTTGACCACCGCGCAACCGGCAAGCACGTTCCCTATAAATTCCTCGTTTGGCTGCACGACGGCTATGCAAGGGTGCGCAACGGCTTGAAGAATATTCTTATCGACCATCTTCCCAAGGTATATATGAAGCTTCGCGTTTGGAAGCACAAGAAAAAGGCAAAAAAAGTAGACTGATATGGCAGGAACACTTTATATAGTACCAACCCCTATCGGCAATTTAAGCGATATTACCGAGCGCGCGAAGGAAACGCTGGAAAGCGTTGATTTCGTTGCGGCGGAGGATACGCGTGTAGGCGGCAAGCTGTTAATGCTTTACGGCATAAAAAAGCCGCTCGTCGCCTACCACGAGCACACATCACGCAGTGTGGCGGAATCGATTATCGAGCGGATACAAAACGGCGAAAGCTGTGCGCTTATAACCGATGCCGGCACCCCCGCGGTGTCCGACCCCGGCGAAAAATTGGTGCTCGCCTGCTCGCAGGCGGGTATCTGCGTTTGCGCTCTGCCGGGTGCCTGCGCGGCAATTGTTGCAATTTCTGCCTCGGGGCTTCCCTCGCGCAGATTTTGCTTCGAGGGCTTTCTGCCCGAAAACAAGCGCGAGCGCCGCGAGCGTATTGCAGAGCTCACGCGTGAAAAGCGCACGTTTATATTGTATATTTCTCCCCACGATGCCGAAGGCTATCTGCAAGAGCTTGCCGACGCGTTCGGCACAAGGCGTTGCGTGCTTTGCAAGGAATTGACCAAGCTGCACGAGCGATATTTTCGCGGAAGCGTTGCCGATTTGAACACGCAGTTCAAATCGCTTTCCCCCGCCGAAAAAAAGGGTGAATACGTTATGGTTATCGAAGGAATGCCCGAGGAAGAGGCGTTCTGGGCGGAAATGAGCATCGAGGAGCACATCGAGCACTATATTGCGCTCGGGCTTTCGAAGATGGACGCCTGCAAAGCCGTCTCGCGCGATCGCGGAGTGGGAAAAGGCGAAATTTACAAGATTATTAACAAATAACCCAAGCAGTTTTCGGAAAGGATATGCAATGAAGACCTTCGGGATAAAAGCGGTAATATTTATTCTTATACTCTGCCTTGCCGTTCCGTCGGTCTGCTCAGCCGAAAACGGCTCTGCCGTTAATATATCGGTTGCCTGCTCGGGCGATATTCGCATCGGCGGCGAGGCTGTGGTAAAAATTGCGGTTTCAAAGCCGTCACAAGCGCTCGAGGGAATCGAATTTATACTTAAATACGAAAAAACCGGTATCGAGCCGCTTTATACCGAAAACAGCGAAGACGGCAGAGAGCTCGATATTCTCGTCACCTCGATGCCTTCCGGCTGGGAGCAGATGAGCATTCATTCCGAAAACGGATATTATCACTTCCGCTTCGCACAGAAGGACGGCGAAAGCAACCTGCTCGACGAGGATTGCGAGCTTGCGCTCGAAATTCCGTTTGCGATAACGAAAGCGGGGGTTTTCGATTTCACCGTCGAAAGCGAAAGCATTATCGCGGTAGCGGCGGACGAAGGCTCGAGCCTGCTTTGCGGTATCGGCGGAAAAGCCACCGCAACCGTTGCGAACGAATCGCAAAAGCTTATCGCTTCGCTTTACGGAAGCGCAGAGGCGTTCGAGGACGGCAGCTACGCTCTTAAAATACGTGTTACGAACATACGCGATACCGAAGGAATTATTGCTTTTAGCTTCGATTTAAAATACGACAAAGCCGTTTTCATACCGAAAATAACCGCGAACGACCAAGAGCAGATGAACGCATTTATTACCGAAGCGCCCCAAAGCAGTTGGGAGCAGATGTGCTCGCTCGATATAGAAAACGGGGTTTACACGCTGCGCTTCGCGGCGAAAACGGCGGAATCGCTTACCGAATCCGAAAGGCTTTTAATCGATAATTCGGTTTTGCTTACGATTCCGTTTAAGGTTATCGCACCCGAGGGCAATATTGCCGAATTCGTTATCGAAAGCGAAAGCATACGCGCGCTGAACAACGCAAACGGCGTAATTTACGGTGCGGGAAGCAGTCTTTTGGTAACCACCGAAAAAGCGGAAATCGGAGTTATTCCCGACCATTTGGGCTATGAAATTATCGACGGATACCTGCACCATATCGCCGAAAAAACAGACGTTTCGGAGTTTTTGGGCGAGCTGAACGGCTTTTACCTTTCCGATAGCGAGGGCAACGAAATAGAAGGCGGCAACGTTTGCTCGGGTTATATATTAACCGACGGAATAAACGGATATACCGTTGTGGTGCTCGGCGACGTAAACTGCGACGGCATTGCGGACACCTACGATTATATTCTTGCAAAGCGCATATATTTCGAAACCTACGTTGCAAGCGAGCTGCAAACGCTTGCCGCCGATATAAACGGCGATAAAAAGGTAGACCAATACGATTATATTCTTATAAAGCGCCATTATTTCGGCACTTACGTGATTGCTTAATATGAAAAGATTTTTAATTGCTTTAATCGCGCTTGCTTTTATGCTTCCGCTCTGCGCCTGCACCGAAAGCTACGAGCGCGCCGACGAATACGCAAACAAATTTATAACCGCTCTGCTCCTGCGCGACGAGGAGGCGATGAAGCAATATCTTCATCCCGATTATGCTTCCGAATCGCTCCCCGACGACAAATTTTACGAAACGCTCGAAAAGCAGTTTTTAACCGTCGGGCACCCTTTAACCAATCTTAGCGGAGTAGGAAAATCGAAAATTAAGGATATGGACGAGGATATGATGCGCTGCACCTATATCGCACGGGTAAACGAGCTTTTTTATACCGTAGAGCTGATTATTCTCGATAACGATAACGGATACGGAATCGTTTCGGTCGCAATGGTATTGAATACCGAGCTTGACTATTATTACCAAGAATCTATGGGTGAATAAATGCTGAAAAAAATTCCGAGAGCCTTAAAAAACTATATTTTGGTCACAATCGGCTGTGTTCTCTACGCCGCGGGCGTTTCGCTGTTTCTTGCACCGAGCGAGCTCGCATCGGGCGGGGTTTCGGGTATTGCCATAATTATAAACAGCATTATCGATTTTCTTCCCACGGGTACCTGGGTGGTAATTTTGAACGTTCCGATAATGATTGCGGGCGTTTGGAAGCTTGGCGCAAAAATTTTGATCCCCACCTTTTATGCGCTCGGCGTAAGCGCGGTGGCAATGAACCTTTTCGAGCTTTTCTTTCCGCCGGTTACCGATAACGTTTTGCTTGCCTGCGTTGGCGGCGCGGTTTTGGTTGCGGCGGGTATCGGTCTTGTTTTCCGCGGCGGCGCAACCACTGCGGGCACCGATATTATAGTAAAGCTTTTGCGTTTAAAGTTCCAGCATATTTCCACGGGCGCAATATTCCTTTTCACCGACGGGCTTATATGTCTTGCATCGGGACTTGTGTTTGGGGATATAGACAAGGCGCTTTACGCCGGAATTGCGGTGTTTATACAAATGTACGTGCTTAATGTGGTGCTTTACGGCTCCGACGAGGCGCGTATGGTTTATATAATAAGCGAGCGCGACGAGGAAATCGCCGAAAGGCTTTTGAAGGAGGTCGACGCGGGCGCAACCTTCCTGCGCGGAAACGGCGCATATACCGGAAAGGACCGCAAGGTGCTTATGTGTGCGCTTCGAATGCGTGCGGTCCCCCAAGCGCGCGAAATTATAAAGCAGGTCGACAGCGACGCGTTCGTTATCGTCACCAAGGCGACGAACGTGTTCGGTGAAGGCTTTAAAAGTCACGTCGAGGACGATTTATGATATTCGATATCATTTCAAAAATCCCCTCGGTATGCGAAAGCTTGAAATCGGAAGCGCTTCCGATATTTCTGTACGGAATGGGCAACGGCGCCGAAAAGATATACGCCTACCTTTGCCGAAACGGTATTGAAATAAGCGGCGTGGTTGCATCGGACGGATTTGTGCGCGGTCAAAGCTTTCTCGGGCACGAGGTTGTTTCGATAAGCGAAGCCGAGGAAAAGCACGGAAGACTTTGCTTGGTAATCTGCTTTGGCACAGAGGGCGAAAAATCACGTTTTTTAAAGGAGCTTGCAAAAAAGCACCGAATAGTATCGCCAAATCTTCCCGTGTTTGGCGAAGGCGCTTGCGACAAGGAATATATACTTGCCAACGCCGACCGATTCGAGCGGGTATACGGTATTTTGGAGGACGAGCAATCGCGCAGCCTGCTTTTATCACTGCTTAAATACAACGCAAGCGGCGATATAAGCTATCTCGAAATCAACAACGGGCTGGTTCCGCCAAAGGATTTTTATTCGCACAAAATGCGTCATATCGATATCGGCGCATACGACGGCGACACGGTAAACGAATTTATCGGCTACAACGACGAATATTCGGATATAATTGCGTTCGAGCCGGATAAAGCAACCTATAAAAAGCTTTTGAAGAATACAACCGGCCTGCGCGGCGTAAAATGTATAAACGGCGCGGCGGGCAGGAAAAACGGCAAAATAGGGTTCAGCTCGGGCGGGGGGCGCGCCTCGCACTGCGGCGAAGGCGAGGACGCCGAATGCTATTCGGTCGACGAATATTGCGGCTATACGCATATTGCGGCAAACGGCACCCCCGTCGGCAGTATAAAAATCGATGCCGAGGGTATGGACGAAGCGGTGATTTGCGGCGCAGTAAACACCATATACTGCTGTAAGCCGAGCATTTGCGTTGCACTTTACCACCGCGCATACGATATCATCGATATCCCCTTGCTTTTGCGAATGCACAACCGCAAATATAAATTTTATTTACGAAAAAAGGAATATATTCCCGCTTGGGATATATTTTTATACGTAACGGAGGGCAAATAATGGCTTTTAAGGAAATAAAGACCGAAGAACTTAACAACAACGTTTTTGGCGATATCGGCAAGAAATGGATGCTGATAAGCGCGCAAAAGCCCGACGGCAGTATTAATACGATGACTGCAAGCTGGGGTGCAATGGGCGTGCTTTGGAACAAAAACGTATTTTTCTGCTTTGTAAGGCCCCAGCGCTACACCCACGAATTTACCGAAGCGAGCGACAAAATTTCGATATCCTTTTTCGGCGAGGAATACCGCGACGCTTTAACGCTTTGCGGCAGAAAAAGCGGCAGAGATTGCGATAAAATATCGCTTGCCGGGCTTACCCCGTTTGCAGAAAACGGCAACGTTGGATTTAAAGAGGCCGAGCGTATTATTTACGGCAAAAAGATTTACGCAGGCAAATTGGACCCGAAGGCGTTTATTTCGGAGGACATCGAAAAGCACTACAACGGCGATTACCACACCGTTTATATTTGTGAAATAGAAAAGATTGAAGAAAAGGAATAAAAACCAATGCAGGCAAGCCAATTTATAACCGCGGTTAAAGGCGGAAAATACGATAACAGCATTAAAAAGCTTTATCCCAACAAGGATATTAACGACAGAAAGGACCGTATTTTAAAGCTCGCAAACGATTTCGTATCGCTTTACGGCGACCTTGATATTACCCTTTTTTCCGTTCCCGGCAGAACCGAGCTTTCGGGCAACCACACCGACCACAACAACGGCCGCGTGCTTGCCGCATCGGTGGATATAGATATTATCGCCATTGCCGCAAGGGTGGATGAGCCGATTGTTAAAATAAAATCGGTCGGCTACCGCGAGGACTGCGTGGATATTTCCGCTCCCACGCCCGAATCTGTGCGCAAGGGCAGCTCCTCGGCTATAATCGCAGGCATTGCCGATTATTTCTACAAGCAGGGCTACAGCTGCGGCGGCTTTTACGCCCATACCACCAGCGACGTTATGACAGGCTCGGGACTTTCCTCCTCTGCCGCGTTCGAGGTAATGTGCGCGCGCATATTCTCGGAATTTTACAACAACGGCGAAATTCCCGCACTGGAGCTTGCAAAGGCAGGCAAATATGCCGAAAACGAATATTTCGGTAAGCCTTGCGGTCTTATGGACCAGGCGGCGTGCGCTTCGGGCGGGTGCTTGTGGATGGATTTCGAAAACAGCCTTAACCCCAAAACCGAAAAAATCGATTTTGACCTTAATAAATACGGCTACAGCCTTTGTATAGTCAACACCGGCGGTAACCACGCCGACCTTACCGACGATTACGCATCGGTGCCGACCGAAATGAAATCGGTTGCCGCGCTTATGGGCAAGCAAACGTTAAGAGCCTGCGACGAGGACGATTTTATGGGAAGAATCTCCTATATGCGCTCGATCGTCGGCGACAGAGCGATAATGCGCGCAATGCATTATTTTGCCGAAAACAAGCGTGTTAATATGCAAAAGGAAATGCTTTTGCGCAACGATTTCGACGGATATCTAAATTACGTAAGCCTTTCGGGCAATTCCTCGTTTAAATTTTTGCAAAACGTTTACACCAACAAAAACGTCGAGGAGCAGGGTATTTCGCTTGCGCTTGCAATAACCGAGCACTTCGGTGCGGTTTGCCGTGTTCACGGCGGCGGATTTGCAGGCACGGTGCAGGCTTATATAAAAAACGATTGCGTTGCCGATTACAAAAGGGCTGTCGAGTCGGTGTTCGGCGAAGAAAGCTGTCAGGTATACACTATTCGTCCCTACGGTGCCGCATCGGTTAGCGAAAACTGCATAAACGGCTGATTGTCCGAATATGGAAAAGGCGAAAATTTGTATTCTGTTTTCCTCCTCGAAGGGAAATTGCACCTATATTAAATACGGCGACGACGAAATACTTATCGATTGCGGCGTTTCGGCAAGGTCGATAGAAAACGCGCTGAAAAGCATTGGCACGGGGCTAAAAAACATTAGCGCGATTTTTATCACGCACGAGCACAACGACCATATCTGCGGGCTCGGCACGATAACCAAGTATTACAATATCCCGATATACGCGCCCGAGGCAAGCTGTAACTACATATACGAAAGAATGCCGAGCCACAAGCCCTTGATCGCGCTGTGCAACGGCAAGGCTGTCGAGCTTAAAAGCCTCGCGCTGTGCCCGATTGCCACCCCGCACGATGCGCGCGGCAGCGTTGGCTTCCGTATACGCGCGGGCGAGGAAAAAATCGGGTATTTTACCGATATAGGTCATCTTTCAGAAGGGGTTTTGCGCGGGCTTTCGGGATGTGAAAGGGTTATTATCGAATCCAACCACGATATCGAAATGCTAAAAAGCGGGCCCTACCCCTACCCATTAAAGCAACGCATATTGGGCGAGCGCGGCCATCTTTCCAACGAGCTTTGTGCGCGGCTTTTGCCGCATTTGGCGAACCACGGAGCACGCTCGTTTGCGCTGGCGCATTTAAGCGAGGAAAACAACCGAACAGAAATTGCATATAACGAAAGCCTTGCTTCGCTTTGCGAAAGCGGATTCGAGGTAAACACCGAAAGCAAGGAAAGCCTAAAGCTTGTGGTTGCAAGCGTTTGCGGTGTATGCGAGGTTAAATAGAAAAGAATAACGCTTAAGACCTTTGCTCTTGAGCGTTATTTTTGGTTGAATATGCTTCAACCTTCGGTTGACAACCGCAAAGAAAAGATATATAATAGTTTAGCTGTTTTTGAAAAGCATTTATCGAAAAGAGGATTATTATGCTAAAACGTATTGCTTGCTTAATGCTTTGCCTTATGTTTGCCGCATCGGCAGTGCTTCTTGTCGGCTGTAACGGCGATGGCGATGAAAGCGCGGCATCCGAAGGCTCGAGCACACAAAGCGACAAGGACTTTTCCAACGAGGTTAAAAACTGGGGTGGCGAAACTATTACCATTCTCGGCTACAAGGGTGAATTTGCCTTCCACAGCGTGCAGATTGCACCCGAAGAACAGACCGGCGAAGCGGTTAACGACGCCTTCTTCGAAAGAAACTCCAAAATCGAAGAGCTCTACGGACTTAATATAAAATGCGTTCTTCCCGAATCGGGACAGGACACCGGCGTGCTTATTAAAAACGCGGTTATGGGCGGCACCACCGATTACGATGCAGTGGTCGCACCGCTTTACATATTCGGTCTTTATCTTCCCGACGACCTTTTTATCGACCTTAAATCGATAAACAACGGCTATATCCATCTCGAAGAGGCTTGGTGGGACCAAGCGCTTCAAGAGCAATGCTCGGTTAACGATAAGCTTTTCTTCGTTGCGGGCGATGCATTGGTAGAGGACGATGAAGCTACCTGGGCAATGTTCTTCAACAAGCAGATGTATAACGCCAACGCAGACCTTGCCGCACACGGCAGCCTTTACGATATAGTAAAGGAAGGCAAATGGACGCTCGACGTTATGTACGAAATGATTACCGCCGTTGAATACAGCACCGGCGAAGCGAAGGTATGGCACCCCACCTCCGACGATAAATGGGGTATGGTTGGCCAGTTCCTCGATTTCTATTTGTTTATGCAGGGCGCAGGTCAAACTCTTGTCGACAACTCCGGCGATAAGCCCGTGCTCCGCGGCGACAGCGAGGAAAACGTAAACGCATTCTTTGCGGTTGCAGAGGTGCTTTACGATAACGAAAACGTCGGTATCGCAGAAAGCCACGTTTCCTGGGCAGACGGTCACCCCTATCAGATGAAGCGTCAGATTTTCGGTAACGGCAACGCACTCTTTATGCCCAACCAGCTTGCAGTAATCGGTCAGCACGAAATAAGCAACGCCGATATTTCGTTCGGTCTGCTTCCGATGCCCAAGCGCGACGAGGCGCAGGATTACTACACCTCGGGCGTAGAAATTTACCACTATTCCGCAATCGCTATCCCCACCACCACCGTCGGTGCAAAGCTCGATGCAACCACCTATGCGCTCGAGGCTATGGCATACTACGGCAACCAGATAGTTAACCCCGAATATTACGAGCGTACTCTTACCTACCGCCGTATCCAAGACGACGAATCGGGCGAAATGCTTCAATATATTCTTAACAACAGAACCTATGATATGGGCGCTATCTTTAACTTTAAGGGCGGAGAAAATATGGCGGGCACGCTCGGCTTCTACACCAACCTTATTATGAACTACAGCACCGATATTACTTCGCAATGGGAATCCTCGGTCAACTCCTTCCAGACCGGTATCGATAATTTCGTAGAGCAGTGCTATTAATATAAAAGCAGCTCTTTACGCCCCAAAAAGTAAATATAAAAGAAACAGTGTACTTTCTAAACGGAAGTACACTGTCTTTTTACAGGGATAGAGATTTTTATTGTGTTTTCTTTCTGTCCAAGCGTATCATTGCGGATATTATCGAAACCAACGCGAGTATTTCGCATATTATTCCGCCGATTGCAAAATTTACTATATTGTATACCAACCACGAGGGCGAGCAGATAAGCGCCATTCTTCGCACGGTGCGGGGCGATTTGCGGTAAAAGCCGATTCCCGAAGCGAGCATTGCAACTATCGGCAAAAATTCAAGTATTAAATTAACCGCGTTGGGCTCTTTATCGAACACCAAAAAGGTAAGCAGATAAGATATAACCGACAAAGCGCCGAAAACGATAAACCATATAAATTTATCCGAGCGGAATCTTTTTTCGTTAGAATAAACCAGCGCGCGTATTGCGCCGATAGCGTTTAAAAACCCGCCGACCACCGCGCCGATCATAAACATATTAACCGTAAACAGCGTTGCGCCGAAAAGCTGTAATATAATTATACTGCGTTGCTTTTTCATTTGGTAGGAAATAATATTCAGCGTCATAGCGACGATTCCTATTCCCTGTGCGACAATCTGGTAGGTATCCATAAATAAACCCTTTTTTGTGTTATTGCTTTATTTGTAATTTTGTGTTAGAATAAGCCGAGGTGAGAAAATGCCCTACGAAAAGCTTCCCGCAGAAATAGAAAACAAAATAATATACGACCGCAGGCACGGTATGGTTCCGCGCGTGGCGTTCCCAAGCGTGCTTGCCTTGCGCCGCGATGCAAGCCACGACCAACCGACTATTTTGCGCAGCGCGTTCGTGCGCGATGCCGAAAAAATTCTGCATTGCCCCTATTATAACCGCTATGCCGACAAAACGCAAGTTTTTTCTTTTTATAAAAACGACGATATAACAAGGCGTGCGCTGCACGTTCAGCTCGTTTCGCGCATTGCCCGCACTATCGGCCAGTCGTTATGTCTGAATTCCGACCTTATCGAAGCTATCGCGCTCGGGCACGATATCGGGCACACCCCGTTCGGCCACAAGGGCGAGGCTTATCTCGACGAGCTTTATTTTTCGCACACCGGCAGGCGTTTTTCGCACAATATCCATTCGGTGCGCGTGCTCGACAAGATTTTTCCGCTTAACCTTACCCTGCAAACGCTAAACGGTATTGCCGCGCACGACGGCGAAATGGAGCTTGAAGCCTATACCCCAAAGCCTTTGGCAAGCTTCGACGAATTCGACAAGCTTATCGAGGGCTGTTATACCGACAAGGCAAACGTAAAAAAGCTTATTCCCGCAACGCTCGAGGGCTGTGTGGTTCGTATTTCGGATATTATCGCTTATCTTGGCAAGGACAGGCAGGACGCCGAGCGCGCAAACCTGCGCGAAACCGAGGATTTTGACGACAGCATTATAGGAAAGATAAATTCGGAAATAATAAACAATATGACGGTAAACATCGTCGCGCACAGCTATGGCAAGCGTTATATTAAAATGGACAAGCTGCATTTTGCCGCACTGCAAAAGGCAAAGCGCGATAACTATGCGCAGATTTACACCACAAAAGAGGTAGAAGCGCTGCTTTTCGAAACCGTGCGCCCAATGATGAAGGCGATATACGAAAGACTGCTTGACGACCTTATAAGCAAAAATCTTTCTTCGCCGATATTCACCCACCATATCGCCGTGGTCGATAAGCCCTATTACAAGCGTGCGCTTCCGTATTGCGATACCGAGCCGAACCAGATAGTAGTCGACTATATCGCAAGCATGACCGACGATTATTTCGTCGATCTGTATTCCCATTTGTTCCCAAACGGCAATTTAAGCATAAAATATAAAGGATATTTCGATAAATGATAAAAGCCGCAGTTTTTGATTTCGACGGAACCTTGTTCGACACAATGCCCTTTTGGGCAACCGTCGGCACGCGTATGGTAAAAAAAGCGGGGTTGGAGCCTGTCGAAAATCTCGACGAGATGGTGCTTTTTATGACATTGGAGGAAAGCTGTGCTTTTATAAAGCAGACCTATTCGCTCGATAACAGCATCGAAGAGCTTGTTAACAACGTTATAAAAGAGGTTTACGGCTATTATACACAGCAAGCCGCGCCGAAAAGCTTTATACCCGAATTTTTAAAAAAGCTTAAAAACAAAAATATCCCCTGTGCAATAGCCACCGCGAGCGACAGAAGGCTTATCGAGCTTGCGCTTAAAAGATTCGGCTTGGAAGAATATTTCGATAAAATATTCACCTGCTCGGAGCTGAAGCTGAACAAGCAAAGCGGCGAAATATACGAAATCGCGGCAAAAAGCTTGGGCGCAAATATTAAAGAAACAGCCGTGTTCGAGGATATTTTGCTTGCCGTGCGCTCGGCAAAGCAGGCGGGATTTTTAACAGTTGCTATCGAGGACTCGGAAAGCGAGCGCGACAAGCAAGAAATTATTAAAACCGCCGATATTTATATTAGGGACGAAAACGACCTGCAAAAATTTTGGAGCTATACCGAATGAAGCGATGTGTTATAATCGGCGGCGCGCCGATAAACGATTACGGGCGTATTAAAGCGCTTTTAAATAGCGGGGATTATTATATAGTCTGCGATTCGGGCTTAAAGCATATATCCGCGCTCGGAATCCTGCCCGACCTTATTATCGGTGATTTCGATTCTGCCGAAAAGCCGCAAACCGATATAGAAACGATAGCGCTCCCGCGCGAAAAGGACGACACCGACAGCTTTTTTGCAGCAAAGGAGGCGGTAAAGCGCGGTTTTTGCGATTTTTTGCTTATCGGCGTTATCGGAAAACGCTTCGACCATACGCTCGGGAATATTTCGGTTTTGCTTTATCTCGAAAGCCTGCAAAAAAGCGCCCGTATTGCCGACGATTACTCGGTTATGGAAATAATTTCCCGCAAGGGCGAGGTTGCCTCGAGCGAATGCGAATATTTTTCGTTGCTTGCAATCGACGGCGACGCGAACGGAGTAAATATTAAAAACGCAAAATTTCCGCTTTCGAACGCAAAAATCACCGCGGGCTATCAATACGGAATAAGCAACGAAGTCGAAAACGGTAAAACCGCCGAAATAAGCATAGAAAACGGCAGGCTGCTGCTTGTAAAGGTTGCAAAAGAATAAACAAAACGGTTGTGGCAAAATTGCCGCAACCGTTATTTTTTTCACTCCTCGGTGTTCAAATCGACCAATTCGTAATATTTTGTGTTGTACTTAAATATAGGAATTTGGGGCTTATCTTTTCTTACTACAATACAAAAAACGTCGCCTTCGCCGTTAGTTCGGATTTCATCGATTCTTGCGACAACTCTTCCGCATTTTTCAAAATACATTGCGTGCTCCATAACGTAACGACCCCTACGGTTTTTTACCTCTTGATCGTTTTCGGAAACACGCAAAAGCTTATCAATAATGATTTGATATGAGTCGTTGGCAAGTTGTTTTTTGGATTTGTAATAATTGTATACGCAAAAAGCGCTCAATACAATCGGTATCGTCATAATAAGCATTTGCACGATTTCTCTGCCTTTAATATTCAAAGGAGCGGCGATAACAAAAACGCCAAACAAAACAAACAGAAGAGCGCATCCGCAAAGGCCGAATTTCAATTCGGACTTCGCGCCGTCCGCAAGCTCTGCAAAAATCGAGCTTGGAGATATAATTTGCTTTTTCTGTACGGTGGCGTCATCGCTTTTCGTGCTGTCGCTGTTGTAATTTGCCATTTTTGCCCCTCTTTACTGCTCGACCTTTAAATCGACCAATTCGTAATATTTCGAATTATACGTAAGCAAAGGTGTAGTGGGTTGTGTTTTTGTTACGACAACATAAAATATATCGCCCACGCTGTTCGTATTGGTTTCTCCGTAAGTAACGAGCACTCTTCCGCACTTTTCGAGATAAATTGCATGCTGCACGTTGACCGATGCATAATTTCCGTGCAGTCTTACCTTCATTTTTTCTTCGGGAGCGACCCGTTCGACCTTATCGGTAATAATCATTAATTCGCCTTTTTTCAGCATTTTCGTTACACTGCGGTAATAAAAACACCCAACCGCAAGAAAAAGAACGGCAGAGAAATAAAGCACCACGCTTAATACCGTTTCATCTATAATTAACGCCAAAATTGTAAATAAAACGCTCATTAAAGGGCCCGCCCAAACGGTTTGCTTTGCCGGCTTTTCGAAATGATCATATATCATTCTCGGCGTTATTTTTCTCTTGCCGTCGGAATAGTCGCTTTTCGTGCTGTCGCTGTTGTAATTTGCCATTTTTACCTCTTGCTTATTCCTCGGTGTTCAAATCGACCAATTCGTAATATTTTGTGTTGTAAACCAAAAGCGGTCGGGTCGACCTTTCGTTTGCAACGACCACAAAAAATTCGTCGCCCTCGCTGTTGGTATAGGTGCCCTCGAGCGAAATAACTACTCTACCGCAACGGTAAAGATACATTGCGTGCTCCATATGCCCGGAGCGGCCTGTGTGTACGTATCTGTCGTCGGTAACTACGCGTGTGACCTTATCGGTTATTATTCTATACCCGCCGTGAGCAAGTTTTTTTATATTGCGGTAATACGTATATACAAACGCCAAGACCATGAAAAACGGAACGCTTAACAGCAAAATTATTACAAGCGTTGCCCATTTTTGCTCCATACCGCTTATATTAACCACAAGCACGAATAAAAGCGCCACAATTAAAACCGCGAACGCCAAAATCATTTCGGTCCAAAGTACCGCCTTGTGCGAATTCGAAAGCGCATCGTATATCTTCTCGGGCGTTATCTGCTTTTTCTTATCGTCATCCGGATTGTGCTTGGTGCTGTCGCTTATATAATTAGCCATTTTTTACCCCTTTTTGTCTATTGTGTTAACATTATACACTATCGTTAACCTTCCGTCAATAGAAAAAAGAAAAACGGCTGCATAGGCTTTTGCAACCGTTTTGTTCGTATTATTCGCAAAGCTCGGTCAAGCGCGCTATCTGGCTTTCGAAAAAGTTAACGTAGTTTTCGTAAAAATAGTTCGCGTCGGTAGCCGAATCGCCGACTATGGCGATAAGCGAAAGCGCTTTTTCGGTTTCGGCTATTGCGCTTTTATAGTCCTTTTTTTCCTCGAAGCATTCGGCAAGGTGCCACATCATTTGAATAAGATTTTCGAACGACACCCACTTTTGCTTTTCAGCCGCCTCCTGCTTTTCGTCGCCGGTTAAAACGTAGGCGGTTTCGGTAAGGCGGGTGAAATACATTTCGGGTATCTGCTCTATCGCCATTTTTGCGCTTTGCAAATCGCCCTTTGCCTTATATGCATACGCCATAAAGCGCAATGCATCGTATTTAATGCCGTGGTCGGTGGCTTTTTCGATAAGCTTGCTTGCAATGCCGATTGCGTTATCGGGGTTGTTCGAATAGTCGATAACGTATAGCAGGCTGTTTAAAAGAATATCGTTTTCGGGGTATTTACGCAAGCCCGATTCGAGTATCGCGCGGCTTTGCTCGGGGTCGCTCGTGCGGTATTTATAAGCCTCGTCGGCAATAGCCTCGACCTCTGCTTCGATCTGCTTTAGGTTAAAATCGAAAAGCTCGTCCATCGTCACGCCGAAATAGCTTGCAAGCATCGGAGCAAGCGTAATATCGGGCAAAGCGATGTTGTTTTCCCACTTGCTCACCGCCTGAAACGATATGCCGATGCTGGTTGCAAGCTGTTCTTGGGTTATTCCGCGTTGCTTTCTTAATTCCTTTATTTTGTTACCGATATTCATAGTTACCCCGCAATTTTTCATAGTTTTCACAGTATATCATTTATTTTTTCGTTTTGCAATAACCGCACAAACGATATGCTTCAACTATAGGTTGAAATGTTGACAAACCCAAAAAACGCGGTTATAATCAAGCGTGAGGTGATAAAAATGAGCCTTGCTTATAAATTCATCTGCAAAGGTCCGAATATAATAACCGAAAAAGGAGTTATAGGTGCAAAATGCAGGCTTTGCGACACTGTCGTTTCGACAAGCGAGGATTCCTGCTCCTGCGGAAACGTTACGAACGATAAGGCTGTTGCTCGCTTTTCGGCAAAGCACGGCAAAGGAAGTATTGAATATATCCACAAAAGCTATAAAGCCTGGGGCGGATTTCCGATAACCCACGCAAAATGCCCGATTTGCGAAAAATACCTAAAAATCGACGGCGAAAACGGCTGTGCTTGCGGAAATATAATTATCGATAAGCACTCGGGGCGTTTTTCGGTAAAGGGCGACGAAGGGCAAATCGAGCTTTACGCAAAGCGAACACCCGGTTATTTTATTTATAAAGCAGTATGCTTTTTCGAAAATATTTTTGATTATTTTATTTAGAGGCAACGATATGTTAAACAAGGTAAACCGACTTATAGAAGCATTAAACAAGGACAACACGGGTGTTGAAGCGGTTGCGCTTTGGCAGGACGGCGAGCTGAAGCTGTTGCACCGATACGTGCCTGCGGGGCCGAGGCTTATATATTCCCACACGAAAAGCTTTATTTCCACCGCGGCGGGAATTGCTATAGACGAAGGACTGCTTACGCTCGACACCAAGGTTTGCGAGCTTTTCCCCGATTATGCAAGCATTATCACCGACGAACGTGTAAACAATATAACTCTGCGCAATTTTCTAACAATGAGCTCGGGCTTCGGCGGTGCGTTTTTGATGAGTGCAAACCGCCGCAAGCTCGAAGGCTACCCCGATTATATCGCATATATGCTTGCAAAGGAGCTAAAATACGATTCGGGCGAAAGGTTTGTATATTCGAACGCCGATACGCATTTGGCGGGCTGTATGGTACAAAGAGCCTGCAAAAAGCCGCTTTTGCAATACTGCTGTGAAAAAATATTCATTCCGCTCGATATGGGCTTTCCCGCTTGGGAAACTGCACCCGACGGCACCGCGTTCGGCGGCAGCGGGCTTTATTTGGACATAACCGAAATGCTAAAGCTCGGCGTGCTTTACCTAAACAAAGGTATTTATAACGGCAAGCGTGTCGTTTCGGAAAAATGGGTTGAAGAAGCAGGCTGCAAGCAAATAGACACAGGGCACGAAGCGCCGTGGAACAGCGGCTACGGTTACCAATTTTGGACAGTCGGCCAGCGCGAAAATTCGTTCCGCGCCGACGGTGCATACGGTCAGTATTCGATAGTTCTCCCCGAGGAAAACGCGGTTCTTGCTGTACAAAGCAGCGAGCAAAACGACGTTGCCAAATTCACCGAAATGCTTATAGAGCACACTATATTAAAATGAAAAAGCTGATAATTACAAAAAAAGCAAGCGACCTTTCGGATATTATTGCAAAAAATTGTGAATGCGATATTTTGCCGCCCGAAAAAATCGAAAACATCGAAAGCTATTCCTCGATTGCGGTATTGGGCGGCACAGAAAATACTCCGACTATGCTTTCGCCCTTCCTGCGCGAGAAATTGGAGGCCTTTGCCGATAGCGGAAGACCCGTGTTTTTGGAATACGTTTATTCCTTCCGCTGTGTTTATTCGGCACAGGCCACGCAGATTTCCTGCGATAGATTGGTGGCGGCAAGCGATTTTGGCGGAATAGAAAAGCACCGATTGCTCGACAGCCGATACAATCTTTATATCGCGCCGCATTTTTTAATGCCGAATACCGAAATTTTGCTTTACTACCAAAAATACACCCCCGCGCACGATAAGCTCGAGGAAATTTCCGAAAACACCCGCCCCGCGCTGTTTTGCTACGGCAATATAATGCATTGTGCCTTTTCGCTTTGCGATTGGTTAAAGGCGGCGTTTGCGCCCAAGCGCGATTGGGATTGCCTTATTTCGTATATTCTTCGCTTTTTGGGCATTACTCCGCCAAAAAGCTACAATAACAATTCGCTTACCGTTCGCAAAAGCGTTCAAGGCGGTTTTAAAGAATCGCTTGACGAATGTATAAACAGCGCACTTTCGCTTTTGGAAGGCTATCTCGTTCAGCCCGACGGCAAGCAAGGCATCCGCGAGGGCTTGAGCCACAATATCGGCAAAAACGGAAACAGAATAAGCGCAAACGTTGTCCGCGCCGATTGCTGCGGCGAGGCGGCGGGCGCGTTCCTGTTTACGAAAAACGAAAGGCTTTTACCGATTGCAGACAATATGCTTTCGCTCTGCTATGGACCTTTGACCGTACACGAGGGCGAATTCAAGGGTATGATGCGCTGGTCGGAGGAGGCGTGGAACGTATGCTATCAGGACGACGTCGCCCGCGCGGTAATGCCTTCGCTGCTTTGCGCATATTTCGGCATAACCGATAAATATGCAAGCTATGCCGAAAACGCGCTTGATTTTCTGTGCCGTACCACCGCAAAGGACGGCTTGCGCCCGATGCGCACCGACGTTTTGGAATTCCTGCGCGATAAAAAGCCGGTAAGCTCGCTTGCAAAAGCCGAAAACGGTTATGCAAGCGCACACTACAACGCCTATTACAGCGCGGCGTTACTGCTTTCCCACCTTATAAACGGCAGAGAGGATTTTAAAGAGGTGGGGCTGAAAGGGCTTCAAACGCTTATCGACCTTTACCCCGATACCGTGCGCGAGCACAGCGAAACGAGCGAGCTTTGCAGGCTTATTCTGCCGCTTGCACTGCGCTACCGCGTAACCCAAAAGGAAGAGCACAAAACGATGCTGCGTATGGTATTTAACGACCTGCGCAAAAAGCTTCACCCTGTCGGAGCGTATTGCGAATGGGACAACGGATACAAGGCGGTTTGCTTTAACAACTCGGGCGGCGAATGCTCGCTTCTTGCAAAAAACGGCGACCCCGTTGCCGATCTGCTCTATTCGCTAAATTGGCTTCCGCTCGGCTTTGCGTTCGCATACCACGCCACCGACGATATTATTTACCGCGGTGCTTGGCGCGAAATCTGCGATTTCTTTATAAAAACACAGATAATAAGCGAAAATCCCCAAACCAACGGCGCGTGGTGCAGAGGTATCGACCTAAATCGGCTTGAATACTACGGTATCCCGCACGACGTCGGCTGGGGCCCCTGCTGTATCGAAACCGGCTGGACTGTTGCCGAAATAACGCTCGGAATGCTCGTCGGCAAGCATATTTTCGGTCTTTAATAAAAAAACAAACTGTGGAAACGCTATCGCGCTCCGCAGTTTTTTGTTGTTTTTTCTATTAATCCTTTCGCGAATATGTCGCGGTCTGCCTATATAATGTCGCGCGGTATTTTACAGCTTTTTCTTGTAGTTCTTTTGCGTTTTATTGCTTTTATAGCCGCATTTTTCATAAAAAGCGTGTGCACCGTGCCTCGATTCGCCCGAAACAAGACGTATATACGCCGCCCCCTGCGTTCTTGCCCAATTCTCGAGCTCGTTCATCAGAGCTCTGCCAACGCCCTTGCGGGTATAATTCTCCGCCACGGCGATACCGAGTATATTTATTCCCTTTTCGGCAAACAGCAAGCCGTATATGCACGCGTGGATATATCCAACGGTTTCGCCGCACACCTCGGCAACGAAAACGCATTCATATTCCTTTTCGAGCGTCGCTTTTAGATTTTCGGCGGTTTTTTCGGCAGGATATTCATACCCCATACCCTCGCCGTTCAATCGGCAAAGTGCGTGTGCATCGCAAAGCGTTGCTTTTCGAACAGTAATATTCATTTACTTCCCTATTTTTTATAAAATTTATCGATAATATCCAGCGCCTTTACCGTCGTTTCGGGTGCGCCTGCATAGTAAGCGGTCGGGCGCTTGCCCACAAATTCGCCAAAGCCCTCCTCGTATGCATAATAGCGCTCGGAATATCCCTCTCTGTTATAAAACTGCTCGTCGATTTCCATTTCGAATCCGATTTCGGTATTGGAAAGCTTTTTGCCGCCGATAATTTCGCCGTTTATGTCGACAACCGCCTGCTTACGAACGCAATCGCTTACTATTCTTATTTCATCAACGCGTGCCGAATTAAAGAAGAACGACGGCTGGATAATTGCGGTATCGAAAATATCGGTAAGGTTAACAACGTAACCGAGGTTTTTCGAACTCGACGCCGCCTCGTGATAATATGGTATCCAAAGGCAATTTTTGCCAAACGAGTGAGCGCGGTTCGAAACGGCGCGCATCGATTTAACTATAGGGTTATTAAAATCCGATTCGGGCTTATCGCAATCGAACCTTGTGTAGCCTGCGGTAATAACGTCCTCGCCCGCAAAATAAATGCCCTGAACGTTGTTTTCCCAAATATCCGAGCGGAGCGTGTTCTTAATCAGGTCGACTGTATCTGCCCACGCATCTGCAAAAAGATGCGTAAGCGCGTGCCAGCATTCCGCGTGGGGCACCGAATACCAAAGCTTAACCTCGGGCTTTATCGCAACAAGCCGTTCCGCATATGCGTTCGCATCGGCAACGTAGTCTTTAATATGGTAATTGCCCGCAAGAATTCTGTCGGCAGTGGCGTGGTATTCCTTTTTTATCGTTTCAAGGCGATTGGGGTCGCCGACCATATCGGGCGTCATCGCGTCGATAATATCGCGTGTGATAATTTCGGTTTCGTTGCCGTTTCTGTCGGTGTAGCGGTTGAAGGTCGCAATGGGGATAAGCAAAATTTCGTCGCTCACCTCAAGCAGCGCCTTCAGCTCGTCGTCCGTCGGGACGTAATATTTTCCTCCGCTGTATCCGCGGTAGCTCGTGTATAACAATACGCCTTTTTTCATTAAGCTGTTCATATCCGGTTTCCTTTCTCGTTTGGTGAGATATTTTGCTATAATTGTAGCACACGCGGCTTACTAAATCAATATTTTATTTTTTCATAAAGCGCGTTTGCCGCCAAAAATCAAAAGTATTGACATTGTTCGCGCGTCGTTATATAATTATTATGAATAAGTTTATTTGCGGAGGTATTTATGCCTACAATCGACTATTCATATTTGCGTCCCAAAAAAGCAGAAGCGTTGAAAAAACGCTACGATGCCGAATTCATCAAACGTAAATCTTTATCTGTTTGGTCCGGCGAAAACGCAGTTGTTTTGCCTTTAAAAAAATTCGAAGGAGATAATCTTCTCTTTGGAAGAGGCGGTGTCATTGACAAACACGGACAATACGTTGACATGTCTGCTATAAACAAACGAGTTTGTGGCAAATATGAATTCTCAAATCCGCAATATGACGATAGTACAGTCGTATATTGCGGATATCTCGTAAATCATTGGGGGCATTTCTTAGTAGAAGCTGTTGCGAGGCTTTGGTATTTCCTTGAGAACGACAATGCTGTCGATAAATATGTGTTTTTCATCGAAGAAAATGCACACAGGGAAATTCGAGGTAATTATAAGATTTTTCTTGAACTTCTTGGGATTTGGAACAAAATCGAAATCATATGTACACCTACAAGATATGCAAAGGTTATAGTGCCGGAGCTCGCGTATTCTTGGAGAAGCTACTATTCCGAACAGTATAAGAATATTTTTCAAAGAATTATATCGAATTCTTCTCCGGATCCGTCTTGGATTCCATTCGAAAAGGTTTATTTAAGTCGCAGTAAACTCGCAAAAGCAAACGGTTTGGAATTCGGTTTAGATGCTTTAGACGATTTCTTCGAACGCAACGGATACGTTTTACTATTCCCGGAACAGCTTCCTCTGCAACAGTTGATATTCTATATTAGAAATTCAAAAATCTGTGCTTCCTTATCAGGCTCGCTTCCTCACAATTTTCTGTTCGCCGAGGACGAGCAAAAAGTTATTATAGTCGAACGGATCGTTTTTAATAACGAAATTCAAGTTGACGTTAATACTGCAAAAAATCTCGATGTTACTTATATCGATGCAAACATTTCGCTCTATTCAACAAACATGAGTGGTCCGTTTATATTGGGGTACAATAAGCAGTTGCAAAAATTCGCCGAAAGCTATCAGATGTTACCACCAAGCAAAAAATATCTTTCTAAGTATTATTTGTTCTCTTGCTTTAAAAAATACATGAAAGCATACAGAAAAGAATACTCTTATCGTTTTTTCATGGAAGATTGGTATACCGGATTTGCGGACTGTATATGGGAAGCTTACAAGGAAAGCTACATTATGTTCTCGGACTACCTATCCGGGAATAAACCTTTTCTTCCAATCCATTATTTTCAATGGCATTATCTCAAGCAATTCATCAAACGAATTCTGAAACGATGATTACGAGGTGCAATATGAAAGGCATAATTCTTGCCGGAGGGTCCGGTTCGCGATTATATCCGCTCACAAAGGTAACTTCAAAGCAGCTTTTGCCGGTTTACGACAAGCCGATGATTTACTATCCTTTATCGGTATTGATGACGGCAGGCATACGCGAAATACTTATTATATCTACCCCGCAGGACACCCCGCGCTTCGAAGCGCTTTTGGGTGACGGCAAGCAATTCGGCGTATCGCTTCAATACGCAGTACAGCCCAGCCCCGACGGATTGGCGCAGGCGTTTATTATCGGCGAGGAATTTATCGGAAACGATTGCGCCGCAATGATTTTGGGCGACAACATTTTTTCCGGTCACGGATTAAAGGAGCGGCTTATTTCCGCCGTAGAAAACGCCGAACGCGGAAACGGCGCAACGATTTTCGGTTATTACGTCGACGATCCCGAGCGCTTCGGCATTGTTGAATTCGATAAAAACGGAAAAGCGGTAAGCATCGAGGAAAAGCCCGCAAATCCGAAATCCAATTATTGCGTAACCGGCTTGTATTTTTACGACAGGCGGGTTGTCGGCTATGCGAAATCGCTTAAACCGAGCAAAAGAGGCGAGCTTGAAATTACCGACCTGAACAAGCTATATCTTGAAAACGGCAGTCTTAACGTCGAGCTTTTGGGCCAAGGCTTTACCTGGCTCGATACCGGCACGCACGAAAGCCTTGCCGACGCGACGAACTTTATTCGCACTGTCGAAACCCACCAGCACAGAAAAATAGCCTGCTTGGAGGAAATAGCTTATTTGAACGGCTGGATCGACGAAAACGACGTAATGAAAGCCTACGAAGAGCTTAAAAACAACCAATACGGACAATATTTAAAGGACGTTTTGGACGGAAAATATATAGATAAAAGGTAGAAAAGCTATGACTGTTATAGTAACCGGCGGCGCGGGCTTTATCGGAAGTAATTTTATCTTCCATATGCTCGAAAAGCATCCCGACTACAGAATTATTTGTCTTGACAAGCTAACCTATGCCGGCAATCTTTCGACACTCGAATCGGTTATGGGCAACGAAAATTTCGCCTTTGTAAAAGCGGACATTTGTGACCGCACCGCCGTTTATTCGCTGTTCGAAAAGGAAAAGCCGAATATCGTCGTCAACTTTGCCGCAGAAAGCCACGTTGACAGAAGCATCGAAACCCCGATATTTTTCTGCAAACAAACATAATCGGCACCTCGGTACTGCTCGATGCCTGCCGTAAATACGGCATTGACCGCTACCACCAGGTTAGCACCGACGAGGTTTACGGCGACCTTCCGCTCGACCGCCCCGATTTATTCTTTACCGAAACGACACCCCTGCACACGAGCAGTCCCTATTCCTCATCGAAGGCGGCGGCAGACCTTTTAACCCTTTCCTACCACCGCACCTATGGGCTGCCGGTAACCATAAGCCGTTGCTCGAACAACTACGGTCCATACCATTTTCCCGAAAAGCTTATTCCGCTTATGATTGCGAACGCATTGAACGACAAGCCGCTCCCCGTATACGGCGAGGGGAAAAATGTGCGCGATTGGCTTTACGTCGAGGATCACTGCAAGGCTATCGACCTTATTATTCACAAGGGCAGAGTCGGCGAGGTATACAACGTCGGCGGACACAACGAAAAGCAGAATATAGAAATAGTAAAAATAATCTGCAAGGAGCTTGGAAAGAGCGAATCGCTTATTACCTACGTCACCGACCGCAAGGGACACGATTTGCGCTATGCTATCGACCCGAGCAAGATAAGCAACGAGCTCGGCTGGCTGCCCGAAACGAAGTTCGAGCAGGGTATTAAGAAAACTATAAAATGGTATCTCGAAAACCGCAAATGGTGGGAAAACATCATTTCGGGCGAATATCAAAGCTATTACGAAAAAATGTACGGCAATAGGTGAGAATATGAAATTTTTTGTCACGGGCGTCGGCGGACAGCTCGGATTCGACGTTATAAACGAGCTTAAAGCCCGAAAATATTACTGCATCGGCTCGGATATTTTACAGGACGCAAAATGTGAAGGCGACGAATATATTCAATTGGATATAACCGACGAAAAGGCGGTTTTCGAAGCGATTTCGTGCTGCATGCCCGATGCGGTTATTCACTGTGCCGCTTGGACGGCTGTCGACGCCGCAGAGGACGAAGCCAATATCGGCAAGGTGAGAGCGATAAACGCCGACGGCACGAAAAATATTGCGCTTGCCTGCAAGAAAATCGGCTGTAAAATGCTGTATATATCTACCGATTACGTTTTCGACGGCAACGGCGACACTCCTTGGGAGCCCGATTGCAAGGAATACAGCCCGCTGAATGTTTACGGACAAACGAAGTTAGAGGGCGAAAAAGCGGTAAGCGGTCTGCTCGACAGCTATTTTATCGTCCGCATCGCATGGGTTTTCGGTAAAAACGGAAGCAATTTTGTTAAAACAATGTTGAATTTATCGAAAAAATATTCGTCCTTGCGCGTTGTCTGCGACCAAATCGGCACGCCGACCTATACCGCGGACCTTGCAAGATTGCTTGTTGATATCTGCGAAAGCGAAAAATACGGCTATTACCACGCAACAAACGAGGGCGGGTATATAAGCTGGTACGATTTCGCCTGCGAAATATTCAAGCAAGCAAATATCGATATGCAAATCACCCCCGTAACCACCGCGGAATACGGCGCTTCGGTTGCGGCAAGGCCTTTTAACAGCAGGCTTGACAAAAGCAAGCTTGCTGCAAACGGGTTCACCCCGCTCCCCGATTGGAAGGATGCGCTTGCACGGTATATAAAGGAGCTTTTACAATGAGTAACTTCAATTTTATAAAAACCGATATTAAGGACGTTATAATCGTCGAGCCGCGCGTTTTCGGCGACAGCCGCGGGTATTTTATGGAAACCTACCAAAAGCAAGCCTTTGCCGAGGGCGGAATAAACGCCGATTTCATCCAGGATAATCAATCGAAATCGAGAAGAGGCGTGCTGCGCGGTCTGCATTTTCAAAAGACCTATCCGCAGGCAAAGCTCGTTCGCGTAATCAAGGGCGAGGTGTTTGACGTTGCGGTGGATTTGCGCAACGGCAGCGAAACCTACGGCAAATGGGTAGGCGTTTTGCTTTCGGAGGAAAACAAAAGGCAACTTTTCGTTCCGCGCGGATTCGCACACGGCTTTTTGGTACTTTCCGAGGAAGCCGAATTCGTATACAAATGCGACGATTATTATCACCCCGAGGACGAGGGCGGCATAATTTGGAACGATCCGAGTATTAATGTTGCCTGGCCGATAGACGAGGATATGCAGCTTCTGCTTTCCGAAAAGGACACCAAGCACCCAACGCTTACAGATTACGGGAAATAATATGAAACAGGGATTTTATATCTTTTTTTATAAAAGAATAGCTGTTGAATGGGTTTGCATAGCTCTTGCAACGCTTGCATATGCGCTGTATTGCTTTGCCTTTATGCTAAAAAAGGCGTTTAGAAAAAAGCGTTTTGTTGCTATGGATACCGACGAAGCGAAGGCTGTTATAACAAAAAAGTTTCCAAAAACCGAAACGCTTCCCGAAACAGTTAATCTTCCGCTTAACCGCGATATCGACCTTTCGGTTATAGTTCCTATTTATAATTACGAGGATCTTATCGAGGGCACGATAAACGCGATATTAAACCAAAAAACGCAATACAAATTCGAGCTGATACTCGTCGACGACGGTTCGCGGCAGCCCGCAAAGGATATTCTTGAAAAATTCAAAGGTCTGCCCAACGTCAAGGTTATTCATCAGGAAAACGGCGGCATCGGCGCGGCGCGCAACACCGGGCTAAACAACGCGCAGGGCAGATATTATATGTTTGTCGACTGCGATGACACGGTGCACGAGGATATTATCGAATGCTTGATGTCGAAGGCTTACGAAAAGAATCTCGATATGGTTATGTGCGCGCACAATCTGTCGAAGGAATCGAACGGCCGCATTACCTCGGTAACCCCTAATATCTACCCAAAATACAATTTAATGCGCTACAAGGACGGCGATTATCTTTGGAACTTCCCCGGTTTGCCGTGGTGCAAGGTCTACAAGCGCGAAATGTTCGAAAGCATTCGCTTTCTTCCGGGCTATTGGTACGAGGACACCATTATTCATTTTTTGGTGTTTAGGCTTTGCAATAGCTTTGAATATATCCCGCAGGTAAAATACGAATACCGCTGGTACGAAAAGAACTTTTCACACACCCAGGACAATGCACCCGACCGCACGGTGCAGCGGTATTGGATACTCGAGCGGTGTATCGAGGATACGAAGCGCTTCGGGCTCGACACGGGGGTTATCTTCTATAAGCTTCTGCTTCGCCACCTCGGCTCGTATTACTATCTGCAACAAGGTTATATGGAAGAGGAAACGGTAGACGCAATGTTCGCTCTCGCCTCGAATTTGCTTAAAGCATACGTCCCGAGCGAAAAATATCACCTCCCCTATGCACTAAAGCAGCTCGAAAAGGCACTTCTTACCAACGATATCGAGCTTTGGAAGCTCGCAACCACGATACAATAAAAATTAACACCGCGGAAGGTCGATTTATCACTATGGTGCATCGCCTGGGCGTTCCGCGGTGTTTCTTTACTCTCTGTTTTGGTTATAGGATTTTTGGCAAAGGGTACGTTTTTTACAATAGGGGCATTTGGTTACGAATTCGAAGCTATCCTCGGGCGAATGCGAGGCTGCAAATCTTGAAACACGCTTTTTCACCCAAAAATGCCCATAGCACTTACTGCAGCGCGCCCAAAAGTTCCTTGGCATATTCACTATATACAACGCCGTGAAAAATATAAGGAACGGCATTCCGACGATTAAGCTGAACCACCAGGGCACGTCGTAGGTCGCGCCATTCCAATGAAGCTCGCACCCCGAAAGTATTGCGAGATTAACGATTAGCGCAAGCACAAGGTAAAGCTTTTTCATTCTTCTGTCCTCGATTCGTTGAAAATTCCGTGTTTTTTGCAATGCGGACATTTTAAAAAGGCAGAGTCGTTTGCCATATTCGAGAAGTATATGTTTTTTCTTTTCTCCTGTACGAAGCGTTTTTTGCAATGCGGGCACACGAACGCTTTGCCGGTTATGCTCTTTTTACTGCACAGCGCTATTATAAGCAAAAACACAGCCAAAGCGGCAGCACCGATTATAAATTCGCCCATAAATATACCTCCTAAAGCTCGTAATAGCTTAGCCAAAGCCCGTTTATTTCCCCGTGCTGTACTACGAATTTAATAACAAGCCCAAGCTTTTTATAGCGCAAACGGCTGTAAAACACCGTATTTATATTGCAATCCCTCTCGATACGCTCGAGCGAAACGAATTTTCCGAGCGGCAAAAGCGCATCGGCAAAAATACATTTTAATGCCGAAAGCGGTGTATATTCACGCATGGTTTTGCCGAACAGCCCGAATATTTTTTCGTATTCGCCTTTTATAAAAAGGTCTGTCGCGAGCGTTGCGGTTTCGTTATCGGCACAGCCGCACGTTTCGGCGTGTTCGCCGTAAATATCGCCGCCGTGCTCTATGGTGTGCAACGCCTCGTCGAGCAATCGCACCGTTCTTGCCATTCCCGAAAGCTTTGCGATTATTTCCGCCCTGCGCTCGATTATTGCTTGCGAAAGGTTCGAATCGCCCTTTTGTATTTCGGAAATTTTTGCAACAGTCAAGCCGAGCGAGCGCAGCACCAAAATCTTTTTTATTAAATCTATCTGCTCCTGCGTGTATTTTCGGCGGCTCGAAAACCGTTTTGTGCTGTTTATAAGCCGTTTTTCCTCGTAAAACCGCAAAGTACGCGAGGTTATGCCAAGCAATGCGCAAACTTCGGTTATATCATAAAGCCTTTCGTTTTCCATATCCCTGCCCCCTTAGCTTTATTATATCACTTGACGCAGGGTCAATGTCAAGTAGGCACAACAAAAAAGCAGACGTTGCATCTGCTTTTTTTCGTTTATAAGCTTATAAGCGCTTGACGGGGGGTCCTTGGTTCCTGCGATGCGAATCAAAAGTGCGAGCGCACGAACGTTTGAAAGAACACGCGAAAACAAGCGTTTTCTTGTAAAAGTGCAGCGCAAGCAAGCGTTAATCAAGCTTTACCGCGTGGGTAACGCTGCCGTACGAGCAGGCGACGAGCAGGTAATCGAGCGTTATCTGCTTTACGCTGTGCGCGGGAACGGTGATTTCGTATTTATAGTTGCTGAACGCGCCGCCGTTTTCGCCCAAGCCCGCGGTATAATCGGCGGAAAGCACCTCGCCGGTTTTGCTGTCGCGCACAAGTATTGCAAGCGTGCCGTGGTCGCGCAGGTGGAGGGTTATTTTGCGGTCGGTGTCGCCCTGATTAACGAACGTGAAGTGGTCCTGATATTCTATCATCCAGTTTGCCGTATTGGCGGGAGCACCAGCACCGTCGGCGCGGTGGTTATCGAACACTATAAGATTTCCCTGCGCATCGTGCCAGATAAATTCAACCATATCCATTCCCACAGCCTGATGGTTGTTTTGCGGGTTAAGATGCGTCATCCAGGTGGTGCTCTTTACTGTGTGGGGCGTGCTGTTATAGGACGCATAGGGGGTTTTCGGAAGAACCGAATCGCTGTAATAGGTTGTATATGTTACCGGCAGGAAGCGCGCGGAGGTGTTATCGTTAAAGGTCCAAGACATATAGTTGTCGATAACGCCGTGGTGGTAGGCAATACCCGAATATTGCTGTGAATATGCACCGCCGACGTAGCCAAGCGCTTTCGGCTCTGCCTGAACCTGACTTGCATCGGTATAGCAATACATCGTGCCGGTTACCATTCCTCCGGTTACGCTAAACTTAACGTTGCCGTTCGCACAGCGGATCGGGTTGACGTAGTAGTTTGCCGAATTATCTACGTTGATATTGCGGTATGCGTCTGCACTCGTACCGCCGATTACCCACATATATTCACCTGCGGGCAGACGGTAGGTTGTGGGCTGATAAACTCGCGGCTGATATTTTACATACGCGTAATCCAAGCCCGCATATTTAGCCGAAATCGCACCCGACGCGGTGAAATAATCGGCGGGTAGCTCGAACGAGGTATTATAGAACTTATACCAAGCGAGCTGACCGAACCAGGTACCGATATGCTGGTATCCGACGTTTAAAACGGTTATATAAACGTCGTGGTCGCTGTCGTTTTTAAGCTGATATCCAAGATAAACGTTCTTGCCCGCATAGTTAGCGTGCTCGAAGGTTACGTATACATCGCCCTCCAAGCCCTCGTTGCGCATAAACGCCTTGCCGACGTGCTGTGCGCCGAACTGCTCGGGGTTATTGGAATAAACGTAGGTACCGCCCTCGCGCTTGATGTAGTTTACCTCTGCGGCAACGAGCGGACTTTCGCCGTCGTTATCGAGCACAAGCTTCGAGGTATCGACAGGTGCCGCAACGTCGTAGGGCAGCAGCACGGTGTGCTCACTCGCGGTGGTGGTGATTTTAAAATCGGCGTTGGCTTTTTTGGTTTTAACGGTTAAAGTATACGCCTCGTCGGCTTTTAACGAAACCGAAAGCTCGGTTTTGCCCGATTTAAGCTCTTCGCCGTTTTTGCTTATGGTTATAGAGCTTAAATTTTCGCCTTTAAGGGTATATTTATCGGTATACGGTGCGAAGACGGTATAGCTTCTTTCGCCGTTATCGTCGGTTAAATCGTCGATGCTCGAAAGACGGAACGCCTTGCTTCTGTCCTCGGCGTTAATTTCGGGCTCTTCGCTCGTTTCGCCCGAGCCTTCTTCGCTCGTTTCGCCTAAGCTCTCGTCGCTCGTTTCGTTTGAAGCATCGCTTTCGGATTCGGACGATTCGACCTCGGACGATTCGGCTTCACTCGATGCCTCCGAGCTGTCCTCGCTCGATACGGCTTGCGAGCTTTCGGGCTTTTCGGTTTTACTGCTTTCCTGCGCGGCTGTACTGCTTTCGCCGATTACCTCCGAGGAGCTGCTTTCGCTATCGCCGCAGGCGGCAAAAACCGCAACAAGCATTAAAAGTGCCAAAAGCAACGCGGTTATTCTTGCACGGTGTGTTCTTGTTTTCATAGCCTTCTCCTTGTGGGATATATTGTATCGGTTTATTTTATATTTTAATTGTTATGGATTTGTAAAAGAAAGGCGAAATTCGCTTTTTATCGCTTCGGTGTTATCCTCGGAATATTCAAGCTCCTCGGATATTATCCGTGCAAGCTCGACCGCATCGCCGCAATTTTTTAAAAGCGAGGCAAGCAGTCTTTCGCAAATAAGGCAAAAGCCGAGCGCCGCGCGGAATTCGAAAATATCCTCGGCACCGCTGCAATGACGGTATACGAAATACGCAAGAGCGCGCTCGAGAATTTTTTCCTGTCCGTCGCAATCGAAAAGAGCGCCCGAATAGCAGGAAAAAAGCTTTTGGTGGTTCGAATCGAGATATTCGAGCCGCGAAAGCACAAGCCGCGTTTTTTCATCGCCAAGCATATTCGGCGAAACCGAAAATTCGTTATATATATCAAAAAGCCTTTCGTTATATCGCTTTTCGCAGTTCGAAAGGATTGAAAAGAGTCTTTGGCGGGGAACGCAGGCATCGAATTCGGGGGATTCCTCATCGTAGCCGAGCTCGCATATTTCGGATATTTCGGAATAGCCGTCGGAATTAAGAATAATAGAGCACGCCTCCTCGCACGCCATACCCAAGCCGACCTCCATACCGTTTTTTACGGTATTATAAAAGCGCGGGTGCTCGCGGCAGATATCGCACAAATAGCCCTCGCCGAGATTTAATATTATTCTGCAAAGGTTGTTTTCGTCGAGATGAACGCAACGCCCGCCCCCGCAAAGCATAAAATGCGGGTTTTCGCTGTCCTCGATGCTTTTCAAAACCTCGCTTGCATAGGGTGCTTCGGCGCTTTGGTATTTGCCAAGCGTGAATTCGTCGATATCTATTTCCCAGCCGATACAGCAGCTATGCCTGCATTTGTCGGCAATACATTTAAATTTTTTGTAATAGCTCGGTGCATACAGCTTCATTTTTTTCGCCTCCGCGTTGGTTTAAACCGATTTTACCACGAACTTATCGGTTAGTCAACAAATCCTTGCGCGACAGCTTATCAATCGAGCGTTGTTTTGTTTTTTGTGTGTTTTTCTTTTTTCGCAGGGAGCTTTTACAAAAGCTCCCCGCACCCCGCAAAACCCTTTATATCAAAAATTCATATACGGTTACAGCTTTTCAACGCCCGCCCATTATATAGTCGCCAAACAAGCAATAAGGTTTGCCGTTTTTTACAAATCCTTAAAAGAAACCGCAAGTTGAAGCATATACCGTTACAATCGAATAAACTTTTCCAATACGGATATATATTCCTTTGGAATCTCGTAACAGTCGACAGAGTATTTCAGCGGCATCGAATATTCGTCGTTTTCGTCGTAAATCGCCGTGATGTTTACGGTTATCACCCATTTTCCGTTCACTTTTCCTATATATCCCTTATATTGAGTCGCAAGCGGACTGCCGTTATAGCCGTAATAAATCATTTTCAGGCGTTGGTTCTCGCTAAGCACAAATAGATTTTCGGTTTCGTAAACAAAATCGCTCTTTTTTCCGCTTTCTATCTCGCAAATAGCTTGCAAAAGCTCTTCTTTACGAGAATATCTGCCGCCACAGCAAACCGACGTCAGCTCGCCCTCGGTTTGAAATTCATAATCCTCGGCAACGTACAGACGTTGGTCCAAAAACGAGCGCAAAACGATAAAGGTATGGCTGTCATCCTGCACGACCTCTTTGATATTAAAACTGCCGTCTTCGGTTTTTGCTATCCTTTTCCCCTCGGTATAATTGCCGGGATTCCCCATCGAGACATAGCTTCTTCCGCGCCAAATCAATCCGCCCTCTTCCCCGCGGTAAACCGCCGAATTATCGGTGAAAACAATTCCGTTCGCAAACAGCCAAACGAATACGCACGCGATAGCGGCAACAGTAAATGCGATTTTTGTAATTGTTTTCCCGGATATTTTTTTCATATATACCACCCCGAAACGTTTTTCTGTATATTAGAAATGTTTCTCTGCAAAACGTTACAAAAATGCAAGCATTTTTTGGTTTTCTGTGCGAGCGTACTGTCATCAAAAAAACACCCGAAAACTTGCGTTTTCGGGTGAATGCAAAGCGTTATTATTTACCCTGCTCGAGTGCAAGAGTTTGAGTGGTAGCATCGCAAACCTCGGTCGGACCGAAGTACTGGATAGCACCGGGGTAAACGAAGCAGGTGTTTTCTGCCCATTCTGCGCGGTTAGCCGCAAAGAACTTGAAGGGTGCACCCTCGAGGTCTACGAGCGCCTTGCGGATAACGGGCTTATCCTTACCGTGTCTTCTTTCGATGTTCATCATCTTGGTCATAGGCATACCGCCCGCAACCCATTCTTCAGCAGGGTTGGAAAGGTTGGAAACCTTGGAAAGATAGCCGGTGTAGCCGTATTGGATAAGCATAAATGCGTTGTAGCCGAGCGAGTAGCAGTAGTCTGCATCGAAGTTGGAGGGGAATGCGCAGCGGCCCTCGTAGCCGAGGAAGTGGTGGAGCGCAGAGAACTTGCCGTTGTATGCGCCTGCTTCCTTACGAGCTTTTAAATTGTCTGCAACGAATGCAGAGAAGAGCTTTTCGGATTCGATAAGCGAAACCTGAACGTTGCCGTGGGGGTCGCGTTCGAGGAAGAGCTGACGCTGGATAGAGTCGGGAAGTATCGAGAATACCTCCATAGATTCCTTGGAAAGACCCTCCTGAATGAATTCGTATTTATCCTTCCAGGTGAGAAGAGCGTTGAATTCATCGGTCTTTTCGCCTGCAAGAAGCTCGTTGATTTCTGCGATAAGCACCGAGAATTCGGGAACGAATTCAACGATACCCTCGGGAATAATCGCAACGCCGAAGTTGCAGCCCTTTGCGGCACGCTTTGCAACAGAATCTGCGATATAGTCTGCAATTTCTACCATAGACATCTTCTTTGCGGCAACCTCTTCGCCTACCAAGCAAATGTTGGGACGGGTCTGGAGCGCGCATTCGAGAGCAACGTGAGAAGCAGAACGGCCCATTACCTTAACGAAGTGCCAATACTTCTTTGCGGAGTTAGCGTCGCGTTCGATATTACCGATAATTTCGGAATAGGTTTTGGTAGCGGTATCGAAGCCGAAGGAGCATTCGATATCCTCGTTCTTAAGGTCGCCGTCGATAGTTTTGGGACAGCCGATAACCTGAACGCCGGCATTGTTAGCCGCAAAATATTCGGCAAGAACAGCCGCGTTGGTGTTCGAGTCGTCGCCGCCGATGATTACGATAGCGTTGATACCGTGCTTTTTGCAAACCTTTGCAACGATAGCAAACTGTTCTTCGGTTTCGAGCTTGGTTCTGCCCGAGCCGATAATATCGAAGCCGCCGGTGTTGCGGTATGCATCGATATATTCGTCGTCAAAAATAATATAATCGTCTTCCAACAGACCGGAGGGACCGCCTTTGAAGCCGTAAAGAACGTTGTTCTTATCGGTAGCCTTCAAAGCGTCGTACAAGCCGCAGATAACGTTGTGTCCGCCGGGAGCCTGACCGCCCGAAAGGATAACGCCAACCTTCTGCACCTTTGCTTCAGCGGTATTTTCGCCCTTTTGGAAGGTGATTTCGTTCTTGCCGTAGGTGTTGGGGAACAAAGCCTTGATCTTTTCCTGATCTGCTACGCTTTCGGTAGGAAGACCGTCTTTAACGCAGATTTCGGAAATGCCGTTTCTGAGCATACCGGGAAGCTTGGGGGTGTACTGGTATCTTGCAATCTGAAGAGGTGAAAGTTTCATTAGAAGAACACTCCTTGTATTGATGTAAAATTCAAAATCGTCTTATTATACCCCATTTTTCAACAAAAGTAAATAGTATTTTATCTTTTTTCGCCGTGTGCAAAGCTAAAATATTCGGTTTTAAAAAACAAGCCTTTTGTATAACAAACACAACCGCTGTAAAAAAAGCCGCAAGGCACACTGCCCGACGGCTTTGATTTTTATTCGAACACAAGCTCGCCATCTATATCGGCGGTTGCGGATTTAAAGGTCATCGTGCCGGCATAGCCGTCGATACCGTTAAATCCGACGAAAACGATTTTTTCGTTCCACACCGCGCCCTTCGGTACCGAAGCGCAGGGGATTTCGGGCTGCTTTGGGCTTTTGAAATTTTCGAACTCGCTATCCGAAATCATATAGCGCGCTCTTCCGCCAAGGCTGAAGATTAAATAATATCGGCCGTCATACACTATATAATCGGGGCATTCGGGCTCGGTCGCATCGTCCGAAATATAAATCGGATTGCCGGTATCCTCCCATATGTTCAAATCGCGCGAGATAAAATGCGCAAGACAGCCCTTGCCCTCGGCGACGAGAGCGGTGGTCAAAAGCATATGAAAGGTTCCGTCGCTTCCCTTTATCACCTTTGGGTCGCGGGCGACAGCTTGATTGTATTTTTCGGGCAGCAGGAACCCAAAGCGCTCGTCCTTTTCGAAATGAAAGCCGTCGGCGGATATACTGCGCTTTATCGGTGCGGCAAGCGCTCCGCCGCGCCTTACGGTATAAAACAAATATTCGAGCTCGCCCTGCTTTATCCAAGAGCCCGTGCATATCGAGCATTCGGTCGGGTCGGTTATTTCCACCGCCATCGGATGCACCGACCAACGCGAAAAATCCTTTGTCGATATATGCGCCCATTGGTGCGCACCCATTCCCCATTTGCTGTAATGATGGTGTCTGTCCTTTAAATACAAAATATGGTATTCATCGCCGCGAACGTATGGCATACAATCGCCGACAAACACATTTTCCTCGGGACGCCAGCCCTCTGCACCGCAAAAGGTCGAAATCACGCAGGGCTCCTCGCGGCGCTTACAGCTATATTCGGCAACGCAAATTTCAAAATCGCTTTCGGTTTTATCGCCTAAGCAAAACAGCATATCGCCGCTCGGCCATTCCTCGTCGGCAAGATTGCCGTTTATATACAGCTCGATTCGGTGGCGAAGCAAAATAATCCTTGCCCTATCGCCGATTTCCGCGCTTGCGCGCAGCACCAAGGGCTGCGGGTGCGAGCAGCAGGCAACGGCGCAGGAAAGAAAGCCCTCCGACAGCTTTATTTCCAAGCTTTTTCGGTTTTCGCGGTGTGCGACTGCGTAATACGCATCGGTTACAAGCAAATTTATTTCGATACCCTTCATTTTGCCCCCGCCTTTTTATTATTATACCGACATTATACCACCGTTTTTCTTCTTTTACAATGCCGACACCGCAAAAAACGGCGAAGCTTTAATTGTTAAAAAACATTGACGATTTTGTTAAAATATGTTATAATTTCTGTGACTGTGCATATTTTAGAAAAGGAAAGCTAAACGGCATGGCTTTAAAAAAGGAAGCGAGATATAAATTATATATAGCATCGGCGCTTATCGCGGTATTCGCAACGCTTGCGTTGTTTCTGTTTTCGGGCGATAATTTAACGCTTTTGAAAAACGTTTTTTCGAACGACATGTCCAACGAGCAGCTAAAGGAAACCTTAAAAAGCTTTGGCTGGCGCGGATATATTACGGTAATAATGCTTTCGTTTATACAGGTTGTAAGCTCTTGCCTCCCTGCCGAGCCGGTGCAGGTCGTTGCGGGGGTTACGTTTGGGTTCCCTTTGGGACTTTTGCTGTGCTGTATCGGCATTTTTATCGCAAACACAACCATATATTTGCTGTATAAAAGCTTTGGCGAAAGGTTAAACAGCTTTTTTGTAAAAAAGCTTCATTTGGACCTCGAAAAAATCGCAGGCTCGGGCAAATGCGTGCTGATTATTTTTATTCTGTATATCCTGCCCGCGATTCCCTATGGTATGATATGCTTTTTCGCGGCTTCGACGAATATGCGTTACCGCAAATATATCGCCGTAACAGTGCTCGGCTCGCTCCCCTCCGCCTGCTTGGGCGTGGGGCTCGGCTACGTTGCTATCGAGGCGAATTGGATCATTTCGCTCTGCGCGTTCGCGTTGCTTATTGCGGCAATGATAATTTTGTGGTTCAAGCGCGATGTTTTGTTCGAAAAGCTAAACGGCTTTGCCGAAAAAAGCAAGAAAAAATCCGAAAACGAGCTTCGAGAAACCAACGCGTTTTTGCTCAATCTCTGCTATTTTGTATTTTATATATATTTTAGGCTTTGCGGCGTACGCATAAAGGTAAAAAACAAAATCGAAAATCTGCAAAAGCCGTCTATCGTGCTTTGCAACCACGGCTCGTTCGTCGATTTCGTTTTCGTCGCGGCAATGCTCCGCAAAAGCAAGCCGAAATTCGTTGCGGCGCGGCTTTATTTCTACGACAAGCGCTCGCGCTGGCTTATACGCGCTATCGGCGGGTTCCCGAAAAGTATGTTCGCTATCGATTTGGAAAGCACGCGCAACTGTATACGTGCGCTAAAGACCGGCAACGCGCTGCTTATGATGCCCGAGGCGCGCTTATCGACTGCGGGACGGTTCGAGGATATTCAGGATACCACCTATACCTTTATAAAAAAATCCGCCGTGCCGGTATACACGCTTAAATTCAGCGGCGATTATTTTGCCGACCCGAAATGGGGCAAGGGCTTCCGCCGCGGGTCTGTTGTAGAAGCCGAAATGGATTTGCTTTTTTCCGCCGAAAGCATTGCAAGCCTTTCGGCAGAGGAAATTAAAAGCGGCGTCGAAGCCAAGCTTTACTATAACGAATTTGAATGGCTGAAGCAGAACCCCGAAATCGAATACCGCTCGAAGCGTATGGCCGAGGGCTTGGAAAACATTCTTGCCGTTTGCCCGCTTTGCCGCGGCAAGCACACGATTAAAACCGAAAAAGACAAAATATATTGCGAAAAATGCGGATATTTAACCTCGATAGACAATAAATACGCATTTTCCGAGGGCTTTAAATTCGAAAACCTTTTGCAATGGTACGATTGGCGCAAGGCTCTGCTCGAGCAGGAAATTGAAGATAGCAATAATTTTTCGCTGTCCGCAAGTGTCGAGCTTCGATTGCCGAGCAAAAACGGAAAAGGGCTAACCCGCCAAGCAGGAAAAGGGGTTTGCACGCTCGACAGGCAAGGGCTTAAATATTGCGGCGAAAAGGACGGCGAAAAAGTCGAGCTGTTCTTCCCGATAGAGCGCATCTACCGCTTGCTTTTCGGCGCGGGCGAGAATTTTGAAATATACAACGACAAGGAAATTCTTTATTTCGTGCCCGAGGAAAAGCGCTCCTGCGTTGATTGGTATCTTTCCTCGATGATTTTATACGATAAGGCTGTCGGAAAATAAAACGAAAGGGGGGTATTGTCATTAAAACGGCAAATACTTCCGCAAAAAAGGAATCAAGCGCATCGGGCATTAGCCTGCGTTCGTTTATAACCGTCGTTTTGATTCTTTTATCTATCCTTCTCTTTTGCGGTTCACTTACCTATTTTATCCCCCAAGGCTCGTTCGAGCGCGATGCCGAAAACAAAATCCTGCTTGAAAGCTATACCGAAGGCGAAATAGCCGGTATTTCTATCGGCAGTATTCTTTCCGCGCCGTTGCGCGTGTTTGCTTCCGAAAACGCGTTAACGATTATTATGATAAGCGTTTTTCTGCTCGTTATGAGCGGAATATTCAACGTTTTGGAGGCAACCGGCGGTATACGCGTGTTCATAATTCATATTATGAACAAGCTAAAAAACAAAAACGCCGCAATAGTTTGCGTTACCGTTTTGGTGTTTATGCTTTTCGGCAGTCTTTTCGGAATGTTCGAGGAGCTGGTAACCCTGCTTCCGCTTATAATTATTTTTATGCTTTCGATGAATATGGATACGATGCTCGGGCTCGGTGCTTGCTTGTTGGCGGCGTGCTTCGGATTTTCGACCGCAATCACCAATCCATTTTCGGTCGGCACCGCCGCGCAGTATGCAAATATCCCCACCTCGTCGGGCGCGTGGCTTCGAATCTGCTTTTTTGTAATAGTTTATATAATTCTCTGCGTATTTTTAATGGCATACCTAAAGAAAATCAAACGCTGTCCGCAAGCATCGCCAACCTATGAATCGGATTGCAAGCGCCGCGAAGCGATTATTGCCGAAACGGGTGCCTCGCCCGATAATCAAAAGCAGACGTTTAGAATTTATTCGGTCTTCTTTGCTATCCAAGGTGTGCTTTTGGCGGCAATCGCCTTTATCCGCGCCATTTCGGGCTTTGCTATTCCTATTTTGGCGGCAAGCTTTTTGGTATGCGGTATAATTTGCGGCTATCTGGTTTGCAAAAATCCTCGTTTCACGCTTTCGGCGTTTTTAAAGGGCGCGGCTTCGATGCTGCCCGCCGTGCTTATGATCGCGCTTGCCTCCTCGGTTAGCTTGGTAATGGAGGAGGGCGGTATTATCGATACCGTTCTGCACTACGTTATAAAGCTGCTTGTTGGGAAAAGTGCTTTTGTAACGGTAATTTTAATATATTTTCTTATTCTGTTTTTGCAAATCTTTATCGGCTCGGCTTCGGCGAAAATCTTCCTTGTTTTGCCGATAATACTTCCCGTTACAAACGCGCTCGGCATATCGCCCGAGCTGGTTATATTAACCTACTGTATGGCAGACGGCTTTACCGACGTTATTCTGCCCACCAACCCGATATTGCTTATCGGCTTATCGATGGCGAACGTTTCCTATATAAAATGGCTTAAATGGACCTGGAAGCTGCAGCTTTTGCTGTTTTCGGTTTCGTTACTCGTTTTGCTTTTCGCAGTTACGATAGGCTATTAAAAAACCAAAAAAATCACAGGCTTTTATATTGCGAAAAGAAGACTCCCGTTTATTAATCGTGAGTCTTCTGTTTTTTTAATCCGAGCTTGCGGCAATTATTCGCGCGCAGAAAAGCGATAACGGTTAACCGCGTTTTATTCGGTTCTGCATTTCACTATCGCTTCGGTAACGTTTGTTAAAACGAGCTCGCCTTTTTGGTTGCGGACCTCGATAGTTATTTCGGCAAGGCCGTTTTTGGCGTTGCGCCTAACGAGATTCGTAACGGTTGCCCTTCCGATTAACACGTCGTCGGCGAAAACCGGCTTTAGCCATTCGATTTTTGTGGATTTCCCTGCAAGAAGCTCCTCGCCGAAAAAATCCACCTCCAAATACTTCGCCCATACCGACATAAACGACATAACCCCCGGCGCGATAAGCTTGCCGAACGGCGTGGTTTTCGCATATTCCTCGTCGGTGTGAAGCGGAATATTGTCGTACGTGCGCGCAAAATCGACCATTTTTTCTTTTTCGATGACGGCGGGAGCAATTTCTGCCGTCATTCCTGTTTTTAAATCGTCAAAATACATTTAATCACCAATATTTTTATAGTATATAACCGAAAAGAGCCTTTGCCCTTGAAGGATAAAGGCTCTTTTTTTGTTAATGCATAACGCTATTTTATTCCTCGCCGTAGCATTCGAATATCGCGTCTACCCGTTCTGCCTCTGCTTTTTTATTTTTGGTAAGCAGGCTTACAACGGGAACGGCGATAAGCGAAACCGCCATAGCGGCAACACCCATTTCGGGAGATTTTGCAGCAGCCGCAGAGAAGCTGTCGGTAAGAGTGATTACGAGCGTTGCGCCGCCAACGGTAAGAAGTCCCGAAAGGATACCCGCGTACGCACCGATTTTGGTAATTCTCTTCGAGAACAAGCCCCAAATATACGGGCCGATAAAGCAGCCGGAAACGAGTCCCCAGGAGAACGACATAAGGCTAACGATAATCGGAATATTGCGGGTTGCAAAAATAAACGAGCAAGCAACGAATACAAGGCAAAGGATCCTTGTAAGAAGCATTTGCGTTTCGGGCTTGGTTTCCTTCTTTCTAACTGCGGGAATAAGGTCGACCGCAACCGCAGAAGCAGAG
This sequence comes from Clostridia bacterium, assembly GCA_017466805.1. Taxonomy (GTDB): domain Bacteria; phylum Bacillota; class Clostridia; order Oscillospirales; family CAG-382; genus Coliplasma. The sequence goes on from JAFTTN010000088.1 coordinate 47,018, forward strand.
GTAAGAACGACTGCCTCCAAGGTAGACATAGAAGCCGAAAGAAGCAGAATCATAATAACCGCCAAAAGCACGATTCCGAACGTTCCGCCGCCGAGAACCTCCATAAGCACGGTCGGAATAATAGAATCGATGCCGCCTTCGGGAAGCTGACCGCCGAGAACTAATCTCGAGGTGCTGCCGATAAGATATGCGCCGCAGCCTATAATAAGGCAGAAAACGGTGGAAATAACCGTTCCGCGCTTGATAGCGGCGGTATCCTTAATCGCATAGAACTTGCCGATCATTTGAGGAAGACCCCAGGTACCAAAGCTTGTGAGCATAATATTAAAGCAAAGGAATTTGAACGAAGAGCCGCCGAAAATATCGGTAAGCTGCAGCCCCGTTGTAGGATTGGGGTCGCCGGGGAGAGATTCGAAATTGCGCAGATTTTCGATAAAGCCGTTTATTCCGCCGACGTTATCGTGGTTAAGAACCGATACGACCAAGCATACTACGCCTACGATCATAATAATACCCTGAACCAAATCGGTATACGATGTTGCGATATATCCGCCTGCAACAAGGTAAACGGCGGTAAGGGAAGCAATTATAAGCATCCAAACCCAAGTTTCAACACCGGGGAACACCGCGCTGAAGAGTGAGCCGAGTCCTTTATAGACCGCGGCGGAATAGGGCACGAGAAATACGAAAATGATAACCGAAGCCAAAACCTTCATACCCTTTGAAGCATAGCGCTTTTCGAAATAATCGGGCATTGTTCTTGAGTTAAGCTTTTTCGTCATCTTGCGGGTGCGGTTTGCAAACAAGAGCCAAGAAAGCAAGCAGCCGAGTACGGCGTTGCCGATACCGATCCATATTGCGCCGATACCGATATTCCAGCCGTGCTGACCTGCGTAACCAACGAATACAACGGCGGAAAAATACGTAGTACCGTATGAAAAGGCGGTTGCCCAAGCACCGATATTACGGCCGCCGATTAAAAAGCCGTCGAGTGTTTTTGATTTTCCGTAACTAATACATCCGATAAGTGCCATTGCAATAGCGTATACACACAGTGCAATGACAGTATAAAGCTGTGTATTTGTCATTCAAAGTCCCTCCTTTTTACCTCTAAAACAAATTGTGCATTAGGACTTGATTTTATCTTGCTATGATTATATAATAAGATTCGACATTAGTCAAACGAATGGTTTTAATGCAAGCTATCGATATTTTCGATGCAGGAGCGAATTATGGAATTAAGAAATTTAATCACGTTTACAAACGTAGCAGAGCTCGGCAGCTTTACAAAAGCAGGCGAGCAGCTTGGGTATTCGCAATCGACGGTGTCTTTCCAAATCAAACAGCTCGAGGAAGAGTTGGGCTGTCTTTTGTTCGAACGAATTAACCACACTATTGCGCTGACCGAGCGTGGACACGAGCTTTTATCCTATGCCAACCAAATACGTACGCTTACCGATGAATTTATGGAAAATCTTGTAAAAGACGCAGAGCTTGCAGGGCATATTAACGTCGTTACGCCCGATTCGGTGTGCGATGAAATGCTAAACGCGCATTATATGGATTTTCACGATAAATACCCCTCTATATCCATAAAGTTCACCACGGCAGACACCGCGGTTATGTTCGATATGCTTGACCACAACGAAGCCGACGTAATAATCACACTGGACAACCATTCCTATAATAAGGATTACGTTATCGCAAAGGAGCAGCGGCTTTCGATGCACTTTGTCGCCCGCGCCGATTCGAAATTTGCGCGGGTTGGCAACCTTTCTATAAAGGATATTGTTAACGAGCCCTTTATTTTAACAGAATACGGGCAGGGCTACCGCCGCGTTTTCGACAAAGAGCTCGCCAAGCGCTCTTTAGAAATAACCCCCGTGCTTGAAATCGGAAGAACCGATATTATTACTTCGCTCGTGGCGCAAAGCGATATGCTTTCGTATCTGCCCGATTTTGTAACGAAGGATTTAATCGAAGCAGGCAAGCTTTGCTATCTCGACGTCGCGGATATGGATATCGAAATATGGAAGCAGCTTATATACCACAAGAACAAATGGATATCAAAGAGCCTTAAGGTGTTTATCGATCACGTCAGCCAAAGCATCGATGCCTGAATTGCAAAACGGCATTCCCCGCCCCTTTCACCGCGCGAAAAATCCACAAAGATAAAAAACACAATCGCGCTCTAAAACGGCCACAATGCATTTTTGATATATGCTTCGTTGCGGCACCGTGTGCTCAAGTCGAACAATGCGATTCGAGCACCATAAAATAACAGAGGTAAGACGCAAGGCTGCTAAATGCTTTATATTCGATAGTACAAAAAACAAACTCGTAAGCCAAAAACTTACGAGTTTTTTACGTAAGGACAAAAAAACGTCACGCCTTGACGGAAGCTTTTTTGCTTTTTTATTCGTTTTATTTGCCCGCTTTGATTTCCTTATTAAGCTTTTTGCCGGTTGCTCCAGCTATAAAGTATACCGTAACCCCAACACCAACCTTTTGATGATACATATACATCCTTTGGTGCTCCGCATCACACACCGAGAACGATAACTCCCCTCTCGGCGTAGTCATCTTAACTCTTAATCTCTCCTTTGTCAAGTGTCAATGATTGGGGTGCTATAAACAAAGAAACACCGCCGAGGAATCTCGGCGGTGTTGGTTATATAAAACATCATACTAAACGTTTGATAAGATCTTCTTCCGAACCATTAAGCAAATCCTTAGGCGCAAAATGAAGCATTGTATATGCACCAGGGGCTTTGTTCATCAACGCTCTTGCGGCAGAAACCATCATTTGAGCTGTCAGCGCAGGATTATCAATGCTCATTTCAAAATTAAAGAGTTGGTTATTTGTTGCACCGGAGCCGCCCTTCCTTTCAATCACCGTGCCGTGTCCCATATCGATTATGGATTCAAGCTCAGAAACCCGAATTACGTGCGTTTCGTCATTCACAAAATATGGGTCTGTTTTTATTTTATCAGCTATTTCAGTAAAGGAGGCGTTATTCTCAATTACAACGTAAACCATACGTCTGTGCAAACCGGCACCCAACGGTATAGTTACAGACATTCCGTCCTTAACGCCTTTGATTGCCTTTACCGCAACCGTATGACCCATACTCATACCGGACCCGAAATTAGTATATGTCAACCCTTTCGGCGCAGCCGCTTCAAGCAAAGCACGTATTACCGAATCAAGTCCGGGGTCAAACCCAACCGCCGTAGCCGCACAAGCAGTATTGCGTTTTGCAATACTGTTCAGCCTCGAATACAAATCATAAACTTCGCTATGAATATCGAAGCAATCTACGGTGTATATTCCCTTTTGTAATATATCCTCCGCAACCTCCGGAACCTTTCTGCTTGGGACACACAAAAGAACAATTTGAACGTTTTTCAACTCGTCAACAGTACGGACAACAGGAATATCGTCAAAATAGTCTTTTTCAAGAGATTGACTCACAACTCCCACAAGATCAAAATCAGACGTACTCTTTATCGCTTCAACAGCCGCTTTTCCAATATGTCCATAACCTATGATTCCGATTCGAATTCGATTAGGAACATTGTTATTACAATTTTCATCAGAATAATCAATCCCGTATAGTTGATATATATTCACGCCCAGCACTTTTGCGATTTTGGGCAACAGCATCACATCGGGCATCGAAACTTCCGATTCCCACTTGGAAACCGATTGATTGGTAACACCGAGCTTTACGCCTAATTCTTCTTGAGTGAACCCTAACACTTTTCTGTATTTTGCAATATTCTTACCTATGCTCATATCTACACCTCCATTAAGGTTGAATCCATTATAACAAAAAAATTGCAAAAAATAAACATATCAATTTACGAATGGAACAATGAATGTTTATAAATATTCGCCATTTGGTTGGAACATTGATGCTCTTTTGATGATGTAGTAAACGGAAACGTTGGAAACAGAACGGAACAGATGGGAAATTGATGCCCGATTTGAGAATCAAAGTGGGATTTAGTGAACCGTGGCTCGCGAAAAATGCAAAATGCTATGCTTTGATGCTTTTTTGATGATATGAACCGAATTTGCTTCATTATATCCCCACAGCTTTTTTGATGCTACTCCCAACACACCCCAAAAGTCTTGCGACTTTCGGGGACCCCATAATTAAAGGTTGATGCTGTAACCCCAACATCAACCTTTTGATGATACATATACACCCTTTGATGCTCCGCATCACACACCGAGAACGATAACTCCCCTCTCGGCGTCGTCATCTTAACTCTTAATCTCTCCTTTGTCAAGTGTCAATGATTGGGATGCTATAAACAAAGAAAAGCTCGTCAGTCTATTGCTCTATTATTATAACAAAAATAAGCATAGACGGCTATACCTATAAACTCGGTATAGGGCTATGCTTATGTTGTACCAAAGAAAAACAGCCGAGGAAATTCTCGGCTGTTTCTTTATCTATTGATTCTAATGAATTAATTACAAATCCTGCTTCAATAGATGACCATACAATTTTTCGTAGTAATCTTTTTTCGATGACATATCAAATTTATGCCAATTATGAGTATCAAAATCCGAGGAAAGTAATGTCATCATTAAAAACGGAGAACATCTCAAATTCAATAATTTCAGATCCTTAAACCTTTCAGGAAAACCGTTTGCGAAAGGATCAGAGCGGCATGTTTCCCACTCATTTCGATATATATGATTAAATTCGAAAAAAGCATAGTGGTCATCATCGGGATCAACATACTTCAACAATATTTGGTACTCGGGAAATGGATATGTTTCATTTGAAACCTCTTCGTGCCCAACAAGAACGAAAAGTCCATTTTTGTAGTACCAGTTAATGTCTGCCCAGATTATAAAAGCGCATTCTCCAGAAACAATCTCATTCAAATTGTTTGGTATTGTTTGATAAAAGCCCGGCATGACACGGATATATTTCCCTTTTTTCGGAACATTGTATGCCCAATGGAAAATACGATATCCACGGTCGGTTTGGAAAGCGAGGATATCGCCCAATTTCAACCTTTTCATATAAACACCTCATTTTAATGAATCTTTGTAGGGGATTTATTCAAAAACTTTCATTTCATTTGAAAGTCTTTTTATTTCTTGTTTCGTTTTGCTATACAATACCAGAAGATATACACCCATTATGCCGCATATCATTCCAAGAATTGCAAATACGCAAATCAGGATAAAACCTAACTGATCTTTTTGGATTATTTCGTAAAGCTTTTCCGGCGCATATTTTAATAATTTAATAATTGCAGGAATGAGATGTATTTCCGGAATAACTGAAACCGCAAACGAAACGAACAAAGCAGCCAATCCGCGCTTTCTTGTATTGTTTAATCTCTTTTTAGAATCAAGCTTACTTTGATTGTCTGTTAAAAAATCGATGTTTTCCGAACCGATAGGAATATTAATATAGAACAAAATATTCTTGCCCTGATCTGTTTGATTCGCTATATCGCAACCGCATTCTATAACTGTACGTACAAATGTTGTTTGATGCTGTCTATCTGCAAAATAGAGTACGGTCATATATTCATTGGGCTTGGTTTTTACAAATGTATAGAAAGCAAATCGAACAGAAGAAAGCCTCCACCCCTGTTTATTCATTTCGTTAAGATACGCTTCTTCTTTTTCTCGACTGACAAAAGCTTTAAATACAGTTTTTTTGTTTTTCATAATTACATCTCCTCTCTATTGAAGTAAAGATTTGCATTTTGGGTCAGTTCTTCCAATCGCCTAATCTCATTTTCTATAATTTCTGTTCCGAGCTCAGTACGAACATAAAGCCGTTTTGAAAGATCATCCGACTTGACTTCGGTTATGTAATCTTTTTCCACCAAGACACTTAATGCACCATACAATGTACCAGCGCCCATATTTATTCTTCCTTGGGTTAAGGTCTTAATATTTTGCATAATTGCATAACCATGTAAAGGTTTTGAAAGCGAAAGTAGTATATAAAATACCGTTTCGGTTAAAGCAGGATATTTATTCATTGAATGCACCTTCCTTTCGATGTATCGTTTCCCGATATATCGCGTTACGATATATCGCTTGACTATATAATACTATATCGTTTCCACTTTGTCAATACCCTATCACAATAAAATTAGTATTTGTTTTACCGAGAATATATAAAGCTTATTCGTATCAAAATTTGATACGCAATAGACAAAGAAACCGCCGAGGAATTCTCGGCGGTGTTTAATTGTTTTTATTCAATGACTCAGGCATTTAATAATTCAATTGTCATCCTCATCAAAATATATACACTGTTTCAAGCATTCTCCGCAGTTCGTGCAGCTTTCGCGTTTTTCACTATTTCATCTTTTGTCAAGCCGAATGCTTGAGCAATATCGGAAGCATAGCTTTTACCGCCGTTGCCACGCACAATCTTGAAAATTCGTTTGTGGGAACCCTCATCAATTTGCGCTGTGAGATTATCGATCCCTTCGTGTTCTTCGCTCAAATCACATAGCTCATGAAAATGTGTCGCAAATATACCTTTTGAACCTATCTCCAAATAAGCTGTGATAATCTCTGTTGAAATGGCTACAGCTTCTGCAGCATTCGTGCTTGAAAGTGCTTCATCGAATAAAAACAAGCTGTCTTTGGTGATAAATTTATTAATGCTTTGAATTTTGTTACATTCATCTGAAAGTCGTCCGTGAACGTATGAACGCTTTCTTATATCGACGAAATGAATAAATATATTGTCAACAAGATGCAAAACAGCTTTGTTTGCAGGAAGCAACAAGCCCAAATGTAGCATAGCATACATTATTCCCACTGATTGTGTGTAAATAGATTTGCCGCCTTGGTTAGGTCCGGTAAGAATATATATAGAATGTTGTTTATCAAAAGAAAGCTCGTTTTTTACTACATCATTTTTGCTTAAAGCGGACATTGCCAAAACAGGATGATATAGACCTGTTACTTCATCAGAAGTGCTCAAACCGGGTTTGCACACCGCAAATCCCAATTCGGTCAATTCATATAACACCTTGGTGCAAACCGAAACGAAAGTCCATTCATAAAGAATACCGGATAAATGGCGAAGATTATTTATGATACGTTTTTTTATTATTCCCGACCAAGATTTCAACGAAGAAGATAATACTTTATTCATAGCAGAGTTTATAGAGATACGAATAATATTCAATTCTTCGTTTGTCAATTTATGATTTAACGGAAGCAGAGGCGCAGGACAATAAAAGTTGTCATTTCCAAAGTCCAATCTCAAAAGCTTATTCAGATAATCACCTGATACAAAACTCTGTTCGTTGATAGTCAAGACTCCTGCTTCGGAAGGTCTGAGTTGGCTATCAAGATTTACACCAACAGTAATGCTCTTAATGTTTCTGATTTCGTGAGATTGTTTTTCAACGGCTTTGCAAAGAGTGTCAAAGTCATCGCCCTCGCATAACGGCTTTAATAACTCCCACAAAATCTTCAATGCTTTACTTTTAACGTTAACACTATGAAAAATATCCTTCATTTTTGTGAGGTATTCAACATAGGCTTGCCTGTGCTTCATTGGACAATTGAGATTCGGATTCGACATCCATAGGTACTCCAATAGGATCGCTCATATATTTCACCTACTTAAAATTTGTTTTCCTTTTTCGACTTGAGTTGCTAGTTTTTTTCTACTTTCTAAAACAGCTTCCTTAATATGCTTATCTCTATTACGGCTTGTCGTGTTGTTTGATTGGTAATGAATGATCAAACCTTCTTTTTCAATGACATTTGCCTCCTCTATACTAGCAAAGATATCTAATAGTTTTGTAAATTCCTTAATGTTATTTAATGTTAAAATTGCGCCGCTTTTACAAGCGCCCGACCAAATCGGTAATTTGTATGGGTAAAAATAGTACTCATCATCTTTTATTTTTTGTAATGTATTAGCAATCTGTTCTAATTCACCAATTAATGCTTTTTTTAGTTGAGTTACTGTATTCCTTGTACCAATTATACTTACAAGAGCTTCCACTAACAAAGCAAACCCAAAACCCAAAAACGCCGACAAGAACATCTCTAACCATGCACCATTATCATTCTCGAGTGCGTGAAGTATTTCCTGCAATATCTCTATTACTTCTTCATTGATTTCGTTCATAATCGCCCTCCTTAATTTAATGTATCGTCAAAATCACTTTTAATATCGCACAAATAATATTATGAGATTAAAATTTCACATCAATAGATGGTGGAGTAAGATGTCAAAATAACGGAGCGAATGGATTTGCAATAATAAAAACATCATATTTTGCAACACATATGATTCTTTTCAGAAAACCCGATCAGCCAATTAATTGTTTCAGTTCGATAAAACAACTTCGTATTCTACTTTTTTCGCATAAGCGAACTGTTTGCGGTACTTTTCCATATGCGCGGAGTTCATGTTTTTCAGAATTGTAGGTATATCCGAATGTTGTTCGGTTGTGCCTTTATGTGCAACGTCGCTTTCAATGCTTCGGTGAATATATCATTATCGCACTTCTGCGCAGTTGCAAGAATATAAGCATCGTAAAAATCTTTGGAGCGAGTATTGAACATGACTCGACAGAGAATTGTTTCGACTATTTTCTGATCTTATAGTTTAGATATCTCACGACCTCAAGCACTATGATTTTTAATAATTGATTATAGTAATATCATTGCTACTAACAAAAGAATACTTGATGCAATTCCAAAAAGTTCTATCCCAAAACTTGATGTATATCCGCTCACCGACAGCATCAGTGGCAATGATACGAAACCTGCAGTTTTGATTCCCAAAAGGTAAGCGATATGCGGAACACAGCAAATTCCTATTGACGAAACTACGGTATAAAAATGGTTTTCGGTTCGGTTTGAAAGCGTTATAACAATTACCGCAAAGCACAAATACTGCACCACTTTGTAAGCCAACGAGAGCGCAAAATACTCGCCGATGGTGAATTGATTAATTTCGCAAAATTGCGGCAAACTGCAGATCGGGGCATTCCACATAGGCAGAGAAAAGCTTAAAGAAATCCAAAGATAATCCACCAAATTAAACAGACCTGTAAAAACGAAAACGAAGGACAGTGCAGATATTAGCTTTATATGTGTCACCTTGCCTCTGCCGTTTTTGGTTGCGCTTATTATCTTGAACATTCCGGTCGAATATTCCTTTGCAAACAGATCTCCGCCGAGCAATATTACGATAAGCAGGCATAGATAATCCGCTTCGGCCGAAAACAAACGGTTGTATCCGTTGTCATAAACAAACCAAGGTGTGTTTCCGTTTTCCTCTATATATTCTGCACGTTCTTCTATCTCGGGCAAAACCTGCTCCTTGAACGTGCATAGATGATATTCTTTAAGAAAGCTTTCATATTCCTCCTCGGATATCATATCCGAATCAAACATCGCATCATATGTAGAGCGTTGCATAAGTGTTTCATATATATGCATCTTTTCTTTGGCGATATAAGCTTTTTTCTCTTCGGTAATCGGACCGGCAAGTGCGTCCATATAGGTGCGATAAATGGTGTCCTCTTCGTTATCGAAATAATAAGAGTGCACAGCAATTCCAATTTTCGTGCAAGCGAGCAAAACCAAAATCACACCGATTCCTGTTGTAAAAATCTTTTTAAGCTCGAACGCGGCTATGCTTTTGGGCGCAGGAAGCTTAAACTCAAACGGTTTAATTTTACTATTTGCATTTTTGTTTGCATATATACTATACGCAATCGGCAACAAGCAAAAAAGAACCGTAAGCGTCCAAACAGCCACTGCTATCGGATTTAAGTTCGAGTCGAACAAATTGATTCCATAAAGCCTTTTGAGGAAAAATTCTCCGTTTGACAGAGAAAACACGTTTATTACGTTGGAAAAAGTATTAACGTTGATATAATCAAAGGTAGAGGCGATATAAGACAAGCCGATAAACACACTACAGCCAAGCATTGCAAAAACAGAATTGCAGAAAACACAGCACATTATTACAGAAACAGCAAGCACTATAAGCAGTGCCACGCTTTTCATACAAAGCATTATAGCTGCTGCACCCGCAACGCTGACGTTGAAGGGGGAAAGAGCCAAGTCTTGTATAGACTGAGCTGAGGCACCGAAAGAACTGAAGCCGTTTGTAGAGACTATTACAAGAACGGTTGTCGCAAAGAACGTCAATTCGGCAAGCGAGGTTACCACAAGCAAAGCCGAAAGCCTTGTTGCAAAAAGCCTTACTCTGCCGTTTTTTGTTGCGCGAACAACTGCTCTTGTTGAATTGTTGTCGTCCTGCAAAAGCAAAAATGGCACCGAAAACAGAACCAATGCTACCAAAAGGACAAAATCGAAATTATAAAATATAAGCTTATCCCAGCCGATCACAAGCTCTTTGGATATGCTTATATCGATATTTTCCGAATAGGTTTCCATAACCTGCTTTTGAAAACTGCAAACATAGCCGTTTTCGGCATAGCCTGCTGCCAAATTGCTTTTTAACGAGGATTCCGCTGAGGATATAACACGGTTTATATCCTGCTTATATCCGCTTTCGGCATAATGCTCTTGGATCAATGCCGCATATTCGTTCTCGGAATTTTCGTTTGTTGAAGAAATAAAGCATATTAAAAGATTTGCGCTGATAAGGAAGGCAAAAAGAAGCAGAAAAGATCTGCTTCTGATAAGCTTTTTTATTTCAAACGCAAACAAAGATATCATATTTCACCGAATATTTCAAAATATCTGTCTTCTAAAGTTGCCGCAACCGATCTCGCGTTTTCCTGCGGGCAGTTGTGGGAAAGTATTCGCACAACAGAGCTTTCTTCTCCGTTGTTTATGCTTATTATATTGTTATTTTTGTTAAGGTTGCTTAGTTGATTTTTGGGAACGCTGATCTCCCACACTTTGCCGTTTGATTTTTGCGCCAATTCGGTCGGTGTGCCGTTTTCGGCGATGCAGCCTTTTTTTAGCATTATTACCCGACTTGCAAAGGCTTCTATATCAGAAACGATGTGAGTTGCAATTATGACCGTTTTGTCAACGGCAATTCTTGATATGAGATTGCGGACGATGATTCTTTGCCGGGGGTCCAAGCCAACGGTGGGTTCGTCGAGTATAATAAGCTCCGGTTTGCCCGCCAGTGCCTGCACCAACGAGAGTCTTTGCTTCATGCCGCCAGAAAGTGCTTTGATTTTCATATTTGAAACATCGAAAAGTTCGACCTCGTTAAGAAGGTCGGATATTATGCTTTCGACTTCTTTGCTATCTATTCCTTTTAGAAGCGACATATATTTCATGAACTCGTAAACCGTAAACTGAGGATACATTCCCGGCGTTTGCGGCATAAAGCCAAGCGTTTCCCTGAATTCCTTTCCGTCGCGCAAAACGTCTTTGCCGTTGTACATAACACTTCCACAATCGGCTTTCAGATTGCCCGTTATAATATTCATAAGGGTAGATTTGCCGCTCCCGTTAGGACCTAACAGAGCGTATATTCCGTTGTTGAAGGTATAACTGAACTGCGACAAAGCCTTGACTTTACCATAGGACTTGGAAAGCCCGTTAATCGTCATATTCATACTTAAATCCATAGTGGTCGGTTACGAAAAATTCGCTTTGAAAAGCGTTAAGCCCCGTCACACGTTTCCATTCGCCCGTTTTTATGTTGAAGATAAGGTAAATCGGTTTTGCGGCGAGAACGATTCCGTCCCTTATATCTAATTTACTTCCTTTGAGCAAGATATAGTTACCACAAAGGCTGTTGTTTGCATATTCAAACGATAAATTATAGTATCCCGATTTCTCAAAACCGCCTACTTCAATTAAGTTTCCACTATCATAATCAAAATACCGAATAATATCCGGATGATGCTTTATGATCTTGTTTTCTGTTCCGTCGCTATTTTGAATGGAACCAATGGCTTCATATACGTTTTCTATAACAAATGCGCCGTTTGGCATACTTTGAACACTAGCTGAATACGGAAACTTGTCCTTTTTTCCATCAATGATGCTATAAAGCGCCTGTTCTTGAGTATTAAACAAAAGGTAATTATCTCCGTAGCCGTAAATTGTTTCGTTGCGTTCTTGGATATATTCTTTTATGTTCAAGAATTCGAAATCACTATGAATAATAGCAGTATCTGTCATCCAAATAAAACCGGTTTCATCAGTCTGTATATAAGTAAGCGTTCCTGAGTCTATTTCTTCGCCTATAACCGAATAATTTGAAAGGTTGCTTATTGGCGCGGATATAACACGGCATTTTGCGACGAGATTTCCGTTGTTATCTTTTGATGCAAAACAATTAGGAAAATATATGTATTCTCCATGCCGGAAAACGTTATTCAGCACACCCGGAATTTGAAACATTGTGTCAACTTCACCATTTATAAGATCGGCATTACAAACTATAGAATAGCCGTCCTTGTTCTTTATAAAAATAATATTATTGTTATCAAGCGATATGATTGTATCCGAATCTGATGAATAAGGACAGTCGGTTTGTATGTGTTTACAAATTGGATCGGGACACAAAGGGGTTGCAATAGCGGTCGCCACATCTATTTTTGCAATAATGCCGTCAACTCGTAAATAAATATAACCCGATTGAATTTCTGCTGATTTTTTGTTGCAAGCAGATAAAGTTACAATTACCACAAATGACAAAAGCAAAGACAAAAATTTTTTCATATTAAACTCCATTCTATAGCGCGCTTTTATAGTTTTTAATTAAGTGGTTATTGACTATGTATTAGACATTGAATTGCTTTTAGAATCAACCGAAATTCCACGGAACATTTCTTTCCGATCTGTATATGCAATCCAAATAATCGGTAGCTGTGCAACTATATTTTGCTTCCAAAATATCCTTCACAGTAAAATTAGGGCTTCTCCAATGGGAATCAGAAATCACAGAGCCATCGGGGGAAGATACCGCAGGATACAAATCATCAAAATAACTACGAGAGCCAGTAGACAAAATAATAGCGCCTTTAAAGCCAATGCTCATGCTTATCGGCTTGTCCATAACCCCATACATTTCACCGTGCAATTCATGCTCGTTATTTTGATTGGTCCAGAGCGAAATATATGCCGAGGTTATCGCATTGTGTCCAAACATTGTATAGTTGCCAATGTTGTAAGCGTGAGCACTTATGGGTAGAGAAAGAATGATGCTGCACACCAATATAAATGCAAACGGTTTAAACAACTTATTTTTCATAAAAACCTCCGTAATAGTTTGTTTAGAATGGGATTAATAAGTATGCGGCAACCGCTAGTATATACCATGGTCTTTTGACCACGGCTCATTTTATTATTTACAAATATACTTGCCTATGTCAATAGTATGGGATAATGCACAGTCAAAGGGATAATCGACAATGTATAATGCTCGCACGCTTAATCAAAACTACCAGTTGAACTGATGTTTTGCACAGCCCCTATAATGGCTATTACCGGCTTAACCCCTAAAGGAGCACCGAAATAATATTATCGCATCACACGCACTGCAACCCGTAAACGGGTAAATTAAAGGTCCACCTTGTGCATTCACCGCCCAAAAAAATCTTTGATTTTTCGGAGACCCCGTCGCGGGTTGTCGCCGAAGGTGACTAAAGATCGTTCATTGCGTTTTTCTGTACGCCCTACGGACGCTACAACCCCTTCGTCTTTTGCTTTGCAAAATCCACCCTCAAAAAGCCGTTGCACTTGACTTGACAATCTAAGGAGGCTTTTTGTTGCTCCGCAACCTTATCTTCCCCCAGTAGAACTGAAGGGTTATTTCCACACCCAAAGGCACCAATAATTGGTGTTTTTTCCGAAAAAGCACCGAGGAGAAGAAGCCCGATTGCTGAACGTTATGATAAAATATGCAGAAATCGAATTATCGCATATCACAAAAATATGTGATATACGACAGTTTGCGCATCGTGTATTGAATTTTATGTGCATTATCCCAAAATATAGAATATTAACTGTTTAAGTGTTAATATGTTTTTATAATTAAAATATGGAGCGATAATGCTAAATAAAATTTCAAACAAATTAGCTACTCATTTGGCAAAAAATAAAATTATACAGTGCGACGAAATAAGCCTGTATGTGTACGGATTCGAATTGCTTATTTCGTTTTTATTTAGCACTCTTACAATAATAGTTTTCGGCATAATTTTTAACTTTATCACCGAAACAGTTGTCTTTTTGCTCGTCTTTATACTGCTTCGAAGCTATTCGGGTGGATATCATGCATTGACATATTCGTTCTGTACTTGCGTTACGCTTATTGTGTATGCAACTACTGTATTATTAAGTCATTGTCTAACAATTACTCGAGAGTTTTTCTTTGTATTAATCGTCGCAGGTATCGTTATATTATCTATCTTTGCGCCTGTAAAAAACCCCAATAAAGAAATATCTGTCAAACGAACATTGGAATATAAAATTATAAGTATAATTATTTTTTGTATTTTCTCTATATGTGGAATAGTATTATTCGAAACGCAACCTATAATAAGCAATTCGATTTTCTACACCCTTTGTGCAGACTTGTTGTTAATATTTCCAAAAATCCACAAAATACATTTAGAAAGGAGAGCCCGCAATGATGAATATCATTGATAGAATTCTTGCAATTCTTGCCAAGCATTCTGCAAAGGTTGCAGTCGGAACCGCTTCCTTCTGGAATTCTCATCAACCTAAGGAACCCAAAAACTTATCCAAGTGAGAGCAAATAAGCTAGGGGGCATCAGTTACGATGCCTCCTAACTTATTTTGATATTTGACTTTTATTGATATTATGGTATAATTATATTTAAAAATAATAACGTGTTTTTGAAGTATTAACTTCAATAGTTGGTGAAATATGATTCATATTTACGTATGCGACGACAGTATTGAATTCAGAAGAATATTCGACCAAACCCTTACAAAATTCATTCCCATATATTTTTCCAAGAAATTGGAATATAAAATCGAAGATAGCGTAGAGAACGGCGAGCAGTTATTAAGGCGAATGGATACCGTTCCTTTGGATGTTGTGTTTTTAGATATTGATTTGCCTAAAATGAACGGGTTTGAATTGGCCAAGCAAATCATTGTTAAAAATAAAGACGCATTAATTGTTTTTGTGTCCGGATATGATCATTTTGTATATCAAGTTTTCGAGTTTTTTCCTTTTGCGTATTTAAGAAAGAGTCACATTCTTGACGAATTGCCCTCGGTATTAAAACGAATTTCAAATAAATATGACAGTGATAATCGAACGATTATAATACAATCTGTTTCCGGAAAAATCAAGATTGATACAAGAGATATCGTTTATATTTGTTCGGAGGGAAATTATTATATAGTTTATACCAATAAAGGTCCGCTAAAGTGTAGAGGAACATTAAACGAGGCTGAAGAATTGCTTGTGAAATTTGATTTCTATAGAATTCATTCTGCATACATAGTTAATCTAAATCATATTCAAAAAATCGAACAATCCGAAGTCGTTGTAAGTAACGAGAAAAAGCCGCTTCCTATAGCCCAAAGACGTTTATCGGGATTTCGGAATGCATATTCGGAATTCACGATAAGGAGTTTCAATTTATGATTTATTCTTTTGCAGAAACTATAGCCACTATTATGGACATTGTTTTCTTGATTTGGTTTATTCCTAGTTTTTTGAACACCAAGTTTTACCATCGCTACAATGCTCGATTTTTGTTTCTCCCTATATTATTTTTGATACTTCAATTAACTGCAGATTTCCTTCGCATCCCGTTCGACACAATCATCGCGATCGGAATCATTCTGTTGACTGTGTGTTATGCTTTTGCAATTTGTCAAAGGCATTGGGCTAAAGCGATTCTTGCAGCCAGTCTGTTTGTAATTGTTATTATGCTGTCAAACAGCATGCTGTATGTTGCTTTATCTTCTTTAATATCAAATGCAGAAAACGCTATGCAAGGATCGCCATCTCCGGCAAGAATCATTTATCTGATAATAGCCAGATCAACTCAATTTGTAATTTATAAAACTTTACTGTTGTTCTTCCATGAAAATGATAATTTGGACAAAAAGAATGGTATAGTACTGTTGTTTTTTTCTGCTTTTACAATATGTGGATTATGCGCTTTGATGGCAATGGCAGTAAATGACAATGAGCAAACAATGAACCTGCCAGTTTTTATTATGGTGTTTGTTTTAGTGTTGTCGAATATTGGTGTCTATTTCTTTATACGTCAGATCATAAAAATGCAGAAAAAAGAGTTTGAATACAAGCTAATAGAAGAGAGACTGCGTTTCGAACATCTGCGAAATGACGATGCAAATGCTGTTTGGGACAATATAAGAAAAGTACGTCATGATTTGAAAAATCATTTTACGGTGTTAAAAAGCAAACTTTCAGAAGGCTTGGTTGAGGATTGTATATTGTATATTGATCGAATATATCCTCACATCGAAAGTATGGGAAACTTAGTACACACCGACAACCCCACTTTGGATTATCTCATAAATACAAAAATCCCCAATGACGGAAGCGTCAAGGTAATCGTATCGGGGTACGCCGACGTATTTAACGATATAGATGAAGGTGATTTTGCAAGTCTTATCGGAAATATGTTAGACAATGCATTTGAAGCAGTATCCCAAATCAAAACTCCGATTGAAAAGCAAGTGGAATTGCACTTTTTACACAAGAATCAAAACAGAATGATAATATGCAGAAACACAATCGAAAAATCAGTGCTTGCAGATAACGAAAAATTGGATTCGACCAAAAACGGTCCGAATCACGGTCTTGGACACATTATCATAGATACGATTGCGACAAAATACAACGGATTCGTAACGTATACAGAAAAAGATAATCTGTTTTGTGTTCAGGTTACACTTCCTATGACTGAGTACCAACAGTCACACGGTTGAAATAATAGCACAGTTTCAAAGAGGCTTACAAAAGCCTCTTTTTGCGTGGCTTTGAATCACCCCTCACCTATTGGGTTGCTATAGACAAAGAAAAGGGGTTGCGGAAAGCGTTTGCACAAAAGCGGTGTTTTGTATCTCGTTTTTACAGTTTTGTATGTCAAACGGTTTTCAGGGTGATTCAAGAAAATGCATTGATAAAACTGTGTTTTTGCGGTGCTTTTTGTTTTGAATATGCTTTCAAGATAACTCTTTCAAATGGTAAGAAAATCACGCGAAAGGGGTGCCTACATAT
This sequence comes from Clostridia bacterium, assembly GCA_017466805.1. Classification (GTDB taxonomy): domain Bacteria; phylum Bacillota; class Clostridia; order Oscillospirales; family CAG-382; genus Coliplasma. The sequence continues at coordinate 64,231 of JAFTTN010000088.1, forward strand.
TGAAAAAGGGCACAGAATATGGTAATATAAAAAGAAAGGAGGTGTGCTTATGAAAAAGGAAAAAGAATATGGGCAGATGAAGATCGTGTCGCTTGACGGAAGCACGGTGTATAAGCACGGCCTCCATTTGTTCGGGTTATCGGGACTGACCGTTTTGAAAAGCGGGAAGGTAGACGTTGATCGGTTCAGAGGTGTATTGGACGAGAGCTTGGATACCATTCGTTTGGAGCAGCTATGCAAGGAAAAGAAGAAAGATCTTCCCTTTCCGTTTATGGAGCAGGGTTGCACACGAACGTTGGTGAACGTTCGCTTTGACCACGCGGTAAAGCTGTTTGAGCAATACGGCAGAAGATATATCCGATACGGGTATTCTGTTGCCGACGAGGAAATGAACGACCACGTTTGTGTCCGCTACGAAAACGGTTGCCCTGTTCTTGTTGCTGTTGAAGTGCCGTATGACAAGGACAAGAGCTATACTCCCGTAGAAAGCCCAATAGACAAAAGCCTGCTGGGGAAATACTTTGAATACGATGAAAAGACTCGTTCCTATCGCCGTACGGCAAAAGAGATACCGTCGCAGGTTAAGAAGAACGAGATAAGAGAATTTCTCTACAAGCACGGCTTCGACATCGACGGGGTGCATTACGTTCGTTACAAGCGCAGTGCAGGAAGCAGTCGACAAGGTCATTGTCTGTTTATTGCAGAATGTCTTTACGATGATATGATGCGTTGGAGCAGATGCGGACTTAACACGGAGGACGTACTCGACCAAGCGTCTTGGCAGTCATATATTGCGCTAACCTTGAGCAGTATCGAAAAGACCATCAAGCTACCGAAGAAGGCTATACTTGTATTACCCGACGAGGTGAGCAGATTTGTTACAAAGTCTGTTTGCGTTGAGGAAACAAAATCCGGCAACCTAACGGCAAGCGAAAAGGAAACAGCGGTTGAAAATATCCTCTGGGACGGCGAAGCGTTACTTGACGTAAGTGTATTCGAAGAAAACGGATACGCAGATAACGGTATGATGCTTTTGCGTAACCGCTTCTTTAAGACCTGCGCCTTCAACACGAATTTGCAAGCGTTCTTTAAGGTAAACGGTATCGAAAAGATATCTCAGCTAAAGGGTTACACCGTAGCTCGAAAGGTTGAAGATATTAAGCTGGTGGTTACCGAAAGCAGCTTGAAGTTTATGAAGTTCCTGCCCGAAGGGATGAGTAGAAAAGACGGATACGTTGCGTGGCTGAATGCCTTATATGAAGGTAAGGACACTTCCCTTTTCGGTGTAGTTAAGACCGACAAAGAACCCTCCGTTATGAACGGATATATGGCTTATGCAAATTACCAGTTGCTGAATACGGTTGGGCTATCAAGGTTGGGCATTGAACAGTTCCTTGCACCGAGCTTTGAGTATCTTAACAAGATACGAAACGATCCCATGTATATGCGCTACCACGCAAAGACACAGCTTACCTCCAAGGGTGAAATGATTCCCCTATCCGTAGACAACTACAAGCAGCACGTCATTACAGATATGTTGCGCCGTACCGATGATTTCACTATGACCGAGTTTTACAAGAGCTACCGCAGTGAAGTCTGTAAACGTTTCAAGGACAGAATGAAGGACGGAAAGATCGCTATTGAGGGGAACTACCAAACACTGTTTGGCAACCCGATGGAATTCCTCTATGCCGTAATCGGTGCGAAATATACCGAGCCCGAGCTATACGGCGGCGAGATATACACCACACGGTTTGAACCCGGCGAAAGATTGCTTTGTGCGCGAAGTCCTCATATCACGATGGGAAATCTATTCCTTGCGGAGAATGTGCATTCCGAGAACATCGATGCTTGCTTTAACCTCACGCCTAACATTGTTTGTGTCAATGCAATCAACAGTAACATCCAACACCGACTTAACGGTTGCGATTATGATTCGGACACAATGCTGATCACAAACAATGAGTGGCTGATTGCGGCAACGGAGATCGAGTACGACAAGCTTGGTGTTCCCGTATGCAACGTAAAGCCTTCACAGAAGACGGCATATACCTTTGCTCCCGAGGATCTTGCAAAGTTAGATTGCATCATCTCCGAAAACAAGATCGGAGATATCGTTAATCTCTCGCAGTTTATCAACAGCATATTCTGGCACGAGCTTTCAAAAGGCAAATATGTTGAAGAGCTGATGCCTGTCTACCTTGACATCTGCAAGCTTGCGGTGTTATCCGGTATGGAGATAGACAAAGCAAAGCGTATGTACAGCGTAGATGCCAATAAGGTATTAACGGAGCTTGGTAAATACAAAAAGGAATACAAAGAATCCCACAGCGGAAAGCTACCGCGCTTCTTCAAGCACATTACTGAGGGAAACGTTTCCGCAAGGGATGACGACGTATCTATGAACACGCCGATGTCCTTTATCTTCGATGCAGTAGAAAGCTGTAACAACAGAAGCGCGAAAATGCAAACGGTAAAGCTTGTAGATTTGTTCGAGCTTGACACAACCGACTGTGATGCCAACGACACGCACCGTAAGCAAAAGATTATTCAAACCGTCAAGGATGCGTATTCTCAAATACAGCATCTGCAGATCGGGATGAAGAAAGATGATGAAAAGCAGTACAGAAAAGAAAAAGCGGATGAGCTGTTTGCACATTGTCTTGAGGTTGCGTCCAAGCATATTGTAAACGATCACGTCTTGCATATGATCCTAAAAGAGATCGACAACGACAAGAAAGAGAAATACAATATCGGAAGTGCAAAGAGCTTTCTGTTTGCTGTGTTACTTTACGAGAAAAACAAACGTCTGCTGAACAAGGTAAAAGGTATGGACAGTCATATCTTCTCCGAGCTGATGTTATACGAAAACGAAGATGACGGAGATATGTTCGTTACCGAAACCATATACGGACACCGTCATATCATCTATGATTTTGAAACAATGAAATAACAAAACCAAATCAGGTGCCGAGAAAAACTCTCGGTGCCTTTTTTGTTTGCAATGAAAGGAGAAAACAAATGAAAGAATCTATCTACAAATCCTTCGATGAGCTTCCCTGCTTTCTGAATGCGAAGCAGGTTGCAAATCTGTTGGGCATCTCGCAATCGTCCTGCTACGAGCTGATGAGTGAACCCAACTTCCCCGTTACGCATATTGGGAAGCGCATGGTTGTACAAAAAGAGAATCTCATTGAATGGCTGAACAAAAACACGAAAGGAGGTATAAGATGCTGAATAACGAAATGCAAAAATTAAAACAGCAAAACTATTTCCCTATTCCCAATGCAGTGTTCGATCTTGATCTGACTGACGGTGAGATTTTGGTATATGCGTTTCTGCTTCGATGTGAGGACAGAAGAACCTATCAATGTCATCCCAGCTACACGACGATCGGACGCGCTATAGGCAAGAGCGTAAATAGTGTGCGAAAGTACGTGCAGGGCTTGATTCAAAAGGGGCTTATCACTACCGAGCACACGCAGATCGTTACCAAAAGCGGCGAAACAAGAAACGGTACACTTCTCTACACCATTCTGCCCATACAGCAGGTTATGGACAGACAGTTTGAACGGCAGATGACTCTTGCGATGATTGAGAACAGAAAGCAAGAGGTCGAAAGAATGCTCCAAAATGCAAAAGATTCGTGAAGAATATTTTCAAGCGGGTTAAAGCGCTGGGGATTGAAGTCCTACCTGTACGGTTGCAACAGCCCGCAACAGCGGACTGTTTGGACGGTTTTCGAGCGATTCACGCAAGGAGACTTTTTAGGTATCTGTCCCCTTTTAGTACACCAAAGATTTCGCGTTGTTTTGATAAGAAAAGCCCCGCAAGAGCGGGGCAAAGTTTTATAGAATATAATCGGTTATGCAGTCGTACCAATGAACGTAGGTTTCGCCGTTGACGGTAAGCGTTTCGTTATCGGGAAGCATCTCTGTCCAGAGCTTGCCATAGCGTTTATACGCCCAATCGTTTTTGTTGAATCTGCGCCAAAGAATCGTGCGTCCGTTTTCATCGAGATACTGTTCGGATGCTACGCCGTCATTGAAGCACTGAATGTCCATAACGCAAACGGTATCGTAAATTTTATCGCCTATAGTTACCGTATATCTTCCGACAATATCAAGGGTTTCTTTTGCGGTGCTGCCGTTGATCGCGGTTCCGTTACGAACAAGCTGTCCTTTGTGGGAAATATTAACCTCGTTTCCACAGTTGTCTTCTCCAAAGCCCCAGTTATTGATAAAACCGTCGCCGTCAAGGAAAGTGTAATGCTTACGAACGCCGTTTTCGGTATGGCTTTCGGCAAGATAACGGCAATGCGTATCGGTTAGCTGTGCTACGAATCGGCGTTCCATTTTGTCCACCGATCCTGTGCGATAGTAATCCTCTGTTCCGTATTGAATTGCGGAAATTTCAACGCCCTCTATTCCGTGAATCTCGGCTTTTCCGATTGCTTTCATTTCGGTATATTCGGTGCGTCGGCGTGAAGGCATATCGTATAATCCCCAAGTCAGTTCCTCGCCAACGCGCGGAACCATCAACCAGCCTTGAAGTTCTTCCCATCTTACACAAAACGGAACAAGGTCGGATTTTACGATTTTATATTCGGGCAAAATATCGGGGAGCTTTTTCATATTTATTTCTCCTTTTGATGCTTCTTTATAGGGATAATGTTGCTTGAATTTTTCTTTAGCATAATGCAATCTACTCTTGACTGTACCGATCGGAATCTAAAGCTGCTTTGAGATATCCTCCTGCGACATATTCTTGAAGAAATACAAATATAATATCTGCTTTTCTTTATCACCTAACGCATCTAAAGTATCTCGTACAACGCTATGCTCGGTTATACCGAGTCGTCCCGTACTTATTGCCGATTCGGATAACACTTCCAAAGAAATGTTCATATCCTTTGCTTTCCTTCTGTAATAGTCGTTGCACTTGTGATTTGCAATACCAATCAACCACGCCTTGAACGCAGAAGTATTCTTCAGCGTATCAAATTTCATAGTAGCGGCAAGGCAAACGTCTTGAATTATATCTTCCGCATCGTGCTTGTTGTTTATCTTGAACTTAACATATCGCTCAAGCGGTATAAGGTTTTCCTGCAATAGCTTTTCGAATTCGCTCACATTATCACCTCCTCATTAAGTGTTCTTGAAATCGATTTCACTTATATAGTTGATTCAAAACACCAAAAGGTTCATTTTCTTATAAATTATAACATATTATTTATATTTTTAAAACGATTATCGAAAACCATATTCTTTATCAAAAAGTCTCTGGATATATACAAACCTTTGTGGTATTGTATGTAGCTAACGAAAGGAGTTGAAATTTATGCAAAAGAAGTTACTGACAAACGGTAATGCGTTCAAGCGCACGGATGGAAGATGGTGCGGTGTGGTTTGGTATATGGACGAGAGTGGAGAGAGGAAAAGAAAAAGCTTCTCGGGCACGACCAAGCAAGAGGTCAACAAGAAGATGACCGAGTATATCGCCGAGTTTGACAAAATGGTCGAAGCGAGCGACGAGAGCAAGAAAACCTTGCAGAACAGTATGCAAAACTGGTTGCAGGTGTTCAAGTTTCCGTCTGTGGAGAGGACGACCTACGACCGAGTTGAATGCACCGCAAAGAACCAAATCTATGCAATCCTCGGCAACAAGGTTGTGGGCAACATCAAGTCGGCAGACATTAAAAATCTGCTGAATCATTGGATGAACAAGGGCTACGCCTACACCACGGTGAAAAAGGTGTATGTGATTCTTAACGAATACTTCCGTTACCTGACACAGCAAGAGCTGATACAAAAGAACCCTATGCAGAGCGCGCCGATGATTAAGAAGGCGAACTTTATGGCGGCGCAAGGCAAA
>JAFTTN010000089.1 GCA_017466805.1 Clostridia bacterium
AAATATGCCGACGGCATGACCGTAAAGCAGATCGCCGAGGATACCGGCGTTACCGTCAATACGGTGAACTATTATCTCAGAAAGGCGTATAAAAAACTGAACGTCCACAGCCGACAGGAGCTTGCCGATTATTGCAAAAATCGTGTCCGACAAGCTTTCCGCTCCCGAAGCCGAACGTCTTATAGAAAGCTATATTTCGAATTCGCTCCCGAAGCAAAAAAGAGAACGAGCAAAAAAGAAAAAGCCTGCCGTATTCGGCAAGCTGGGGGATATAAAAATGCTTTTTAACACGCTTGACAAGGCGGTTACGCTTTTGAAAGCCGCGGGCTATACAGCATCCTGGCAAAAGACAGAGCTTGAAAACGCGCTTGAAATAAAGCTTGTTGTTCGGAAATAGTTTGGATAAAAACCATACGAGAGGAAGACCTTTAAATCGCGCCAAAGCACTTGTATATTTCGAAGACCCCGAAGGCTTTTCCTCTCGCGTTCTCTTTTCAAAATTCTTCGAATTGCAAAATAACAATACAATACGCAATACAAATTAACGTTTTTCACTAAGGATGATTTAAAAAGAGACGCCAAACGGCGTCTCTTTTTGAACTAATACTCATTAATTATATTTTCCACAAGATCTTTGATCTTATCCGCTATATCGGAAAGAGCGGCAAAGACATCTTCAGACTCACAGTTGTTTGCAATTGAGTTACTTATACTCTCAAAAGCGTTTTTCACAACCGCAACCTTATCCTGCATAGTAGCCGGACGCAGGTCATCGTACATTTTGTTGTAGAACTCTAGCATCTGCTGATTTGTTGTTTCGCGGCATCTGACAGCATCAACCAACGCTTTCATACGTTCCTGTGCAACAAATTCATTGTTACATTCGGCCACCTTAGAAAGTTCAGCAAAATAGTCCTTCAAATACATTGAATCTGTTTGTACCTTCGCGATCTGCGATAAGCAGTAGTCCATTGTGAAAAGCGACTTAGGCTCATTAGCCTTATCGATATTATTAATATTTTCGTTCATTTTGTCCTCCAAAAATTCTTTCGGCGGACACGCAAGGCATATTTTATTTTCATCTATGAAGCGTGCCCTGCCGTTTTTAACAAGTCCCCTTGCTCTTTTCGAGTAGGTAGCTCCATATTCGTTTCCTTGCTCATCTACGACGATAACGTTTTTTGTCATGGGTGTCTTCCCCCTCGCAGTAAATATTCAAGATTCCTTTGCGATACCGTTTTTTGTTATGGGTGCCGCCCCCGATCGCTTATTCAGTTTAACACATAAAACACGGTTTGTCAACCAACCTACTGTTGAAAAAACGCTAATTATATGCTAAACTGTAAAAAACGCTTTAGGGTTTATTATATGAATTTTGAATACGCTATACTCGATTTTATAAGAAACAACCTTTCCTCCCCCTTTGCCGACGGACTTATGAAGGGAATATCCTTTCTCGGCAACGCGGGCTGGATTTGGATTTTGACCGCAATATGCTTGATGATTTTCAAACGCACGCGCAAGGCAGGCGTCACAATCGCTTGTGCGCTCGTTTTTTCGCTTTTAATCAGCAACCTTGCTTTAAAGCCTTTGATCGCGCGGGTGCGCCCATACGAGCTTAAAGAGGGCATTGCTCTTATTATTTCCCCGCCAAGCGACTATTCCTTCCCTTCGGGCCACACGAGCGCATCGTTCGCGGCGTCGGTCGCGTTGATTTTAAACGAAAAAAGGCTCGGCATTGCCGCAATGCTGCTCGCATCGCTTATCGCGTTTTCGCGGTTATACCTATACGTTCACTTCCCGAGCGATATTTTGGGCGGAATAATTATCGGCACGCTTTGCGGTGTGCTTGCGTTTTTCGCCACACGGAAAATTACATCGATATAAAAAATGCCGTTGCGCTTTTAAACGTAACGGCTTTTTTATTTAGCTTTGCACTTCCTGCATTTCCTTTGCGGTGTCTGCCTTGCGGTTTATTTCGTTCGGCTCGCGGAAGGTGGGCACGACGCTCTTTATCGCCGCCTTTATTCTTGCCGAGCCAAGCTCGCGGTTCGAAATAGCGACCGCTTCGGAAAGAAGCTTTAGCTTTTCATCGACCTCTGCGCGTGAAAGCGGGGTGTCGCGCTCGATGAAAATCATATTATTATCGGTTTTATCGAGCGTTTCGGTTTGGATAAGAAGCTCTTCGTATAGCTTTTCGCCGGGGCGAAGCCCGATTTCCTCGATTTTTATATCGATATCAGGCTCGAAGCCCGAAAGCTTTATCATATTCTTGGCAAGGTCGTAGATACGCACAGGCTTGCCCATATCGAGCACGAAAAGCTCGCCCTTTTTTGCCATTGCGCCCGCCTGCATAACAAGCTGGCTGGCTTCGGGAATAGTCATAAAATAACGTATAATGCGTTTGTCGGTTATGGTAACGGGGCCGCCCATTGCGATTTGGCGTTTGAACAGCGGAATAACCGAGCCGTTCGAGCCGAGCACGTTGCCGAATCTTACCGCCGCGAAGGAGGTTTTGCTATTGGTACGGCATTGCACGACCATTTCGCACAAGCGCTTCGAAGCGCCCATAATATTCGTGGGGTTAACCGCCTTATCGGTAGAAATAAGTATAAACCGTTCGGCAGAATACTTTTCTGCCATATCGGCGGTGTTCGCAGTGCCGAAAACGTTGTTTTTAACCGCCTCCGCACCGCTTTGCTCCATTAGCGGAACGTGCTTATGCGCCGCAGCGTGAAACACGATTTCGGGACGGTAGTTCGAAAAGATACATTCAAGCCTTTCCCTATCGCGCACCGAGCCGATTTCGACAGCCAAATTCAGCTTTTCGCCGTATGCACGGATAAGCTCCTGCTGTATATCGTATGCGTTGTTTTCGTAAATATCGAAAATAATAAGCTTTTTGGGCGAGCAACGCGCTATCTGACGGCAAAGCTCGCTGCCTATCGACTCGCCGCCACCGGTTACCAAAATCGTTTTGCCGTTGTAGTATTCAAGCCCTGCCTTATCGGCAACGTTCACAGGCTCGCGGAAGAGAAGGTCCTCGATTTGAAATTCACGGATAGTCGGCTTAACGCCGTTTTTGTCGGCATCACGCACGGGGGTATCGTAAATTTTTATCTTGCAGCCGGTAAGGCTGTAAAAATCGTAAAGACGGGTTGCTTCCTCGCTGTCGATATTGCCGAGCGCAATAAAGATTTCGCTTATTCCCTCGCGCTTGATCTGCTCCAGCACCGAGGTGTTTTCGAAATACACCGGCAGACCGTACACGCGTGAGCCGACCTTTGTTTTATCCTTATCGATAAAAAACGCGGGGGTATATATCGAACGGCGGTTATTTGTAATATCGCTCGCAAGAAGCACGCCGAGCTGGCCTGCACCGACGATTGCAACCTTTATCGATGGGCCGTCCTCGGCATCGACAACGTTGCGGCGCTTGTAGATAAGACGGTAGGTAAGGCGCGACATAAGCGTTAACAGCGCAACGAGCGAAGCAACGGTTATAAAATGCCACACCCCGAAATACATAAACGCCGCGCGCGAAACAATAACCGCGACTACACCGCCGCACATATCGGCAAGCACAAGGTTAAAATATGCGCGCGTGCTGGTATAGCGCCAAACGTTTGCATATACTCGGAACGCAAAGCGCGATACGAAAATGCAGACGAAAAGTATAATCGAATTATACAAATAAAGATCCGAAGGGTATCCGGGAGTATTTGCGAAAACCATCGTAGAAACGAAATACGCCGCGTTTAACATTGCAAAGCATAAAATATCGAAAAATATAAGTATAAAATGCCTTGCTTTTCCGCGTTTGAACAGAAAATCCATCTTTCCCCTCCGTAACAATTTATTTATTTTATATTAACATATAAGAAAACAAAAGTCAAGGCGGCGAAAAATTTGGCAAAGAAAAAGAGCAAAGCCAAAACCGGCTTTGCCCTTATCGGTTTTATTTAATACAAATAGCCCTGACGGTAAAGAAGCTCTGCGCCCAATACCGCGCCGCCTGCCGCACCGCGCAAGGTGTTGTGCGAAAGGCAAACGAATTTATAATCGAAAATAGTATCCTCGCGAAGTCTGCCGATCGAAATACCCATACCGCCGTAAAGATCGCGGTCAAGACGTGTCTGGGGACGGTTATCCTCCTCGAAATAGGTGAGGAACTTTTCGGGTGCGAGGGGAAGCTCGAGTCTTTGTGCTTCGCCAACGTAATTTGCCCAATCGGCCTTAATTTCCTCGATCGAGGGCTTGTTTTCGAAGCTTACCGAAACAGCCGCCAAATGTCCGTCGGACGCGGGAACGCGAATGCACTGTGCCGAGATAACGGGAGAGGTTGCGTTTACGATAACGCCGTTTTCTACCTTACCCCAAACCTTAAGCGGTTCCTTTTCGCTCTTTTCCTCTTCGCCGCCGATAAAGGGAATAACGTTATCTACCATTTCGGGCCAGGTATCGAAATTCTTGCCTGCGCCGGAGATTGCCTGGAAGGTGGTTACGTTAACCGCCTTGATGCCGTATTTACGCAACGGCTCGAGCGCGGGAACGTAGCTCTGAATCGAGCAGTTGGGTTTTACCGAAATAAAGCCCTTCTTCGTGCCCAAGCGCGCTTTTTGTGCTTCGATAACTGCGGTGTGAGCAAAATTGATTTCGGGAATAAGCATAGGAACGTCTGCGGTGCCGCGGTTTGCCGAGTTGTTCGAAACAACCGGAATTTCCGCCTTTGCGTATGCTTCTTCCATATCGAGAACGTATTTTTTATCCATATTGATTGCGCAGAAAACGAAATCAACATGGGGCTTAACGCTTTCGATATCCTCGGCGTTAAGAACCACCATATTCGCAACACGGTCGGAAATGGGTGTTTTCATCATCCAACGTCCCTTAACCGCTTCGGCATAGGTCTTGCCTGCGCTCGAGGGGCTTGCGATAAGCGCGGAAAGCTCGAAATAGGGATGGTTTTCGATAAGTGTAATGAATCGCTGGCCGACCATACCCGTCGCGCCGATGATTCCTGCTCTGATTTTCTTCATAGTATACCTTCTTGTTATATCAAATCTTTATATATGCCGGGGACGCTGCCTTCGATAACCGTGGCTCCCGACATTTTGTTGTAAAAGTCAACCGGTCCTGCCGAGCCGATTATAGCGTAGCCGTAGCCTTCATCGCGCATTGCTTCCATACAGCGCAAAAACAGCGCGCCGCCGATACCCTTACCGCGCTGTGTTTCATCAACACCGGTCGGGCCAAAGAAATCCTTATAGGTGCAATCGTAGCCGGCAAAGCCGAGAATTTTTTTCTCGTTTACATCATATGCAATAAAGCAGCTAACGGGATGCTTGGTGAAGGCGGCGGAAATTTCGTCCGCCCAGCCGTCGTGAAAATGCTCGCGCACCCATTCAACGACCTTTGTTTTATTCGGTGTCATAGGACGGATAATTTTAATACCCTTGTCCTCTAATTTTTTGTAAAGAGCCGTGCTGTCGGGAAGCTCATATAGCTTAACGAGCATATCGGGCATAGCAGTATACCTCCAAAAATGAATTGAAAGGGCCGCCGCCGATTAAGCAGCAGCCCTTTTTATTGCTGAATATTATTTCTTTTCGGTGTCTTCCTTATAGGTTATCTTCATAGTGGAGAACTTCTTCTGAAGCTCTTTGATAGTAACCTCGTCGCTTGCAACCTTGGTGCCTACAACCGAAAGGTCAAGGCTGGTGGTTGTCGGGAAGTTATCCATGATTGCAGTAAGCTTAAGAAGCTCTTTGTTGTTGTTAAGGTTAAGAGTCTTAAGACCGGTAAGCTTGCCGATAGCGGTAATATCGGTAATTTCGTTACCCGAAAGGTCAAGGCTGGTAAGAGAAGTGAGCTTTTCGAGCTTGGAAATATCGGTAAGCTTGTTGTTTGCAAGGTTAATGGTAGTAAGAACGGTCTGTTCCTTTTCCTTATCGGAATCGGCATCTGCGGTAGCACCGCTGATATCGGTGATAAGGTTATCGTTAAGGGTAAGAGTGGTAAGCTTTGCACAGCCGGTTACGTCGGGAACTGCGGTAAGAGCGTTGCCGTGTGCATCGACGGTGGTAAGCTTCTTAAGACCCTTGATAACGAGCTCGGTAATACCAACCTTTGCGGGTTCAACGGGGGTTTCTGCTTCGCCTTCGCC
>JAFTTN010000090.1 GCA_017466805.1 Clostridia bacterium
ACTCATAACTCATAACTCAATCAAGGTCTGCCGGGTCTGCCGCCCATACCGCCGCCCGAGCCGTAGATAAGCGAGCTCATCGTTACCGTGGTAAGCGTGGTGCCGCCCGATTTGGTGGTATTGCGTGCAAAGCCGTTGGAATCGGCGCCGCTTACCGTTGCGCCCGCAACGAGAGTATAGCTGTTGCCGCTTTGAATTTCGGGTGCGGTAACCACCGCGCATTTATAGGATTTTTCGGGGGTAAACGAAACTATTACCTTTCCGTTGGAATCGCAAACCGCGAAGCTCTTGCCTGCGCTCTGCTGTGTAAAGCTTACAAGCATCGAGCCCTGATTGCTTGCGCTCGAGAAGTTTTGCGCCATATCCGAGGTGCCGAGCGCAACCAGAACGCCGCCGGTTACGGTTGCGGTGCCATCGTAATCGAAAATGCCGTTGCCGCCGCTCGTGGGGCCGCTAACAAGAGTTACCCCGCCCGAAACGCTTATCGTGCCGTTGGAGTCGATACCGTCGCCGTTTGCGTTAACGACGGTATAACCGCCCGAAATAACAATTTGTCCGCTCGAGGAGGTAAAGCTGTCGCCGGGTCTTGCGGGGGGCTGTGTCGAGCCGCTGTCGTTACCGCCCGCAGCGTTAATACCGTCGTCGGAGGCAACAAGCGAATGCTCGCCGCCGGTGATAACCACCTGCGTGCCCTCGATAGCCTCGTAGCTCTTCGTAACCTTTACCTTGCCGTTGGAAAGCACCAAATCGGTATCGGCGTGAATACCGTCATCGCCCGTGGAAAGATTAAGATTTCCGCCGGAAACGGTTACCGTGCCGTTGGAATGAACGGCATCGTCCTTCGAATTAATATTAAAGCTTCCGCCGCTTATTAATATATCCGAGCCTGCTTTTATTCCCTTATAGGATTCGGTATCCGAAGAGCTCGGCGAGCTGCCGCTTCCGCCGCCCGATTTTACGGTTATATTGCCGCCTTCGATTTTTACCACGTTATACGCCTGAATACCGTCGTTGCCCGAGGTGATATTTATGCTTCCGCCCGTGATATAAATATATCCTCTGTCGGCGTCCTCGGAATTATCCGAACGGATTCCGTCGCTACCCGCATTAAGAGTAATATTGCCGTTGCTTATTTTTACACAGTCCTTACCCTCGAGCGTTGCGTTGTTTGCCTTTATATCAAGCGTTCCGCCGGTGATAATCAAATCGTCCTTCGAAACTATGCCGTGCTTGTAATTACCGTTAACGGTAAGCTTGCCGCCGCCGTTTACAGTAAGGTCCGCGCGGGAGAAAAGCGCGGCGTCGAGCGTGCTGTCGCCGTCTGTTAAAGCATAGCTGCTGCCGTCGGAAAGGCTGTTAACGCTTCCCTCTGCAAGAGTAATCGTGCATTTGTCCGCCGATTTTATATAAACCGCGGGACCGTTCGAATTATTTATAGTAAGTCCGTTGAATATAAGCGTCACCTCGTCGTCGCCGACGTCAACCGTTATCATAATATTCTTGCGGTTACCCGAAAGAGTATAGGTTCCGCCCGAGGTGATGTTGACTATATCGGGGTTTGATACAACGCTATCGCCCTTACTGCTTTCGTCGGGCTGCGAGCTTTCGGGCTTCGGCTCGGTGCTTGCCTCGGGCTGCGAGCTTTCGGGCTTCGGCTCGGTGCTTGCCTCGGGCTTCGAGCTTTCGCTCGGCTCTTCCGCCTTGCTGCTTTCCTCTACCTTGCCGTTATCCTCGGCTTTACTGCTTTCGTCGGGTGTCGGCGCTTGGCTTACTTCGCCTTGGCTTTCATCGTCGGGTGCCGAAACCGAAGGAATTTCGCCTTCGGGCTTGCTTTCGGTATCGGAATCGGGCTTGCTTTCCGCGTCGGAATCGGGCTTCGAGCCCTCGTCGGTATCGGAATCGCCCTCCGCACCGTCGTCCTCGCCCAAATTATCGTCGCCGAGATCGATAAAGCTGTTATCGCTTGCCGAATATTCGGGGTTCAAATCCTCCTCGTCGAAGCTGAAATCCAAATCGTCGGTATCGGCAAGGGTTATCGAAACGTCGGAGGGGACACCCTCGAGCGCGGGATTATCGCCGTTTCCGCTGTCGCAGCCTGCAAAAACGAACGCAAGCACGACGAAGAAGCAAAGTGTAATAACCGTTATTCTTCTCATTTTTCTGCTCCTATATTGATCTTGTTCACTGTTTATTAATAGTTATAGCTTTATACCTTAAAACACACTTTAACACCAAGCCGCTTTATTGTCAAGCGGATTTCTTGACAATAAATGCAACAGGGTGTATAATAATTGCAATCTACAAGACTGCGTGAGGTTTAAATGATACGCGAATTTATTAAGTATTACAAGCCGCATAAAAAGCTGTTCATATTCGATATGATATGCTCGTTTCTTATCGCGCTGACCGACCTTTTCTATCCGATTATTACCAAAAACATTATTAACGATTACGTCCCAAACCGCAATCTGCGCTTGGTGCTTACCTGGGCGGGTGTTATTTTGCTGCTGTATCTTGCAAAAATGGGGCTTAACTATTTCGTTTCCTATTGGGGACACGTTGTGGGCGTGCGTATGCAGGGCGATATGCGCCGCGATATGTTCAGGCATCTGCAAAGGCTGCCCTTTTCCTTTTTTGACGAAAACAAAACCGGCACGGTAATGTCGCGCCTTATAAACGACCTTATGGACGTTTCCGAGCTTGCGCACCACGGGCCCGAGGATTTGTTCCTTTCTGTAATAATGTTCATCGGCTCGTTTATCGCGCTTTCGACTATTAATATTTGGCTTACCGTAATTATATATGCGCTAATCCCCTTCGTAGTATTTTTCTCGGTAAAAATGCGAAGACGTATGAAGGACGCGTTTACCAAAACGCGTGAGGAGGTTGCCGAGGTAAACGCGAACGTCGAAACCTCGATTTCGGGCATACGCGTTTCGCGCGCGTATACGAGCGAAAGCCACGAAAACGCAAAGTTCGATACCGCCAACGAGCGTTTTAAAACGGCGCGCGGCTTTGCATACAAGGCGATGGCGCAGTTCCACTCGGCGATGACCTTTTTTACCGACTTTTTATATCTTGCCGCACTCGTTGCGGGCGGTATATTTTTCTATAACGGCTATGCCGACCCGAGCGGAGCTTTTTCGATAGACAGCGGCGAATTTGCGGCGTTTATACTTTATATGGCAATGCTTTTAAAGCCGATAAACCGTTTTATTTCGCTTTTCGAGCAGCTTCAAAACGGTATGACCGGCTTTTCACGCTTCCGCGAAATAATGGAAAAGCCGGTTGAAGCCGAAAGCGAAAACGCAATAGAGCTTAACTCCGCGCACGGCGACATTGCTTTCGAAAACGTAACCTTCTCATACCCCACCGGCGACACCGGAAAGGGTGTTTTAAAAGGTCTTTCGCTAAATATCGAAGCAGGCAAAACGGTTGCGCTTGTCGGCCCGTCGGGCGGCGGCAAAACCACGCTTTGCAACCTTATCCCCCGCTTTTACGAGCTTGACGGCGGCAGAATTACTATCGACGGCAACGATATAACCGCGCTGACACGCTATTCGCTCCGCCGCAATATCGGCATAGTAGCGCAGGACGTATTTCTGTTCTCGGGCACGGTGCGCGAAAATATCGCATACGGCAATCTCGATGCGAGCGACGAGGAAATTATCGAGGCGGCGAAGCGCGCAAACATTCACGATTATATTATGACGCTCGAAAAGGGCTACGACACCAAGGTGGGCGAGCGCGGAATTAACCTTTCGGGCGGGCAAAAGCAAAGAATTTCGATAGCGCGCGTGTTCCTTAAAAATCCCCCGATACTTATACTCGACGAGGCGACCAGCGCGCTCGATAACGTTACCGAAATGCAGATTCAGGCATCGTTGGAGGAGCTTGCAAGGGGCAGAACGGTTATCGTCGTAGCGCACAGGCTTTCGACTATTCAAAGCGCCGACGAAATTTTGGTTATAAACCACGAAGGCATAGCCGAGCGTGGCACGCACGAACAGCTTTTGGCGAAAAACGGCATCTATGCGGGGCTTTACAACAGAGTAAGCATATAAAAACAAAAAGGACTTCGCGCGAAGTCCTTTTTTTATTAAAGACGAATCTATATTGAGGCTCTGCCTCAATCTCCGCATAAGAAGCTTTCTTTTAAAAAGAAAGCTTCTTATGTATCTTCAAAGAAAATATTACTCAAAAACTGTCGTTTTTGAGGAAATTTATGTTTTTGAAGATGGGGCTTGCGGAAGAAGCTTTTACAAAAGCGTCTTCCACGATTTCTGCCTTTCTACATATACAGCTTTAGCGTTTTTTCTATCCAATAATCGAATTTCGTATTCGGGCACAAATGCTCGAGCGATTTAAAACGCCTATAAGCCTCGACTCCGTCGGAGGGGTCGTGCCAGATGTCTGCAAAAATATAATCGAAATTGCGTTTCGGTGCTTCCTTTTCGGCAAATTCATAAGCATCGGCGCAAACGATTTCTATTTTTTCTTTATTCTCGAAGCAGGGCAAAAGCATTTCATTAAAAAGCGAAATAACGCTTTCGTCGCGCTCGACGATCGTAACGACTTCGACCTCCCGCTTTCTTGCGCACATAAACGCAAAATAGCCCAAGCCAAGCCCATAGGTGCATACCCTCCCGCGCGCCTTGCTTATCGGTGTGCGCTGGGTAACCAGCTCGTTCGGCATCATCGTCATCCATTCCCTGCCGTTTTGCAAAACCGAAAGGAATTTGAATTCGCAATCGAAATAGCCGATTTGGGGAATAATTCTGCCGTCGGGCAGAGTTATAGGGTCGTCGCAGACGAATGCGGTATAGGGGGCAAGCGTTTCCTCGCGCAGCTCCCATTCGTTTATTCTTTTTCCGCCGTTTATCTTTACCGCCTTGTAATATGGGTCCTCGGTAAAATTCGATTCGTCAAGACGGTGAAGCATATGGGGGGAATATTTGCTCCAAAGCTCGCGGTCGAATTCGTTTTCGGTATCGATACCGAGCGCGGCGCAGATAAGAAGCGAAAACGACTCCTCGACCGAAAGACCGTAGCCTGCGGTAAGCTCGTTCACCATTTCCGCGGTAACGAAATCGGGGCGGTTATTTAAAAGCAAAGCAAGCCGTTCGAACAAAATACCGTTCGCACGGGTTATTTCTTCATAGGTCATATATCCACCTCGGCTTTTTTCGCGGCTTTAATACGCCTCGACAAAATTATAACGAAGCAGGTAAAATGCGCCAGCGTGGTTATTATCCAGGTGGCAGAATAAGAGAAATAAAGCACCTCTAACTGTCTGTACTGCTCGAAAACGGTGTATATCCATACAACGCGCAGCGCGCAGGAGCCGAGCAGCGAAACGGTTGCCGAAACGAACGAAGCACCCAATCCGCGAAGCATGCCCGACATTACCTCCATCATACCGCACAAAAAATACGGCAGACCGAGCATTGTAAGCCTTAGCATACCCACACGCATCGATTCGCTTGTTTCGACGCTTCCCTCGATACCGAAAAGCGACAAAAGCTGCGGCCCAAGCAGATAGCAGACACCGCCTATAATTACGCCGAACACCACTACCATTGCGGTACACATACCGCATATTTTTTTGATACGGTCGTATTTAAGCGCACCCGCATTTTGTCCGGTAAAAGCAAGCGCGGCGTGATAAAACGAGTTCATTGCGATATAAATAATGCCGTCGATATTCGCCGCGGCGGTATTGCCCGCCATAGTCGGCGCACCGAAGCTGTTTATCGATGACTGTATAAGCACGTTCGAAACCGAAAACAGACAGCCCTGAATACCTGCGGGCACGCCGATTTTGATTATTTTCAAAAGCTTATCCCTGCGGATATACAAATGCTTTATATCGAGCTTGCAGCAATCGTCGAATTTTGTAAGCAATCTTAAAATAAGAAACGCCGAAAGGTATTGCGAAGCTATCGTGGCAAGCGCAACGCCCGCAACGTCCATATTGCAAACCATAACGAAAAACAGATTAAGACAGACGTTGACCGCGCCCGAAAAAAGCAGGAAATAAAAGGGGTGCTTGGTATCGCCGCGCGCGTTTAAAACCGCCGCGCCGTAGTTATAAGCCATTTGTGCCGGCATACCGAGAAAAATAATACGCATATACAGCACCGATTTTCCGATAACCGTTTCGGGCACACCCATAAGCCCCAAAAGCGAGGGCGCGGTAACAAAGCCGAATACCGAAATAACTATACCGAGCAAAAAGGAAAGCGAAACCGAGGTGTGAACGATATCCTTTACGCTGTCCTCGCGCCCCGCACCGAATGCGTGCGATATAGAAACGTTCGCGCCGACCGCAAGCCCGATAAACAAGCCGGTTATAAGCGCGGTGAGTGAGCCTGTCGAGCCGACAGCCGCCAACGCCGTTTCGCCGTCCTCGGCAAAGCGACCGACCACGATAGTATCCGCAGAATTATACAAAAACTGCAAAACGCCCGTTGCAAGCACGGGGAGCGCATATATTAAAAGCTTTTTCAAAAGCGGCCCTTCGGTCATATTCATTCTTGTGCCTGCCATAACAAAACCCCGCAGCAGCATTAAAAATCAACTAAATTATAAACCTTTTAAATATAAAGTCAAGCGAATTTAAAAGATAAAAAATTTTCTGCGAAACCGCCAAAAACCTGTTTGCTCGGCAGGATTTAATGAGAATATTGCATATTTAAAGCAATTTTCTAACAAATTCATCATAAATGGGTATTAAAATATCCAAAAAATATGCTATACTATTAAAAAGGCGGTGAAAAAACATATGGCGAGAATACTTATCGTAGAGGACGAGCGCCCGATACGCAATCTTATCCAGCGCAATTTAGAGCTCGTGGGACACACCTGCGTCGGCATCGGCGACGGAATAGAGGCGGTAGAGGTTATCGAATCCGACAGATTCGACCTTATGATATTCGATATAATGCTCCCCGGTGCTTCGGGCTACGAGCTTATAGCCCACGCAAGCGGAACTCCGGTTATTTTCGTAACCGCGAAGGAGGGCATAAACGACCGTTTAAAAGGTCTTTCTCTCGGCGCGGACGATTATATAGTAAAGCCGTTCGAGATACAAGAGCTTCTTTTGCGTGTGCGCGCGGTTTTAAGACGCACCAAAAAGGACGACGAGCGGTTGAGCTTCGACGACGTGACGATCGATTTTTCGGCGAAAAAGGTATTTCGCTCGGGAAACGAAATAATACTCACTCCGAAGGAATATTCCCTGCTCGAAACGCTTATTCTTAACCGCAATATCGCGCTCTCGCGCGAGAAGCTTATTGCGCTCGTGTGGGGCTACGATTACGAGGGCGACACCCGCACGGTCGACGTGCATATACGTCAGCTCCGCGCAAAGCTCGGGCTTGCAGAGCGCTTGAAAACACTTTATAAAACGGGATACAGGTTCGAGCTATGAGATTCAAGGACAAAACCTATCTTATAACCCTCGTTCTGTTTTTGGTGTTTTTTAACGTCGGGATTTTTTCGCTTGCCTATTACACCCAGCAAAAAAACATTCAAGCCGCCGAACAGCTTGCCAAAAGCGAGCAAACGGTTATCGCAAAGGCGTTCGAGGACGATATAACCTATCTCGGCAACATCGGCAGAGCGCAGGTTATGGAATCCTACGGCAGCTATTATATCGAAAAGGATATTGGGCTTTGCTTCTATTCGCTTGTCGACGGCGAAACGAAATACACCAATCTTCCAAAAGGCGCAATTCTCCCGCCCGAAAACCAAAGCTCGACACAGCGTATAAACGGCAGACGTATATTTTTTATAAGCGAAACCATTGCAAACGGTCAGTACCGCCTTACCTACGCCAAGGATATTACCCATCTCGATGAGGATTTCAAAAGCATTTCCATAGTGTATATCCTCACCTCGCTCGGTGCTTCGGCTTTGCTTGCGGTAATTCTTTTCTTCGTGCTTCATAAGCTTTCGGTCCCGCTCGAGCGGTTAAGCCGTGCGACAAAGGAGTTTGCAAACGGAAATTACAATATCCGTGCGGACGAATCGGGCAGGGACGAATTTTCGTTGCTTGCGGCGGATTTCAACCGAATGGCAGAGCATATAAGCGCGCAGATGACCGAATTGGAGGAAAACGCCGAGATAAAACAGCGAATGCTCGATAATCTCGCGCACGAAATGCGCACTCCGCTTACCTCGATACGCGGCTATGCCGAATATCTGCTAAACGCAAACATCGGCGAGGACGAAAAAATAGAGGCTACCGAATTTATAATAAGCGAATCCGAACGCTTGAAGCTAATAAGCGAGCGTCTGCTCGACGATGCGTTCATACGCGAAAACGGAATACGCACCGAAAACGCAAATATCGGCGAAATACTTGCAAATTCGGCAAAAAATCTTTCGTTCACGGCGGCGAAAAACGGTGTCGAGCTTCGCGTTTCGGCAAAAAGCGTTTATTGCCAATGCGACCCGTTGCTTATCGGTATGGCTATAACCAACCTTATCGGCAACGCAATAAAGGCGTGCAAGGGCGAGGGCAAGGTGGAATCGGGCTGCTATTCCGAAAACGGATTTGCGGTAATTTTCGTGCGTGATAACGGAATCGGTATGACCGAGGAACAGCTTGCGCGAATAACCGAGCCGTTTTACCGCACCGACAAATCGCGCAACCGCGCAGACGGCGGCACCGGCTTGGGACTTGCGCTGTGCGAGCGTATTGCAAAGGCGCACGGCGCGGATTTAAAGTTTTCCTCGGTGCTTAACGAGGGAACGACGGCTGAAATACGGCTGAAAACAAATAATTAAAGTTTTACAATTCCATAATATTTTTCGAACAAATCCAGAATATAGCGGAATTATCCTTTCGTTACAGAAAGGAGGAGTGTATATATGAAAAACAAAACACTCGCTATGATAACCGCGGCACTTATCACCGCGGCGGCGCTTATTCTTACCGCCGGTCTTTCGCTGCTCGATACCTCGGCTATCGACGATTCGGCTATCGTTTCGGCGGCAGAAGGAAGCGCAATCGGTACAGAGCCTGTACCCGATAGCGAAAACGGCGAAAACTATCCCGTTATCGAGGAAGGACCTTTAACAGATATTCCCGCATACGACCAAGAAAACGAAGCACCCGAAGCGGAAAACGCTTTTCTCGAGGAGGAAACGGTGACGGTTTACCCCGACACCACCCTTCCCGCGCTCGATACGCTTGAGGTCGTTGCCACAAGCGACGAGCTCGGAACCGATTCCCCCGGCTTCGAATACGTTCTCCGCAAGGACATCGTTATCGACGTATTCGAGCACAAAACCGGCAAGCTTGTCGGTCAGGTATGGTTAACCGAGGACGAGCTTTACGATGAATTCTGCAAAACCTTCGATGCGGATTTCGATTACACCGCAGGTCTTTTCGACCCCAACAACCCCGAAGACGTTCCCGTATATATTCCCGAAGCGGAATACCGTGTTGAATTCTATTGGGTAAACCGTCTTACCGCGGGCGCAAGCGGCTGCTGCGGCAGTCTTGCCTTTTCCTACGGTGTAGAG
>JAFTTN010000091.1 GCA_017466805.1 Clostridia bacterium
ACCATCAAAGAAACGCACGTGTTTGATAGCCGTACATCGTATAGCGTTCCGCCTGCAATTATTGCATTTTTGGAATCGACGGATTATGAAAGCGCAATCAGAAATGCAATCTCTCTTGGAGGTGATGCAGACACACAGGCATGCATAGCCGGTGGGATTGCCGAAGCGTATTATAAAGAGATTCCCGAGCATATTAAGCGTTTTTGTGATGGTAGAATAGATGTATCAATAAAATCCGTTGTGAAAGAATTTAATCAAAAATATCTGATTACATAGGACTTCGTTTGCAAGCATGGCGTTGCACCCCGGAAGATAGCGGTCAAGTGCAGTTCCCTTCATCGCCAAGGGGTTATTATACCCTTTGCAAAATCTGCGTGCATCTAAATCATCCACACACGGCTTTGCATCTAAATCGGACACACGTCACAAAAAATCCGATGCGAAAGCATTGGATTTTTTTATCCAAGCCGCAGGCTTAGCATATCATCACGACGTAGTCGTGGATATCGTCAAGGGCGCAAAGCGACCTTGTATCTCATCACGCGGTACGCGTGCATTTCCCTGCGGCTTGATGATATACCGCAACAAGCTGCGGATTATATACAACACTCCGTGTTGATGATATACACGCCTTCGGCGTGATTTACTGTTAATATCAAAATCTCAACAATATCTCTTCCGTCCACACGCTACAAAACAAAAAACAATACGTCATTGATTTTTACAGAAAAGTACAGTATGATAACTATAATGAAAAGCTTATTAACTCAATGGAGGTTAAAGCATTGGCTAAACTTATTGAAGGGAAAAATGATCTCGCAACATTATATCCGGAAATTGCCAAGCAATTTGATATTGAAGCGAACGGAATAAAACCTACTTGTGTTTTGGCCCATAGCAACAAAAAGTATTTTTGGGTTTGCGAAAAAGGTCATAGACACATTTCAACTCCCGACCACAAGACGCGTGGCAACGGTTGTCCTTATTGCAGTAACAGAGCTGTATTACCCGGATATAATGATTTAGCTACGGTGTTTCCGCAAATAGCAGCCGAATGGAACTATAGTAAAAACAATGGCACTCCGCAAAACTATACATATCGCTCGAGGTATAAGGCGAATTGGATATGTTCAAAATGTGGAAATGAATGGATTGCTAAGATTAGTGATCGAGCGGATTCAAAATGGAAAACTTGCCCCAAATGCATCGGCACAATAATCGGCGAATCGCGACACAAAAGCGAATTGAAAAAACGCGGTGGTATCACAAATCCGCTTTTACTCAAAGAATGGGACTACGAAAGGAACGAAAAAGGACCCGAGGAATACACTCCCAACAGTGCAGAAAAGGTTTTTTGGATTTGCTCAATATGCGGTTATCGCTTCAAGGCGTGCATTAACAACAGATCAAACAGGAACGGAAGTTGCGCTTGTTGTAGCAAAAAGGTGTTGGTAAAAGGCATTAATGATTTAGCAACGACCCATCCCGAACTTGCAAAAGAGTGGCATCCGATAAAAAACGGCGATTTAAAACCGTGTGACGTTTCATATGGCTTAGCCCGAAAAGTCTGGTGGCTGTGTCCGCAAGGACATGATTATCAAGCAACTCTTAATCATCGAAGTGCCGGAACAAACTGTCCTATATGCAACGCAGGCAGACAGACTTCATTTGCAGAGCAAGCAGTATATTTTTATGTCAAAAGGATATATCCAGATGCTCTCAGCAGATATAAGGATATATTTCAAAATGGAATGGAACTTGATATTTTTATTCCATCCATAAAACTTGCGATCGAATATGATGGCGAAGCATGGCACAAAAAAGATAAGCTAAAGCGAGAAATACGAAAGTATAAGATTTGTCAACAAAATGGGATAAAGCTATTCCGCCTAAAAGAAAAAACATCGAAACACGACCTTTTGACAGCAGATAGAATCTTTAGTGTTGAAGGAAAAATGTACGAAGGGAGAGACTTGGAATTAGTAATTCAATCATTAATGGACATTATTGATCCGACTTGTAATTTTTGGACGCGAAAAACAATATATCCCGTTCCCAGTAAAGCGGATATTGATATAAAACGCGACGAGTTAGAGATACGCCAAAATTATATGACTTGTTTGTACGGAAATTCTCTTAGTGAACGGTATTCCTTTTTAGCAAAAGAATGGCATCCAGATAAGAACGGAACGCTGACTCCCGACATGATAAAGCCGCATTCTAAAATTAAAGCTTGGTGGATATGTCCTAATTGTAATAATGAATACATTGCAAGTGTTAGCCATCGTGTTAACGGTACAGGTTGTCCAAAATGCGGAGTTTTAAAGGTCGCACGAAAAAGTTCAAGAAAAGTTGTAATGTGTGACCTTAATACAAAAGAAGAAATAAAAACTTTCGACTCTTTATCTGATGCCGCAAGAGAACTTGGCATAAATTCAAGCAATATCACATCTGTTTGTAAAGGATTACGGAAAAATGCAGGTGGTTACGCTTGGAAATATTTTCAAGATACGGTAGAAAAACAATAAATATCACCCAATAGGATAATCAAATCTACCCTTTTTTCACAAAACCCCGAAAGCTAAAACGGCTTTCGGGGTTTATATTACTGCAGTTTCCAAAACAAATTAAAGGTTGTTCAACAAATTCGGATGCGTTTTTCGCAAGCACTCTTTCAGTGCAAGCAGATTCTTTTTGTTGGCATACAGCAAGCAGTAATTGTTCTTGGTTCTGTTCCTGTCGCCGGGTATAGTACCACGTAATGAGCTGTATTCCAAAAATTTTTGAGCTTTCGGATTCTTACAACGTTTCGCTGTGCTGCCAAGAGTAACCCCAAACGGCTTTATGACTACCCAAGGTAAGTCTATTGGCGCTCTTGACGAAGCCAAGCTTAATTTTCGTATGACTATCGTTTCGACGTCGTCCCATTTGATTTCAAGTATTTGCTTAAAAAGATTACGAACGATTATTCTATCATCGTCAAGATAGGCGTATTCGATATTAACTATAACGTGAAAAGTCGAAAAGACTGTTGTAGTCAGCGAAATTGCAATTAAAAGAATACAGCTTACAGACGGTTCGAGTCCGAAATAAAACGCCACAAAAAATATCATAAAAGAAGCCACCAAGCCGGCAAAATATAACGAACTGCTGTGTAGCGGTTGCGTGAAAATTTTCGTTTTTTCTTTTTTCATAAAAGTCTTATTTCCCTTTTTCGTGCATCTTCACTCGGTTTACACAGCTTTAGTATAGACTATTACACGCCGTTTGTCAAGCGCGGTGGCGTTCTGTTACGAAAAGCAAAAAAGAGCAAGCGCAATAAGCAACTTCGCTATTGAATCGGCAGGTCGAATATGGTATAATAAAGCAAGAAAAACAGAAAAAAGGGGTTAATTATGCGCACACAGATATTTATAAGCTATCGGCGCGACGGAGGGCTCGACACAGCAAAGGCGCTTTGCAGTGCTTTAAGTGAAAAATACGAGGTGTTTTTCGATATGGAATCGCTTCGGAACGGGCGGTTCGACCAAGCTATCGACAAAGCGATAACCGAATGCAGCGATTTTCTGCTTATACTATCGCCAAAGGTTTTCGACCGATTCGAAGAGCCGGAGGATTGGATATACCACGAGCTAAAGCTTGCGCTCGACAGCGAAAAGAATATTATCCCCATATTTTTAGACGGCTTCTCTGCCCCGAGCGGTGATAACGAAATTATCACAAAGGCGCTTCGGTACAACGGCGTTAAATACGGCGGAATCGATTTTACCGAAAAGCTTTTCGGTTTTTTAACCAGCGACGAAAGATGCCTGATAGATATCGAATGCAGGCAAGAGGGATATTTCGTTTCGAAAAACGGGCTCGAAGCGCTTAAAATCAGCTACAAGCGCTTGCTCGAAAAGGAGCGCTACGATACAGAGGTAAAGCTAAAGCTCCCGAACGTTGCCGAAGCGGCAAGAACGCTTATGTCGCCGTATTCCGAGCAGAATAATTACGCCGAGCTTGTGAGCTTTATCGAAAACCGCCTTACCTATAAGTACCACAGAAAAAAGGATATACTCGAAGCCGCCTTTAAGCTGATGATAAACGACAAATACAATATCGTGCACGACCCGATTCGTATGCCGAATATCCCGCAATACGCGCGCGAGGTATTTACCGTGCACGGCAAGGCACACGATTATTACGCAGTAAGCGTTTGGGAAGCGGTTATAAACGAGCTTTTAACCGAAATTACAATGAACGAAAGCAACCGCGCAAACCGCAATTTTAACCTTCACGACGACCGCACGCGTATCGACTGCGTTATCGACCACGTTTCGAAAAGCTGTCCTCGCGGTTGGTATTTTCAAAGCAAGGCGAAGATTTTGGACGAGCTTCCTATGCATTTTTACTTTTTCGAACGGCCAAGCCTTTTTAAGCTCGATCCGAAAAGCTTTTTCGATACCGTATTGCCGGATTTCTATTACCACGCCGCAATGGTGATAATCTTCCACAGCGACACCGCATACGCCGCCGAATTCCTTAACCCCGAATCGCCGATACACCTGCTTGCAAACTATTGGTACGGATTAAGTTAGGAGATATTTATGATAGATAAATCCATTCCCTATATCCCTTTAATAATGCAAAAGGACGACGTTGGCGTTTATCCGCGCTTCTTTCTTCCAAACGGGTACGAATTCGTATTCTATAAAGACGGCGACGAAGAAAAATGGTCGAAAATACAAACGGCGGTCGGCTCGTTTGCATCGGTAGAGGTCGGCACACAGGTGTTTCTGCGCGATTTTGTAAACGGTCAAGCACTAAAAGCATCGGAGCGTGTGATATTCGTTCGCGATTCAAGCGGCGAATATATCGCTTCCGCGGCTCTGTGGGACGGCGATAATTACGGCAGGCGTCTTCAGCGTCTGCACTGGATAGCGGTAACAGACGAGCACGGCGGAAAAGGTATCGCAAAGGCGATGATCTGCCGTTTGCTCGATCTTTATCACGAGCTCGGGCTTAATGATATTATCTATCTCACCACGGGCACGCGCAACTACCCCGCGATAAAAATCTATGAAAAATTCGGATTTTACGTCTACGACGGCGAAGAATCGCTCTTTCCCGAGCTTGACAGCGCGCAGTTCACCGAGCGCAACAAAGCCGCGATAGAGCTTGTAAATAAAATGCTTAACAAATAAAAATATCTTCCGGAATAAACGAAGCAAAGGAGCAGAATATGAAATACCGTTACGTTGACAGACTCGATGCTTTTGATTTTCACGATTCACAGATATTCCCTGTTTCTTGGGACGAAGGCGGCTTGAAGGTATCGGCAGAAATGCTGAACGTACGCAAAGACAAAGCCCCCGAGCCGTTCGACTTTGATATGGAAATACGCAAGGCGTACGTTTCCTTTCTCGGCTTTAAGCTTTTATCCTTCGCTTATTACGAAAAAGTTGACGGCGCAAATCCATACGGCACCGCAAAGCTTACCGAATACACCGGCAAAACCGCGCTCGAAGCTTTTGAAAAGCAGATTAGCATAGGTGCATACGTTCAGTTAATCGAATACAAAGACGGCGTTTATTATTGGAGCGGACAAGCGGAAGAGCCGTTTTTCTACTTTTCGTTTGAGTGCGATTCGACGGTTGTCGAATGGGACGAATACGAGGGCTTGGCGTGGCACGAGCAAAAAAGAATCGAGCCGCCGCAAATTTCGGTTACGCTTTCTACCCCGAACGGCGATAAAAAATGCGATTTTTCGTTAACAAAGCGCGAAGAATCCAACAGCGTTTGTTTGCAATACAACGGCGAAAGCTATATCGGCTGCACCGATGAATGCGGGTTCGAGGCGGCGTTTGCCGATCTTCAGCGCAAGCTGCCCGAGGGTGTTAAAATAAAATGCTGTCTTACCTGCTGTCACGGCAATTTCGACCCTTGCGGCAGCGAAGGATTCGAAATATTCTGTCTTAACGGTGCAGAAATCAAAAGCAAGAACGACGTGCTTGACTGCATCAACAATTCACACAAGCGCAGAAGCCGCAGCCGCAAAATATACGGCGTTTGCGAAAAATACGAAGCACAGTCCGAGGGTTGCACCGCCTACAACGACTTTATGCATTTTCTGAAGAAAAACATTTAAAGGCTTTTAAAAACAGGAGCAAGCTATGAAAACCAAGCTTTCGGGCAAATTTTATTTGGCACTGATACTTTTCAGCCTTATCGGGCAGGTAGCGTGGGTTGTCGAAAATATGTATTTAAACGTATTTATCTACAAAACCTTTAATGCAACCGCCGCAGACATATCGGCAATGGTCGCGGCGAGCGCGGTTGCCGCAACGCTTACAACGGTATTTATCGGTGCGCTTTCGGACAAAATCGGCAAGCGCAAGATATTTATGTGCGGTGGCTATATCGCTTGGGGTATTTCGATACTCTGCTTTATATTGGTTAAGGAAGAAATAATAAAATCGGTATTCCCAAACGTCGTATCTGCGGCAAGCGTGGGAATAACGCTGGTTATAATACTCGATTGCGTTATGACCTTTTTCGGCTCGAGCGCGAACGACGCGGCGTTTAACGCCTGGCTTACCGACAGCACCGATGCAAGCAACCGCGGAGCCGCGGAGGGCTTGAACGCAATGATGCCGTTGGTGGCAATACTTGCGGTATTCGGCGGTTTTATGGCATTTAACCTCGACGATGCATCGAGCTGGACCTATATTTTCGCAATTATCGGCATAGTAGTAACGGCTGTCGGTCTGATTGGATTATTTATAATAAAGGAGCCGAAGATAGAAAAAAGCAAGGAAAGCTATATAAAAACGGTAATATACGGCTTCCGCCCCTCGACTGTAAAGAGTCTGCCCGCGCTTTATATCTACCTTGCGTCGTTCGTAATATTCAATATATCTATACAGATATTTATGCCCTATCTGATTATCTATTACGAGGTATCGCTGGGGATGAAGGATTACGTTTTCGTAATGGCGCCCGCTATCGTGCTTGCCTCGGCGGTAACTGCGCTTTGGGGCAAGGTATACGACAAAAAGGGCTTTTCGCTCTGCTCGAAATTCAGCCTTTTGTGGCTGGCGGTCGGATATATTATACTTTATTTCTTTAAATCTACCACACCCGTATTTATCGGCTCGCTTTTAATGATGTGCGGATACCTTTCGGGTATGGCGGTGTTCGGTGCAAAGCTTCGCGAGCTTACCCCGAACGGAAAATCGGGTATGCTTCAGGGGGTACGCATTTTTGCCCAGGTGCTTTTGCCCGGCGTTATCGGCCCGTATATCGCAAAGCTGATGCTTGCCGATGCCGAAACGCTTATTAACAGCGACGGAACCGCCTCGTTTATACCAAACGAAAGCATTTTCGCGGCGGCGCTGGCGGCGGTAGCTTTGCTTGCTCTGCTTTTGTTTGTTTTCCGTAAAAAGCGCGTTTAACGCTTTGCAAAGCGTTTTGTTTGTGTTAAAATCCATAAAAACGAAAAAAAGAGGTATGATATGAAGCGTTTATTTTCTCTGTTTATAGCAGTTCTCACCCTGCTTTTATGCTGCGTAAGTGCGCTTGCCGCCGAGAGTTCTTCGCCCGAGCAGGAGCTTGACACCGACAGCGATATTTACAAAAAGACCGCGCTGTTCGTCGGCGATTCGATTTGCGAAGCATCGAACGAATGGGGCACCGGCAAAATCGGCTGGGCCGGCAGAATAATGAGCCTTAACAAAATGAAGGGCTTCAACCAAGCGAAATCGGGTGCTTCGATATCCGATTGCCGCGGTGAAAACACGGTTATAAACCAGCTTAAAGCACAATTAAAAAACAAGGACGAATTCGATTACGTTATTATGCACGGCGGCGTTAACGACGCTTGGGACGAGGCACCTGTCGGCGTTATCACCGAAGGGTTCGACGCAAAGCTCGATACCACCACCTTTGCGGGCGGATTGGAGGCAACCTTTAAATACGCAAAGCAAAACTTTAAAAACGCATATTTCGGATATATTATTAACTTTTCGCTGCCCGCCGCAAAATACGGCAAGCTTTCGGATATGAGCGAATATTTTACCGTTGCGAAGCAGATATGCGAAAAGTGGGAAATACCTTATCTCGATCTATATTTCAACGACGAATTCAACAACAAGGTTATGATGACGCGTTCGCTGAAATACCTAAAGGACTATATCCACCCCAACCCCGACGGCTACGACGTGCTTACACCGTATATTAACGATTGGATGAAAACGATTAAATCCGAAACCGAAAAATTATCGGCGGAAACGAGCGTGACCGAGGAAACGGATATAACCGTTTCGGCTGTAAGCGAAGCAAAGACCGAAAAAAGCGGTAACGGCGAAACGGTTATCTATATCGTTTGCGGCATTGCGATTATTGCCGCGGCGACGGTTATTTTTACAACCTTAAAAAAGGGCAAGAAAGGAAAAAACCAATGAAAAAATGGTTTTTGGGGTTACTTGCGGCTATGATGCTACTTACCTCGTGCGGCGACACGATACCCGACGAAAGCACAAATGAATCTTCGGAAACCTCCAACGGCACCGAGCAAAGCTACCGCACGCTTATAAGCGTAGGCAAGAGCTATACTGCCGAAAACGTTCCAGCTTGTGAAGAATATCCCGACTTTTTCGGTCAGCAATTAACCGACGGTATAAAAGCGGGCGAGGGCGCCGATTACACCGAAACCCGCGCAGTCGGATTTAAGGGCAACACCACGGTTACTATCGATTTGGGCGAGGACGGCAAGGCGATAAGCGCAATAGTGCTCTCTGCTATAGATATGAGCAGAAACGGCGGCACCGCCGCAGGCGTGGCTGCGCCGAGTATGGCGCGCGTATCCGGCTCTAACGAAGGCAAAAAGTTTACACATATCGGCTCGGCGGTATTCAAGCGCACCGGCGACAAAACCATTTCCAAAACACAGGTAGAGCTCGAAACCCCGACGGATTACCGATATATAAGAGTTAAATACAGCAAATTCGCAAGCGCGCACTTTATGTTTATCGACGAAATAGAGGTATACGCGAACGTTCCCCCGAAGGCAAATGCCAATATTGCCGAGCTTGCTTATATGAACGAAAGCATCGACAGAACCGCTTGGAAGGCGTTATCCACCGGCAACGCCGCAACACCGGTTGAATTTGCAAACGTTTTAAACGGCAAGGCTTATATATTTGAAAACTGCGCTTTCGACGAACGCGCGCCGAAGAACGATTCCCTGCTTACCGACGGCGGCCGCACACACCGCATTTTCGGCGATAAAGCATTCGTTGCGGTAATGCCCGACGGCAGCGGAAAGCCTCCTGCGATTACTATCGACCTCGGCAAAAGGCTTAGCAATCTTTACTCCTTTAAAATCCACGCGCTCGGCGAAGGAACCAACGTCGATTTACCCGAATATATCGATATATACGGCACTCAGGACGGCAAGAATTATATACTTATCGGCAGAGCCTACGCCCCCGCCGATTGCAGTCATTACGCATACACGGTTATTCTTGACGAATATATTTCGGCAAGCAAGCTGAAATTCGAATTCCCCACCGCAAGCGGAAGCTATTGGATAGAGGAAATCGAAGCCTTTGCGGGCTACTCCGAAAAGCAGCAAACCACGCTTTTCCCCGAGCTTAATATTCCGACCGTTGAAGCAGAAAGCTTTTGGAGCACAAGCGAAAGCGATTATTCGAAAAAGCAAAACCTGCTTGTCGGCGCCGACAGATATATAGCGCGTATGGATTACGACGGAATAGAGGAGCGCCCCGAGCATCACCACCCCGAAAGCCGCTATGATATCCCCGCGCTTACAGACGGCAAATTTACCGAAGCGTCGGCACCGCTTTACGAGGGCGAATATTTCTTCGCCATTGCCGATTGTCTCGATTTCTTCTTCGACCTCGGCAATACCTCCGCGGTCAGCGAGCTCAACGTCAGCGTGCTCGAATCGAAGGATATGGCGGTCTACCGCCCCGAATACATCACAGTATTCCTTTCCGACGATGCGGACCATTGGTACAAGGTTGGCTATTACGACAGAAACGATGCCGAAATAAACGCTCCCGCAACCAAGCTTAATATGAGCTTTAAGCTCGACAAAGCCTATGCGGCAAGATTCGTACGCTTCCGTATCGAACGCCCCGCCGCTCCGCATTTTATCTTTATCGACGAATTGGAGGCTATCGGCACCAAAGAGGTAAAGAGCAGTGCGGTAAGGCTTGCCGACAGCGAATTTAACGCATACACCTATTACACGAGCAAGGAGCGCTCGAGCTACGCAACGCTCGAAAACACAAGCCTTAACAGCAAGGATATGCCTCTTATCTGCTTGGGCCAGGGCGAAGAAAACCAGCTTCTTCCCATGGTTGCTTATCTCGACGAAAACGGCGAGATTAAAGACACGATGTTCGACGGATTTTTGTATTGGGCAGGGTTTGCGCTCCCCTCGGGCGCGGCAACATATCAACCCGCAACCTTTGCCGATTGGAAGGCACACCTCGATTACACCTTCAACAACTCGGTAAACGGTATCGATAAATTGGAAGAAACGGTACAGCAGCTAAAGGACGCGCTCAATATCCCCGATTACAAGGTAAAGGTATACGTTTCCTCGCTTTCGGTGTTCGACGATCCCGCATCGCACGGGGGCGGCTTTGCCAAAAACGTTACCGAATTCGGCGATATCGACGGCGACGGCGTTTCGGAAAATATGACTCTTTACGAGGACAGACAAAAGCTTTACAGCTGGTTTATAAACGCGGTTTACCAAAAGTTCGAAGCCAAGGGCTACAAGAATATCGAGTTCGACGGCATAAACTATATGGACGAAAGCGTTTATCTCGAATGCGACAACGCCCACTGCATTGCCGAATTCGGCGAAGCGGTAAAGAACGCCGGTACAAACTTTATTTGGATTCCCTATTACAGTGCAAACCGCTTTTATCTCGGCGAGGAAATGCACTTCGACGCTGTATGTATGCAGCCCAACTATGCGTTCGACAACCATATTCCCGAATGGCGACTCGAAGCATCGGCAGAGCTTGTTAAACGGTTGCAGATGAGCATCGAGCTCGAGCACCATTACCTCTGCTTCGGCGACAAGAGCTATGCAAGACAGTATATGAAATATCTTGCAAGCGGCGTTACCTTTGGCTTTATCGACGGTATTCATATGTATTTCCAAGATAACGACGATTTCGGCAGACTCGGCTACAGCGATTCTCCTCTGTGCAGAATGCAGTACGACGCTACCTATCACTTTATCAAGGGCGACCTGAACATAACCCCCGAAAAGCGCGATGAATACAAGATAGAAGCGACGAAGAACACCATTCTTAACGGCAGCTTGAAGCCCGAAGAAAAGGAATTCGAGCTTTACACTATTACCAAGCAGACCAAGCACGGTATAGTTGCACTTAATTCCGACGGCGAATTCGTATATTATCCCGACAAGGATTTCGTCGGCGAGGACAGCTTCGGCTACACCTACAACGAATATCTCGGCGAATCCGAGGAATGCACCGTTACGATAACGGTTAAATAGCACCAACACAAAAAGAGTCGTGTGAAAATTGTTTACACGGCTCTTTTTTTATGCTATAATCGTTTTGAAAAATATACACGACGAGGTATTCGCTATGAAGGCGGTAAAAAAGGTATACGAAACGGTTATTTCGAACGTTGGCAAGGTAATAGTGGGCAAGGATAATGTTGCCGAGCTTGCGATTATTTCGCTTCTCTGCTCGGGACATATTTTAATAGACGACGTACCCGGCACCGGCAAAACGGTGCTTGCAAAAACCTTTGCAAGCTCGCTTTCGCTTTCGTTCAAGCGCGTTCAGTGCGTGCCCGATATGCTTCCGAGCGACCTTTTGGGCGTTAATCTTTTCGATATGAAGCAAAACGAATTCCGCTTTATAAAGGGGCCGGTATTTACCAATATTCTGCTTGCCGACGAAATAAACCGCGCTATGCCCAAAACCCAATCGGGACTTTTGGAGTGTCTGGAGGAGCACCAGGTTACCGTCGAGGGAAGCACATACCGTCTTGACGAGCCTTTTATGGTTATCGCAACGCAAAACCCTGTTGAAACCAAAGGAACCTTCGATCTGCCCGAAGCACAGCTCGACAGATTTTTGATAAAAACCGATATGGGCTACCCCACCCACGAGGAAAGCATAGAAATTCTTTCACGCAAGCTCAACGGCATTTCCGCACGCGGCAGTGCTTTTGCCACTCCGGAGGATATTTTGTCCGCGCGTGAGGAGGTCGAAGGCGTTTACGTCCACCGCGACCTTTTGAGCTACGCCGCAACACTGTGCGAGGCTACAAGAAGCGACAAAAACGTGCTTTTGGGCGCAAGCCCGCGCGCAATGATAGCATTAACACGCGTTGCGCAGGCAAAGGCAGCGATAGAGGGGCGCGACTACGTTTTGCCCGACGATATAAAATACGCGGCAATACCTGTTCTTGCACACAGAATAGTTTTCCAAAACAGCTTTTTCCGCCGCGGCGATATGGGCAAGGAGCTTATCGAAAAAATACTCGCCTCTACCCCTATACCGAGCGAAAGAATAGATTTTACACGCAGGTGATTTTATGACCCACGCGATAAAGCTGCTTATACTTTTCGCGCTGTTCGTTATCGCCGTGCTCGTGTTTATCGGTGCGCGCAGAGCAAAGGCACGCGCGCTTGAATTGCTTGAATACGGCAGAGCGCTTTCTACCGACGGAATATTTACCGGGGAATCGTTGGAGCTTACCGAAACCGCAAAAAACCCCACCTGGTACCCGCTTTTTAACGAAAAAATCGAATTTTACGTTCCCGCAGGGCTTGAAATCGACGGCTTGAAATGCGACGAATACACGAAAGTAACCAGCGTTTTCAATATACCGCCCTATGCGACGGTTACCAAAAAACACGCTATAACCGCGTTAAAGCGCGGTCATTTCGTCATATCCAACCCGTCGTTCAGGCACAAAAAGGTCGAATACAGCTTCGATATTCCGCTTGATTTTTACGGTTATCCCGATTTCTTCGGCGCTGTTACCGAAATGCCTGCCGATATTTTAAAGGCGGGCAACGCCGTTTCGAGCCGAAAATATATCGAAGACCCCTTCTTTTTAAGCTCTATCCGCGAATACCGCGCGGGCGACCCTTTAAGGAGCATAAACTTCAAGGCGTCGGTGCGCTCGTTTTCGGGCGGGGTGCGCAGGCTGATGTGCAACAGCTACGACAGCTCGCGCAGCTACGACACTATGATATTTTTAGACCTAAACCGCTATCCGGATATAAGCCTACACAGTGCGGTTCAGCTCGAAAACGGGCTTAAATACGCCTGCTATCTGTTTTGCGAAGCGCTCGAAAACGGCGGAAGAGTCGGATTTGCGGTAAATTCATCGCACGTCGGGCAAAGCTTTTCCTATATCAAATGCGGAAGCGGCGAGCTTCACACCAAGGAAATGCTGCGGCAGTTTGCCGTGCTCGATTATTACAGCGCGCGTGAATATTCGGTTTCGGCATTAATGCGCGGCTGTATAAACGATTTAAAAAGCGGCACCGACATTTTTCTTATCACCCCTTTCGTCGACGAGGGCACCGGCGAAATGATAACCCTGCTCGAGCGGGCGGGGCGGAATATAAGCGTTATAAAAATAACGGGAGGTGCGTGAATATGAAGCGTTTTTTCGAAAAGCACTCCACCGAGCTTTCGTTTTTCCTTTTCCTTGCCCTAACCTCCGGGGTAATAGCGCTGTGGGTTAATTTAAAGCCGCAAAACCACTATATTCAGCTTTGTCTTGCGCTTTTGCTTTTGGCGGTGCTTATACCGACCTATCTGCTTTTGCGCAAAATTTGGCGCAACACCCTGCGCGAGCCGATACTTTTGGGTATAAAAAAGGCGTTTATAAGGGCGTCACGCGTGCTTATGCGCGCTGTCAGCCGATTTAATATCTTCGGCAGGTACGGCAACGTTATTTCGGGCAACACAAGCGTTAGTTACGACCTTTTTTCGATTTCCAAAAGCAGAAAAAGAAAAAAAGAAAAGCCGCCGAAGCCGCCGCGCTGGAGGGATATGTCGACCGCGCGCGAGCGGTTGGGTTACCTTTACTATCGT
Source organism: Clostridia bacterium (assembly GCA_017466805.1). Taxonomy (GTDB): domain Bacteria; phylum Bacillota; class Clostridia; order Oscillospirales; family CAG-382; genus Coliplasma. The sequence goes on from JAFTTN010000091.1 coordinate 14,118, forward strand.
ACGGTTACAAAATATATAAAGCAGGGCGAAATTATTACCGCGCACGAAACTCCCCGCGAAATTGCAAAACGCTTTAGCGGCGACGAAGCCGAAGGCAAAATGTTTACACTATACAACTCCGTCCGCTACGACGGAAGGATTACGCCCGACGAGCAGGAAATATTAAAATTAAAAGAAGAACTTTTTGATAAATGAAAAAATACGAATACTTTACCACCAACGAAATAAAGCCACGCGGCTGGATTAAAAGCCAGCTTTCGATTCAGGCAAACGGATTATGCGGCAATCTCGACAAGGTCTGGCGCGACGTACGCGACAGCGCTTGGCTCGGCGGCAACGCAGAGGGCTGGGAGCGCGTTCCCTATTGGCTCGACGGCTTTATTCCGCTTGCATATCTGCTTGAGGACGGCGATATGATTGCGAGAGCGAAAAAATATATCGACGCAATTATCTCGCACCAAAAGCAAGACGGCTGGCTTTGCCCCTGCGAAGACGAAAAGCGCGCGCAGTATGATACCTGGGCGCTTTTGCTTATCTCGAAGGTGCTTACCGTTTATTACGAATGCTCGAACGACGAGCGCATTCCGAGCGTGCTTTACAAAGCGATGAAAAACTTTTACACGCTTTTGAAATCGGGCGAAATAAAGCTTTTCGATTGGGGTAAATACCGATGGTTCGAAGGCTTTTTCGCGCTCGAGCTTTTATATAAAGCATACGGCGAGGAATGGATAAAGGAGCTTGGCTTAATACTTAAATCGCAGGGCAAGGACTACCGCGAAATCGAATCGCGCTGGGTGCGCCCTATGAACGAATGGACGCTCGACACACACATAGTAAACCTTTGTATGATGATAAAATCCGAAGCGGTTTCGTTTTCGCTTCTCGGCGAGGAATACGAAGATCTTGCCGAGCATTTCTACAGCCTGCTGTATAAATACAACGGTATGCCCGCGGGTATTTTTACCGGCGACGAGGTGCTTTCGGGCATTAGCGCAATACAGGGCGCCGAGCTTTGCTCGGTTGTCGAGCTTATGTTCTGCTTCGAGCAGCTATATGCACGCACGGGCGACAAAAAGTGGGCGGAGCTTTTGGAGCTTGTCGCCTTCAACGCCCTCCCCGCAACACTTTCCGACGATATGTGGTCGCACCAATACGACCAGCAAACCAACCAGATAGCTTGTATTCGCTTTAAGGGCAAGCCTATTTTCCGCACGAATTTTTACGATTCGCACCTTTTCGGATTGGAGCCGAACTACGGCTGCTGCACCGCAAACTTCAGCCAAGGCTGGCCGAAGCTTGCGCTTTCGGCGTTTATGCAAAGCGAAAACGATATTATTTCGGCGCTTGCGCTCCCCTGCGAGCTAAATTGCGAAACGGCACACATTATACTCGAAACCGATTACCCATTTAAAAACTCCTTTAAATACCGTGTAAGTGCAAAAAAGGACTTCAAGCTCGGAATCCGCATTCCCTCGTTTGCAAAAAATCTGCTTGCAGACGGCAAGCAAGCAGAGGGCGATATGCTTTACTTTAGCTTTAAATCGGGCGAACAGCGCGAAATTTGCATATCCTTTACCACAAAGCCGCACATCGAGCCCCGCCCCTTTGGCTTAAACGTAGCGAAATACGGCTCGCTTTTATTCGCGTTGCCGATAAAATACCGCAAAAATATGCTTGAATACGAGCGCGACGGAGTAGAGCGCAAATTTCCCTATTGCGATTACGAATATATACCCGAAAGCGATTTCGGCTACGGCTTTGCCGCGCGTGAGCTTTCGGTAGTCGAAAATAAGCTTTCGCCTATCCCCTTTTCGTCACAGCAACCGCCGCTAACCCTAAAAGCAAGCGTTGCAAAAATCGATTGGGGCTTCGAGGACGGCTACGACACCGTCTGCGCCAAAATCCCCAACTCCCGCGCGCCGTTATCGCCCCCCAACGAAGTCTTACTTTACCCCTACGGCTGCGCCAAGCTCCGTATGACCGAGCTGCCTTTTATTGAGTGACAGCGTGGATTTTTTGATTTTTCAAGGTACTTTTATTTAAGGGCGATTTTTAGTTCTTTATAATATATTTTTATATTTAGAGTTTTTGAAAAAGAGCACGAGAGAAAACTTTTTGCAAAAAGTTTTCTCTCGCAATAAAACAAATTGTAACGAAGCATTCCCGACGCTGTCTAATATACGAAAGGCGGTGAGAACGTGGCTGACATAGAAAAGCTGTTTCGCGAATACTACGGCTTTGTATACAAATTTCTGCTTTCGCGATGCGGCAACGCCGATATTGCCGAGGAGCTAACGCAAGAAACCTTTTACCGCGCCTTTATTAACGCAAAGCAGTTAAAGGACGATGCAAAGGCGGTTTATTGGCTTTGCTCGATTGCCAAAAACCTGCTTTATTCGCACTACAAGGCAAGCTCGCGTTATTCCGACATAGAAGCGGCTGCAGAGCTTCGGTCGGAGCAGGACGTTGGGCAGGAGGTAGAAGACCGTATTATTTCAGAGCGCGCAATGAATATTGTAAAAACGCTCAAGGAGCCTTATAAAGAGGTTTTTCTGCTTTCGGTGTTCGCAAGCCTGCCGCTAAAGGAAATAAGCAAAGCGTTCGGCAAAAGCGAAAGCTGGGCAAGAGTCACGTTATACCGCGCAAAACAACGTATAGTACAGGAGTTAGATTTATGAATTGCGACGTTATCAGGGATTTAATCCCCCTTTACGTCGACGGCGTTTGCTCGGACGAGAGTCGTTACACCGTCGAAACACATTTAACCAAATGCGAATCCTGCAAGCAGTATTACGAGGCGATGACAACGCCTATCGAGCGCGAGGAAAGCGTTAAAGCGATTAAAAAGACACACAAAATACATCTTTGGAAGGCAAGCCTGCTGCAATCGGCGCTGTTTTTCATTTCCTTCCTTGTAATAACAGTCGGCGTTGCGCTCGAAGCAAGCACCGCTGTTGGCGAGGGTAACAGCCATTGGGCTTCGGTGCTTGTGGTTCCGGCAACCGGATTTTTATTATCGTTGGTGAATTGGTATTTCGTAAGGCTATACAAAAGCCGTCTTTCCTTTTCGCTGTTTAGCGCGCTGTTCACGCTTGTCGGCATTGTGCTGTGCGGCTCGTGGGCAATATGGCATTATTCCGGCTTTTTCCAAATCGCGCTTTTGGGCGGCGGGTTCGTTTTTTCAAACATTTTCACAACCATCGCCCTTATCGTTGCATCGTATCTGCTGTCTTTGCTTTACGCGCGCCTTTTGGGCAAGGAGTGATTTTTGTGAATAGCCGTTTAATTTAAGGGACTTTTTGAAAAAAGTCCCTTAACAACCCTAAAAACTTTTAGTATGAAATATAAAAACATATTCAACCAACAAACAAACAATGGCATTTGCTATACTCTGACAATACTTTCAGCACTGCTCCCGTTGGTTTCGATTTATCTTAACCGATTTGGTTATTCGCTCGTTTTGCGTTTTCCAAGCGTAATATTATTGGTTACGATGGTATTATACGTTACGTTTACCGTACTTGCCTGTCTTAACAGCGAGCATAGCACGAGCAAATCGGCAAGCATTATTTTGGTATTCGCCTTCCCTTTATCGATAATAAACGGACTGTTTGTGTTTTTCGATATTTTTAATGTGTTGTCGTTTGTATTTTTATTGGTAACCTCGATATGCGTATTGGTGGTTACCTTTAATCTTTGCCGTTATTTTGCTATTTCCGTATTGATAGGTGTTATTTCTGCGATAGCCTATATTTTTGTCTTGATTTTCGGTTTTTTCGCCTTGATATTCGGCGGAATACGACAAGATACCGTTGTCGAAGAGGTAGAATCACCTGACGGCAGATACACCGCAGTTGTAATATCAAGCAACCAAGGAGCGTTGGGCGGTGATACGTTAGTAAGTATTGAATACAACAGCAAAAACGGAGTTTGGCTGTTTTCCGAAGTAAAAAAAGACCCCAAAACGATTTATTCCGGAGATTGGGGCGAGCACGAAACACTTGATATTCAATGGCTCGGCGAAAACATTTTAAGCATCAACGGCAAGATCATTATAGTTGACGGTTAATTTATTCAAAAAAAGAATTGCAATTAATTTTCTTGTTTCTAAAATTTTCGGGTGAGAGCGCGAGAGAGGGGGCTTTTATAAAAGTCCCCTCTCTCGTAATATTTTGCGTTAAATCAACCTATTCCTCGCGTTGCACTATTTCGCGCAGGGCGTCCATGCGTGAATCGAGCTCGGCGGAAAGCTCGGCACAGCGCAAAAGCTCTTGCGCCATATACTCGTCGAACTCATAGTCCTTTTTATAACGAAGCTGGTGCTCCAAGCTTGCCCAAGAATCCATTGCAATAGTGCGAAGCTGAATTTCCACCTTCATAAGCCTTTTTTCGTGCGCGAGGAATATCGGAACGGTAACGATAAGGTGCAGGCTTCGGTATCCGTTGGGCTTTGGGCTTTGGATATAGTCCTTGCGCTCGACAAGCGTTATATCGTCCTGCTTCAGCAGTGCTTCGGCAAGCATATATACGTCGTCGGGGAACGAGCAGATAACCCGCACGCCCGCAACGTCGTTAAGATTTTGCTCGATCGAATCGACCGACATCTGAAGCCCCCTGCGCGAAAGCTTGTCACGCATGGACGGAATCGATTTAAGACGTGATTTAATGCTGTTTATCGGGTTACGGTCCAAAGCAAGCGAGAATTCCTGATTAAGCACGTTGAACTTTGTTTCTATTTCCATTATCGCACAGCGGTAATAAGCCATTAGCGTAGCAAACCTTTGCATTATCGGCTTGCCGCATTCTATAACCTCTTCGCTGAATATTCCGTTTAACCGTTCTTTAACTGCCTGTTCGTTAATTTCGTTCATTATAGGCTCCTTTATATCGTTTCGAATGGGTTGCTTCCCCGCTTGCCTGCTTTTATTATAGCACACGGCGCCAAGCAAATCAATATAAGTTTTTTCGGTTTTGACGTAATCTTGGTAAACATATATTAAACAAAGCTTAAACATTTTTTTATTGACGGATTAAGCTTGGTGTGATAAAATTAAATATACTAATATTTGAACAAGGAAAGCACCAAATGGCGAAGAGTAAAAAGAATCCTTTGCGCTGGGTACGGCTCGACAACGCCGCAAAGATATACCCCGCCGCGATGCGTAAAAATTGGAGCAACATCTACCGCCAATCGATGACTCTTTACGAGGAAATCGACACGGTAGTGCTCAAAAGCGCGCTCGAGGTAACGGTAAAGCGTTTCCCATCGATAGCGGCAAGACTGCGCCGGGGTGCTTTTTGGTTTTATCTGCAGCAGGTCGAAGCGGCGCCCGAAATACAAGAGGAAAAATCGCATCCGCTTTGCTATATGAGCGAAAAGGAAATGTCGAAATACGCCTTCCGCGTTATCGCATACCGCAACAGAATAGCGGTGGAATTTTTCCATTCGCTAACCGACGGTACGGGTGCGCTTATATTCCTAAAAAACCTTGTTGCCGAATATTTGGAGCAAAAGCATAATATTTCTATACCATTCGAGCAGGGTATTATCGACCGCCGCGTGCCGCCGAAAAGCGAAGAGCTCGAGGACAGCTTTTTGAAATACGCGGGCAGAGTCCCCGCAAGCCGCCGCGATACGAACGCTTGGCGAGTCCCCGGCGAAAAGGAGCCCGAAGGCTTTATTCACGTAACCTGCTTTAAAGCAGACGTCGATTCGGCTATCGCACTTGCGCACAAATACGGCTGTACTCTTACCGTTTTCTTTTCGGCGGTAATGATGCAGGCTTTGATGAACTACCAAAAGGAGCTTAACCCGAACACCGCAAAGCACAAGCCGATAAAGCTGCTTATCCCGATAAATCTGCGCACTCTTTTTAAAAGCGAAACCTTGCGTAACTTTGCAATGTTCACCGTGCCCGAAATCGATGCGCGCTTGGGCGAATACAGCTTCGAGGAAATCTGCAAGGCGGTTTATCACAAAATGGGCTACGAGCTTACCCAAAAGCATATGAGCGCGGTTATAGCCAAAAACGTAAACGACGAAAAGAATATTTTACTGCGGCTTGTTCCGCTTCCGCTTAAAAATATTGTTATGAAGGCTGTTTTCGACCGCTCGGGAGAACGCAAATCCTGCCTTTCGATGTCGAATTTGGGTGTAGTAAGGCTGCCCGAAATAATGCAAAAATACGTTTCACGCGTTGATTTTATTTTGGGAGTACAGGCAACCGCGCCGTACAACTGCGGCTTCCTTTCATATAACGGCAAAGTCTATATTAATCTAACGCGAAATATCCGCGATGCAGGCCTTGAACGCCATTTTTTTGAAATACTGCGCGATATGGGGCTTGAAGTAACTGTAGAAAGCAACAGAAATTGAGGTATAAACGTGTATTGTGTTAAATGCGGTGTTAAATTAGAGGACACCGAAAAAATATGTCCGCTTTGCGAAACGGAGGTTTACCACCCGATAGTTAAGCAGGAGCAGGTTCCCCCAAACTATCCGCCCGATAAACGTCCCCCCGCAAAGAAAAAAACGAAAATAATAAACGGCGTGGTTTTGTTTTTAATATTCATCCCGCTGTTAACCAGCCTTATTTCCGACCTTCAGCCCGACGGTGCGATAAATTGGTTCGGCTACGTTGCGGGTGCATTAACGCTTGCCTATATTGCATTTGGGCTTCCGATGTGGTTTAAAAGACCGAATCCGGCTATATTCGTGCCCTGCTTTTTTGCCGCTACGGTTGCTTATTTGAAATACATCGATTTCGTTACCGACGGCGATTGGTTTTTAAGCTTCGCATTCCCCGCGGCAATGTATTTTTGCCTTATAATAAGCACGCTCGCTACGCTGTTGTTTTATCTAAAGCGCGGCAAGCTTTATATCTGGGGCGGCTTCGTTATCGCGCTCGGCTTTTTCTTCCCGCTTATCGAGCTGTTATTGTCGTTGACCTTCGATCTGCGCTTTATCGGCTGGTCGGCATACCCGTTCGTTGTGTTCGGTCTGCTTGGCGGTGTGCTTATTTATCTTGCCGCAAACCGTTTCGCGCGCGATGCGGTGCAAAGAAGATTATTCTTTTAAAAAACGCAAAACAAAATATTTGAGGAAATCATAGAAAACGGAGCGTGCAGAATAACTCCTTCTTTATATGATTATCTGCTGTCCTTCAGAGATTGAACACGGAGGTGCATTTATGAAACGCTTCGTTTCGTATTTACTGATAGCGGTGTTTGTTTTATCCGGTTGCGGCAAAACCAATTCGGAAACCGAAAGCAGCGTTTATTATACGCAATATAACAACGTCGGAAACGATATTGTTATAACTGTTGTCAATAAACCCGTTTTCGCAAAAACCGAAACGATCGAATTGGAATTCACCAATCTTACCGATCATGAGGTTTATTACTCTGAAACATATATTCGTCTTGAAAAAACAAATGAAAACGGCTATTATTTTATCCGCAACTACGGCTCACAGCAGGATACCGCCACTATATTGAGAGCAGATAAAGTCGGAAAATTGTCTGTCAACGTCGAACCGTTAGAGCCCGGCACCTACAGGCTGGTTTTTCTTCAAGGCAATCCGCAGACCGACGGTCTTGTATATATTTCGGAAGAATTTGAAGTGTATGATGAATAATCAATAAATAAACGACAAAGGAGCAATGCAAAAAGCACTGCTCCTTTAAATTATCTCTTTTCGGTTACGTCTATCGCTCTCGCTAAAATTTCGGCGTGGTCGCCCGCAAGCATACTGTTGCCAGCCTGCTTATAGACATAATCGCCGCACAGTCCGCAACGTCGTTAAGATTTTGCTCGATCGAATCGACCGACATATGAAGCCCCCTGCGCGAAAGCTTGTCACGCATGGACGGAATCGATTTAAGACGTGATTTAATGCTGTTTATCGGGTTACGGTCCAAAGCAAGCGAGAATTCTTCGCTAAGCACGTTGAACTTCGTTTCTATTTCCATTATCGCACAGCGGTAGTAGGCCATTAATTTGGTGAACTTTTGCATTATCGGCTTACCGTACTCGATAAGCTCCTGCGTGAACAGCGTGTTTATCTGTTCCTTTATTTCGTTTTCTCTTAAATCGTTCATATAAAACATCCTTCTGTGTTTTGTGAATCCATTATATTACATTTTCCTCTTGTTTTTAAGCATTTATTTATGAATTGGAATTTACAAACAGGTAACAAAACGAAAGTTGACAAAAATATGTTACTGTGGTAAAATAACAATGTAAGAGTAAAATCTTTTACCAAACCAAGAAAGACGAGGTATTTACAGTTATGAAGAATTTTAAGTCGTTGATATTACTACTGCTTGCCGTTTCGATACTTGTGTTTACCTCCTGCTCGGCAGAATCGGGATACGTGACCGACGAATATATCGACACCGAGATAAAGAACGAAGAAGTAATCGGCGGCGAAACCGAGTTTACAGACATAAACACAGATGCGAAAATAATACGCAACGCGACGATAAACGGCGAAACCAAGGATTTTGATTCCGCGGTAGAACAGATAAAAGCACAGCTCGGATCTGTCGGCGGATATATCGAAAATTCCGAAATATCGGGCGGCGAAAGCCTTTCGAACGGCAGAAAAACACAAAAACGCGCCAATTTTGTACTGCGTATTCCCGCCGATAAGTTAGACAGCTTTTTAACCACTGCCGACGGGCTTTTGAATATAACGAGCTCCACAGAAAGCACAACCGACGTTACGCTTGAATATTACGACATTCAATCGCGAATGGATACGCT
>JAFTTN010000092.1 GCA_017466805.1 Clostridia bacterium
GATCGGGATCGGTACCGCCCGATTCATTTGCGATCCTTATATACGCAGAATCCCAAGCACCCTCGACAACTGCCATTCCGTGCCCTAAAACAGGAAACAGACTGTTGGTGGTGATACAGGAATCGCCGTTTTTCTCTCTTATAGAAAACTCGCCTGCATATATTTCGAAATTTCCGCCGAATTCGTCTTCGGGGTTGTATATTTCGATAATCGAATATTCACCTGCAATCGCTTCGATTGTAACGATACCGCCGTTCTGGTAATAGCCGGTTGCACCTATACCGTACATTGAGGCACTACCAGAAATATTAATATTGCCGCCGTTGACTTCGATAATACCCTCGCCATCATCCGTTGCGGAAGCCTCGAGATAGCGTGCAAACAAATTGCCGCTGTTAACGGTAATCGTGGCATCCTTATCGTAATCAAGACAGTAAATCGATAACGAACATTCGGAATAGATATTCAAGCTGCAGCTTTCCATAGTAAAAGTTATATCGTCGGTTGCATAGTCGCCCAACAAGAGAACACCTGAATAACTCTCATCGTTGCCAATATCAAGGCTGCCGTCGCCTTCAACAGTTAAAGAACCGTAGATTGCGATAGCGTAATCGTATTGCTCGGGCGTAATTGAGTTTTCGCCCTTTAATACGAGCTCAAGATTATTCGTAGAGTAAATACAAGCATTTTCGCCTTCAAAATGTCCGCTTCTGCCCCAAGTGAAATTAACCGATTCGGATACCTCGAAGTCGTTTAGCTCGAGCACACCGACACCATAGCCGTTTACGGTATAATAGGCGTAGCCGTCCGTCGACGGCTTTTCGGTCGTAGTTCTATATCCGTCCGTTTCGAGATAATCGCCGTCGTAAAGATACACACCGCCGACTACAACGTATGTACGCGGATATGCAACGTACACATTATCTGTGACGGTACCAAAATCGACATACATCGTTTTTAGGTCGACCTTAGTCATAGACGACCTGATGCTGTTGCCCGCCACCGCGGTTACGATAATATCGATATAAGACTCAGTAAGGTTGACCTCACCGCTCTGTGCATAAAGACCGCAATCGACGACATAACAAATATAGCTTCCGCCTTCAAAGCGAATGTCCTCGGCGTAGATGCCGTAATCACAACCGCTCACCATAACGTCGGCAACGTCTGAGGAAAACTGGCGTTTTTCGCCATCAGGCGCGGCAATCGCAATACCGCTCTGTGCGTTATCGCCGTTAATCGTAAGCGAGCCGCTGTAAAGCTGAACGAACGCTCCCATTTCCTCGGAGCCTACCGCCAACCCGATACCGCCTTTGGTATTTATCGTGACATCGACGTTATTCTGCGTGTAACGCGGGTTGTAATCGCTATTGGCGTCATCCATAAGCATAATGCCGAAGGAAGCATCGATTTTAATCGCGGCAGTATTATCCGAGAAATCAATCGTGACGTTTTCGACACTAAGATAGCCCTCGCAATATATGCCCACACCGTTATCGGTGGTGCAAACGATGCTGTTTTCGCCGCTCAATTTAAGTTGTACGTTTTTTACACGGATAGCAGCGGGGCGCTTCCCCGCTTCGTTATATCCGGGACCGTTATATTCGTAATTGTGCAAAAGCAATCTGCCTCCACCAAAGTACGCAAAGCCTTCGTTTTCGAGTTCATCATAAGTATAATCCCGAAGAACATCCGACAACTGCTTCGGCTCGGTTTCGCCCGAGAAAAGCAAATAGTCACTTTCGAGCTCTACGTTGCCGATGTAAACGCTGCTTGAAGCCGCAGAAGAAACGAGCGTGAATACAGGTATCGAAGAAAATACCATTATCAAGCACAAAACAAAAGACAGAATTTTTTTCATAGCTTTACCTCTGCTAAATACATAATAACCTATTACTATACAAGTCTTGGATTATATAATAACGCATTAAAGCGAAAATGTCCCCACACTTTCGAAGAAAAAAGTGTGGGGTTTTTATGTTTTATTACAAGAACCAGGTATAAGTCACGAATATTATGGGATTATTATTGTGTTTTTGTATTTAAAGTTATGCAGAAAAAACGCGAGAGAACCACTTGTTCAAAAGCGGTTCTCTCGTATTCTTGCTTTTATTATTTTGTAATTAACCAATCACGAACGTGCCGAAGTAGTGGCGCGCGATAAGAACGTAATCGTACTGGTCTACGGTTCCGTCATCGTTTACGTCTGCACGGATTTCTTCTTCGGAAGTAAGAATACGTGTTTCGAAGTAGTGACGTTTTACAAGGATATAATCGTATTGGTTAATATCGCCGTCGTTATTAACGTCGCCCAAGCCGTTGCTTTCGCCAAGATAATAGCAAGCATACATCCAAGCGTCATCGAGCTCGCCGCCTACCCAGCCGTCTGCGCCATACCAGCTATTGCTCTTGCCCATTTCCTGATAAATTTTTATAATATCTGCGGTAAGAGGGTAGAAGCCTTCATCGGAGCAGTTGAAATATTCTTCGAACGCGGCGTTAAAATCGATTTTCGCTACAGCTTCGCCGTCCTCGTAAATTACGGCAACGAGCTGTCCGTAGCCATATGCATCTGCAAGCGACATCATAGAATCGGCAAGATTTGCGTAAAGGATAGGACCTTCGGCGGAATCGAGATGATAATATCCGTCTTCGCCGAGCACTGCGGTATTTTCGATTTCATCGAAGGTATCGACGTACTGCAAAGCGTTTTTATTGCCATCGAAGGTGAATGCTTCGGGGGTTACGGTGTTAACGTACGGGGTGCGGGGAATCGTTACGATAACAAGCTCCTCCCACTTTATATTTACCGAAACGCTTGCACTGTTGCTATCGATTGCAAACCAAATCGATTGGCCTACACCGGTGCATTCCCAGCTAAAGCTGTTTTCGGCAACCGTTTCTGCAGAGGGCTCGGTTGTAATCCACATACCGTTATTACTTACCAAAGCAATAGCCGCATCGGTTACGGTAAAGGTATATTTACCTATTTCTTCGGGAACGAAATCATATACGGTATATTCGTATTCGCTGTTGATTTCAAGTGAATTATCGCCTACCGCAACGTTTGCGGATTCGATTAAAATATAGTTTTCGCCCTCTGCGGACACGCCGACGGAAAGCAAGAGCATTAACGCCGCAAGCACGAGCGGAAACGCTTTTTTGAGAATTTTCTTCATTATATTATACTCCTTTATGCGTAAACTGCATTCCAGGTTATATCGACCGCAGGAATATTATTGCGCTTATCGCGCTGTGCACCTACAACGATTATTAGCTCGTCGCCTGCCTTTACCTCGATTTCGACGTATTCGGCTTCGGTTTCCTCGCTCGTGCGGTTAGCAGATGTGGAATTGTTCGTTACCGAAAGCAAACTTGCAACCGACGCAGTCATATAGAAGCGAAGAGTGCCGTCCTTTTCGGCGATATACTTAAAGTGGTAGCCGGTTTCGTTACCTGCGGGGATAGATACCGAGTTATCGTCGGAAATATTCTCGACAGACTTGGGGTTTGCCATAGTTCCTTCGGGATTTTCGAACTGAAGAAGGAAGGCTTCATCGCTTTCGCCCTCGTTACAGATTTCGAAAAGTATCGCATCGCTTGCAAGCGCATATGCGATTTTTACCACTACCTTGCCCTTCTTTGCGATATATGGAATGCCTTCGTATTCAACCGATACGTTTTCGTTTTCGATTGTAAGAATCGTACCGCCGACGCGATAGATAGCGTAGTACTGCGATTCGCCCGCAGGGATATTATAAGTAGTTACGGTTTTATCCTCGGCAGGAATCATAAGAAAGGGATCGTTTTTCGTACCGGTGCCGAGAATTTCGGGTTCGATAGTCGTATCCGCTTCGGAGGATTCCTCTTCGGGAACCGAAGATTCATCGTTCGCCTCGGAGCTTTCGGTATTGGATTCGATTTCCGATTCGGTTAACGAGCTATCCTCGCTCGAGGTATCGGCAGAGGAGGCGTTTTCGTATACTGCGGCAGAGCTTTCGCTATTTGAAACGGCTTCGCTTACCGAAGCAGAGCTATTGGTTTCTGCAGCAGAAGAGCTTTGTTCGGTTTCGCCGCAGCCCGCAAGCGCAAGCGCAAAAAGCGAAACGAGCAAAACGAACGCAACCGAAGTTTTGAACAGATGCGAGGTCTTTTTATTAATACCTGCCATATTATTCACCCTTTGCAAGCGTTACTGTGTATTCGGTAATTCCGCTTTCGAGATAAATTTCGGCATCGCCGCTGTAGCTGTAGCCTTCGGGACAGGAGAGCACCGAAAGCTTATACCCATCGGTAATTTCCACAGGGAAGGTTGCAACACCGTCTTCGCCGGTTTTTGCGGGGATGCAGGTATCCTTGCAAAGCTGAATCATAACGCCCGAAACGGCGTTGCCATCGGCATCTGTCACGAGCACCTTGAAGCTTGCGGTTACGGTAGATTCTTCTTTGCTTTCGGCTTCGCTTTGGATATTGCTTATATCTTGGCTGGTTTCGGTCTTGCTGCTTTCTGCAGCCGAGGTATCGCTTCCCTCTCCGCAGGCGCAAAGGCAGAACAAGGCGGTAACCAAAAGCATTACTGCAATTATTCTTTTCATATTATTACATCCTTTTTATATTATTGTATTTCGCTTATATTTTTAATCGGCTTTTGAATATAATCATCGGCGGTAAAATAAGCGAAAAGCTTTTCGAAAACCTCTTTTTCGGTTATAGCACCGGTGTGCATAAACACGACCATTCCGTAGCGGTCTATTATAACGGTTGTCGGATATCCCGCAAGCCCTTTTATCGCCGTTTGCCATTCGGCATCCACAGACGCCATCGGGAAGGTTAGCGACATCGATTCGGCATATTTCTCAACGCCTTGCTGATTACTGTCGAGCGGATTAAGGGCAAGAATTTCGAGCTTATCTTTAAAGCCGTTATAGGCTTCCTGCATATACGGAAATTCCATTTTGCAGGGACCGCAGTTTTCGAACCAGAAATTTAACACCAACGCCTTTTTGGTTTTTAATATCTCGCTCGCTTTATGCGTTGCTCCGCTTGAATCGGTTATTTCGAAATCGAACGCAACATCGCCAAGACCAAGCATTGCGTCTTTTACAGGTCCTTCGATCAGCTCGGTTTTAACGGCAAATTCATTATCCTTCGATTTGATCGAATAATACGACTCGGGTACGTATCCGCCCAAGCTCGAAAAGCCTTTGAGCTCGGCAATATAATTATCCGATTGCTTTGCCGAGAATCTGTAAAAGCCTTCGCTGTCGGTTATGCCGTTTGCAACAAGATTTTTCGCTTCGGTATTATCGTACACCGAAACGTATATATGCTCGAGCGGCATTCCTCCGGCAGTTACTACCCTTATTATATACTGTTGCTTTGGTCCTTCGGTTTCGGTCGTTTCCTTACCGCTAAAAAGGCTTCGCAAGAAGCTGTTGCAGGAGGAAAGCGAGAGCAGCGCACACAGTGCGAGAAATACGAGTGCAATTCTTTTTAGCTTCATAGTTTTATTCAACATAGCAGCACATTAAAAGCCAAGCAAGCTCGGGGTTTATCGAAAGGTCGTTATTGCCGTTTGCATCCTTGAACAAATAGCCGTTGCTTGCGGAATCCCACCAGCCGACGTATTCGCCGCGATTGGTTACGATATGCTTTAAATCCTCGGTAAGAGGATATACGCCCTCGATTGCATCGACGTATTCGATATATTCAAGCAGACATTCGGAATAGCTTACTTTTTCGGAAAATTCACCGTTTTCATCGTAGAAATAGCGGCTTACGCCCGAACGGTCGAGTATGGTTTTGAAGCAGGCGATATAATCGCAATCCTCGGCAAGACGCATTAAAACGAGCGGACCTTCGGCAGAGCCGAGGTGATAAAAGCCGTCTTGCTCGTTAAGCACGAGGGTATAGGCATCCGTTGCGGCGGTTAAATCGAATTCCTTTATAACCGCGTCTTCGGGAAGATTATATTCCGAAAGCTCAACCGTCTTTTTATAAATAGTCCAAGGCTCGTCCTCGATAGTGCGGTCGGGCTCGCCAAGACGGTTAATGCAAAGCACGCAATCGTTTTTATCGGTTGCATCGATACCTATAACGTAGGTAGAGGTGCCGGTATCGCCGGTACCGATCATTGAAGCGCTGACCGAAACAGTAAAGCTTTTGCCGTTCATTTCCGCAATATTTTCGCTTTGTACAAAATGCGGCGCGCCGTAATATCCGATCGTTGCATTCACGTTATCGTAAACGGTAAATTCGTATTTACCCGGTTCTGTGGGGCTGAAAAGGAAATAGCTTCTTGCGTTTTCGGTTAGTTTTACATAAGTACAGCCTGCGGTTACGGCATATGCATCGAATTGGTTTGCGCTTACAAATAGTTTAACAGCATTTTCACCGACCGTTTTCGAGAGCAATACAGTGACTTCGTTATTTGCGGCGGTGAGCTTAATGTTTTTATCGTAATGATAAGTAACCGTCGAGTTGGTAAATCCGAGCTCGATAGTATATTCCCCGCTTGCCAAGGTTTTGCTTGCAACGCCGTTTTCATCGCAAAGCTGCATTGCTACCTGCTGACCGTTTTGCATAAACTTTACGACAGTGCCGCTTTCACAGGGGGCACCCAACGCATCGGCAACGGTGACCTTATAGGTTATTTCGGAGGGTGCGGTGACCTTATCACCGCATCCGCCGAGCACTGCGGAGGCGCACAAAAGTGCCGCCGCAAGAAGTGTGTATAATATTCTTTTTGCATTATCGTTACCTTCCTTCGCCGCAACAATTACGCGCCGAGGTAGTCGTAATAGTAGCAAAGCTTGATCCAAGCGTTTTCGACTCCCTCGAAGGTATATTTATCCATTAGCTTTTGGAGCATAGATGCCAATTCCTCATCAACTTCGACACAGCCGTTGCGCTCATCGGACGATTTGATTATTTTGGGAAGATATGCACGCATTGCTTCGGTATAGTCCTCGCCGTTGCCGTGATATCTACCTGCAAATATATCGTCAAGCTGATAGATTTTCGCATTCTCATCGTAATCGTCGCCCCAAAGCTTTTTTAGATATTCTCTGGTCTTTTCTACGTCGTTATCGTTCTGCTTAAGATAGGCAAGGATCTCGCCGTCGGTTTCGCTCTTGCTGAAATCGAAGCCACCCATTTCGATCATTTCGGTTATCGAGCGGTCGAAAACGGTCGTAAGACCTGTAAAATCGGCATAGATAAGACTGTTTTGCTCTGATTCGTAATACTTGCCATCCTTGAGCACGGGCTTGATACCGCCCGAGATGATATCGTACATAACATCTCCGGTTGCATCGCTGTCGTAGGTAAAATAGCCCGGTGCACAAAGCCTGAACAGCTTATAGGAGGAACCTAAAAATTCAACATCATATTCAATCGCACCGGTTTCATAAACGTCCCAGAACGCCATATTGATATAGTAGGGAGTTCCTGCTTCCATGTAATATACCATAGAGCAATTTTTATCATCTGTGTACATTCTTTCGTCGTGCTCGTAGGTATAAATAACTTCGCGGTTTGCGTTAAATATCCAGGCGTCTATACCATCTTTATAATCGCTCTTGCTGGTAAAGCGGTACACGCCGGATTTTGTGGGAACGAATTCCGAAAGAAGACCGCGGGGGATTATTGCTCTGTCGTAATAGAAGCAGTTTTCGGATTTATTCTTACCCAAAACGGTAGTGAACGCCGAGAAGGGCGCAAGACCTTTTATGGGGTCGACAAGCTGTGTGCCGTTGGGACCGAACGTCTCGAAATACATACATATTTTCAGCCATTCGTTTTCGTCCTCGTTGTTGAAGCCTGCAACCTCTGCAACCTGCTTTAGCATTTCGGCAAGCTCGGCATTAACGGTGCAAACACCGTTGAGCGACGAATTGGAGGCATAGGAGAAGTAATCCACCATACCCTTGCCGCCGTTTTCTTTATCGTAAAGGCTTATTCCGTCTTTATCGGCATCGCCGTTATATACGATTTCGTATACGGTTTGCTCCTCGTTAAAGAGGCTATAGTTCATAAGGTTTGCCAAAAGCAACGGGCCCTTTTCGCTGCCGACGTGATAATAACCGTCTTTTTCGTTGAATACGATTTCGACGTAGCTGTAATCGAAGCCGTCTTCGCTTGTTGCAGCTTCACGCGGGAGATAGGTATCGACGTCGATATCGTCCTTATCTACAACACGGAAGTTGGAAAGATAAACCGTATCGTCGCCTTCGGCGGTATCGCTGTCCTTTAGGAAGCAGAACGCTATTTCATAAACGCCGTCCTCCTCTGCAACACAGGGATAGCAGGTTTTCCATTCCTCGTTTGCATCGGCACCCGAAATCTGAAAGATATCGTCGCCATCGACTATAACGTAGAGAATATCCGAATATCTTTCGGAGGAAACGAGGTAATCGATACCGAGTGCTTCGCCTGCTTTAAGCGTTACGTCGGCATAAATTATCGCATACGACGAATCGATGCCGATATTGGAAGCCTTGATACAATCCTTATCGAGCTTTTTATCGATAATAAAGGGCCAGATAAATTCTGCGTTATCGTCCTCGGTTTCGGGGCGGTAGGTTACCTCGATTTCGCCGTTATTCACGGCGGAAGCAATTTCTTCGCTTGTGGGCATTTCGTAGGTAGGTGCAACCTGAGTTACGAGGTCGCCGATGCCGTTGACACAAAGCGTTTGCTTATAGTTGTCTGCAGTAAAATGGTCGAAGGCAGACATAAAGGGGCGTTTGCTGGTTATTGCGCCCGATTCGATAAGGCAAACGGTACCGTAGCGGTCGATAAACACCGACGTGGGATAGCCCTGAACACCGAAGGTTGCCGACCAGGACGACGGGCAGGACGCCATTGGAAATTCCAAGCCGTACTGTGCCTGGAACGCCTTTACAGCGTTTGCATCGTCGATCGGGTCGAGCGCGATTATTTCAACGTCGTCTTTATAATCGCGGTAAACCTCGTTCATTATCGGGAACTCCTCCAAGCACCAGGAGCAAGTGGTATACCAGAAGTTAAGCACCACGAGCTTTTTGGTTTTAAGAACTTCCGAAAGGGTTATTTCGCTTCCGTCGGACTTCATAACCGTAAAATCGTACATTACGCTGCCAAGCCCGATAGTTGCGCTCGAAAGCTCACTATCGGTGATAAGCTCGGATTCGAGCACGATTGCGGCGTTTTCGCCAACGAAGCTATAGCTTGCGTTGACCTTATAGCCCTTGGGCGCGCCCGAAATTACGATTGCATAGTTATCGTTTTTGGCAAGGCTGAAGGTAGCCTGTCCTTCGGAATTGGTTTTTGCAAAATCCTTCATATCGGCAAGGCTCGAATCTGCATAGATATAAACGTCGAGCTCTGCCATAACCATACCGCCCGCAGTTTTTACGCTAACGGTATAGGTTGTGTTTTCTCCGTAAGACTGATCCGCCGAGCTTTCGCTGTCGCCGCTGCCGTTTCCGTTGCAGGAAGCAAGACAGGCAACGAGCATAACCGCGGCAAGAAGGCAGGAAAGCAGCCTTAACGGCGTTTTTCTGTTTTTCATAACAGTTTCTCCTTATAAATATAGATTTAAGGATCACATTATCCAAAATAGCAGACTGACGATAAGAAACGCGGCAACGATGAATCCTACTGCAACGAGCGTAGGCTTAATCATCATTTTAGTGGCGCCCCAATAGGTTTGCCAAATATCCCCAAAGCTCGAGCTTGTGCCCTGCTTATACCAGCGGCTTCCACCCGAAACGTTCGACATATCGGCTATCGTGCGGCCGTCGTCGATATAGGTTATCTTTTGCTTTTTTTCTTTCTTTTTCATCGGTCTTCTACCTTTATATTATATTAGCCAAGCAGGTGGCAGGCGGCGCAATGGCCGTTGCCGTAATCCTTATACTCGGGTGTTACTTCCCTGCATTTATCGGTCGCGTGGGGGCAGCGCGTATGGAAGCGGCAGCCCTTTGGCGAGTTTGCGGGAGAGGGAATATCGCCCTTTAAGATTATTCGGTTCATCTTCACGTCCGGGTCGGGATGCGGTATAGCCGAAAACAGCGCTTTCGTATAGGGGTGCAGAGGATTCGAGAAGATATCCTCCTTACTGCCGAATTCGACCATAGAGCCGAGATACATAACGCCGATTTTATCGGAAATGAACTTTACTACCGAAAGGTCGTGCGAGATAAAAACGTAGGTGAGATTAAGCTCGTTTTGGAGCTGCTTAAGCAGATTGATTATCTGTGCCTGAATAGAAACGTCAAGCGCGGAAACCGGCTCGTCACAGATAACCAGCTTCGGCTTTACCGAAAGCGCGCGCGCAATACAACTACGCTGTCTTTGTCCGCCCGAAAACTCGTGGGGATAGCGTTCGTAATAGTAATCGCGCAGGCCGCATTTTGTCATAAGATCGAGAACGTAATCCTTAACCTGCTCCTTGGGCACGATATTGTGCACCTCGACGGGCTCGGAAAGAATACCGCCGACCGTACTGCGCGGAGGGAGCGAGGAATAAGGGTCCTGAAAGATTATCTGCATCTTCGTGCGGATATCGCGCATTTGCTTCGAATTATAATCGGTAATATCCTTGCCCTCGAAGAAAATTTTGCCGCCGGTTGCCTCGTGAAGCTTTAATATCGTTCTGCCGAGCGTGGTTTTTCCGCAGCCCGATTCGCCAACGATACCAAGCGTTTCGCCCGCCTTAAGCTTGAACGAAACGTTATCTACGGCGATTAATTCCTGCGTTACCTTGCCGGTCACCGTCTTTTTAAGCGGGAAGCATTTACGGAGGTTACGGACTTCGAGTATTGCATCGGTATCGATTTCTTGGTTTTTAATTTCTTCCGACATTATTTATCCTCCCCTCCGTACAAATGGCAGGCAACGAAGTGATTAGGCGTTACCTCGACCATATCGGGATAATCGCCCGAGCACTTTTTGGTGCATTGCGAGCATCTTTCCCTGAAATAGCAATAATTGGGCATATTCACGGGGTTGGGAACGTTACCCGGAATATTGAACAGCGTATCGCTGTCCGAATCGAGAGTGGGCTTGGACTTTTGAAGTCCTATAGTATAGGGGTGAAGCGGATTGTGGAAGATTTCCTTGACAGGACCGCGCTCTATCACGCGGCCTGCATACATTACCACAACGTAATCCGCCATTTCGGCGATAACGCCCAAATCGTGTGTGATAAGCATTATAGAACCGTCGATTTTGGTTTTAAGGTCGCGCAGGAGGTCGAGTATCTGCGCTTGAATTGTAACGTCGAGCGCGGTGGTCGGCTCGTCGGCAATAATCAAGCGGGGGTTGCTCGCAAGCGCCATAGATATCATAACGCGCTGACGCATACCGCCCGAAAGCTCGTGGGGGAACGCGTTATAGACACGTTCGGGCATTGCGATGCCCACAAGCTCGAGCATTTCGATCGATTTCGCCTTTGCCGATTCCTTCGTTGCGTTGGGGTCGTGAATAAAGCTGACCTCATCGAGCTGTTGACCGATAGTAAACACGGGGTTAAGCGAGGTCATAGGCTCTTGGAAAATCATCGATATCTGGTTGCCGCGGATTTTATGTATATCGCGGATAGGCATTTTTGCAATATCGTATACCTTGCTTTCGCCGTTCTTTTCCTTTGCGTTAAAGCGGATACTGCCCGAATATATCTGACCTGCGGGGCCTTGGATAAGCCGCATAACCGACATACTCGTAACCGATTTACCGCAGCCCGATTCGCCTACTACGCCGACAGTGGTATTCTTCGGGATATTGAAGGAAACGCCGTTTACCGCCTTTACAACACCCTGCTCGGTGAAGAAATAGGTATGCAGATTATCGATTTCCAAAATATTGTTTTGGTCGGACATATGTCCGAGGTATTCCGATTCGTCTGCCTTACGGTTTTTATAAGCCTCGAGCGATTTTATAACACGCTTATTTTCTTTGGCAATGGCGCGGACCTCTTTACCCGACAGGTGATTGCTGTTTTTACTCATAAACTAACGCCTCGCTTTCGGGTCAAGTGCATCACGCAGACCGTCGCCGATGAAGTTGAATCCGAGCACGGCAATGACTATGCATATACCTGCAGGAACCCAAACGTTTAGGTGGTTCTGCAAAATGTCCTGATTGGTGGAAATAATATTTATCATCGTACCCCAAGCGGCATAGGGTGCCTTTACGCCCAGATTAAGATAGGAAAGAGTTGCCTCGTAAAGTATCATACTGCCCAAGGAAAGACTCATTTGAACGATAAGCTGGGGCATTACGTTGGGAACGAGATGCTTGAATATTTTGCGCGGTGCGGAATAGCCCATTGCTTCTGCCGCAACCATATATTCCTGCTCGCGCAGGGAGAGTATCTGACCTCTTACGAGTCTTGCGGTACCCGGCCAGGAAATAAAGGTAAGGTAGATCATAAGAAGATAGATACGGTATTTCGCATCGATTTCCGATGCATCGAGTATAGTGCTTATAATAAGCAATATGGGAATACCGGGAAGGCAGATAAGCACGTCGCACAGACGCATTATAATATTATCTATCGCTCCGCCGAAGAAGCCGGCGATACCGCCCATAATAACGCCGAGCACGGTGATAAGGAACACCGCAATAAAGCTTACGATAAGCGATATTCTGCCGCCGTACATTAATCTTACGAAGATATCGTAGCCCTCGTTGTCGGTACCGAGTATATGCTCTGCCGAGGGGGGAGCGAGGAAATTATCCTTCAACGATTTTTCGGTGGTTTGGCGCACCACGTATTCCCTGCCGTTTACGGTATAGGTTGTTTGCGACACCGAATATTCGGTTTTGCCGCTTTCATCGAGCTCGATTTCGCCCCATTCGGTATATACCAACGGGCCGACGAAGCTGAACAAAAACAGGCTGATAACCATTACCAAGCCGACTATCGACAGCTTGGAGCGGAAAAATCTGCGCACTACCATACGCGTAGGCGACATTAATCTAACTGTTTTATCGAGAGGCACTTCGGTGTTTTGGGTTTCCAAAGCTTCGTTTTTGGTTTGTTCTTCCACTTTCAATGCCTCCTCATTCCAATTTTACTCTCGGGTCGACTATGCCGTACATCAAATCGGCAAGCAGAACGCCGATAACGCTCAACAGCGCAAGGAACATATTGTATCCCATTATAAAGGGGATATCGCCGCGGTTCATCGCATCGAGTGCGATATTACCGATACCGGGAAGGTCGAACACCTGCTCGGTAATAATCGCGCCCGAGAAAAGCGAGGGCAAAAGCCCCGCAAGCGAGGTGACCATAGGTATAAGGGTATTGCGGAAGGCGTGCTTATTTACAACCACGCTTTCTTTTAAGCCCTTTGCACGCGCGGTGCGGATATAATCGGAATTCATAACCTCGAGCATATTGGTTCGTGTCATTCTCATTCTTGCGCCGATAGAAAGAATTACTATCGTTAATATCGGTATAAAGCAGTGCTTTGCATAATCGAGCAGCAGAGCCATTCCGGTATTCGAGGCGGTTGCATTGACCAAGCCGGATGCCGGGAACCACCCGAGCTTTAGCGCAAGCACATCCTTTAGCATTTGCCCGAAGAAGAACGACGGCAGTGAAATGCCTATCATAACCAAAACGGTAACGAGGTAATCACGGAAGCTGTATTGATGAGTTGCCGCGGTAATGCCGAGCGGTATTGCTATTAAAAATTCGAACACGGTTGCAATAAGCGCTATTGCAAAGGATATTCCCATATGCTCGAAGATAACGTCGGCAACCGGACGGGCATAAACGAAGCTGGTGCCCAAATCGAAGGTAGCAAGCGCACCGAGCCAGCTTAAATAGCCCTTTAATATGCCGAGAAAGCTGTTATCGCCGAGTCCGTACATTTCATACATTGCGTTTACCGTTTCTTCGCTTACCGTTGCGCCGCCTTGATTTATGGCGTTGATTTTATCCTGAATAAAATCAACCGGCATCAAGCGGATAAGGAAGTATATTATCATCGAAACGCCCAATAGTATGAGAACCGACATCAGCAGTCGTTTTACTATATATTTAAGCATTTGCTACTCCGTTTTTATTTTGCAAATTCTACTTCCCAAATTCTATCGAGCGGCGAGGAGTAGGGGTTAAGCTCGGATTCTGCGGGAAGGCTTTCGGTAGAGATAACCTTGGAGTTATAAGCGTAAAGCACGCTTCTTTGATATACGGGAAGCTCGATTGCGAGCTCGAGTATCTGCGACATAGCCTGCTTATAGAGATTTGCACGGACAGATTGGTCGTTGGTTTCACGCGCTCTGTCGATAAGGTCGCTCAATTCATCGAGAATTTGGGTTTCTTCGGCGGTGCCGCTTGTCTTTAAGTAGTTATAGCCCCAAGCGAGAGTGCTGGTTGCAGTGGAATCCTTGTGGTAAACCTGATACATATCGGGGTCGAGAGCCGAGGACCAAGCCGCTGCCCAAACCTCCAAGGAGCCGGTATTGATTTTGGTAAGTGCCTGGGTATCGCAGACAACCTCTACGTCCCAGCCGAGAGAGTTCAGAAGCGCCGCTGCATCGCGGAATACCTTATAGGTCGGGTGGTCCTGAAGGCTCGAGCCTGCGATAGTGAATTTTACCTTTAATGCAGAATCGCCTGCGCTTACGCCTGCAGCCTGCATATACTTTTCGATATTGGTCTTTGCGATATCCTCGCTAAACGTGCCGAGAGGCGGATAATCGTGGCCGTTATCGGTTGCGTCGGTTCCCTTGGGGTACGCCCAGCTTACCTTCGACATCGGCCAGAAGATCTGTTCGGCGGTGCCTGCGCGGTAGTAGTCGATAGCGAGCGAGGTATTCATCGCACACATAATTGCTTTACGGAGGTTGATATCGTTAACCTTTGCGGCGTTGATGCCTATATAACCGTAGCCGAGCTGATCCTCGGTAAGAGTAACCATACCCTTCGAGGAAAGCTCGCCGAGCTTTTCGTAGTTATCGGGGGTAAGTGCGGGAGAGATATAGTGAACGTTGCCCTCTTCCAAAGCGGCGATTGCGTTTGCGGAGCTTACTACCTGATAGCGAATTTTTTCGATTTTTGCGTTTTCGATACCTTCGCCTACGGTATTGAAATTATTGTTAGCCTTGAAATATACAACGTTGTTCGTATAGAAATCCGCTTCGGAGGGAGTATCGCTGTTTTGGGTATTGGTTGCCTTATATGCGCCCGCGCCGACGGGGATTTTGATATTTCTGGTGGACTGAATAATATCGGTCATAAAATCGAAGCTTGCGAATTCAACGCCGAACTTGCTTGCCGCGATATCCACGCCAACCTTACTTCCCTCTCCGTAATAGTGCTGGGGAGCAACGTTGATTGCGAAGTTCCAGATATCCTTGTGGTCAACGCCGTTGATGGTTATTTGGAGCACGTCGTATTCGTCTGCATTTACCACGGTGCCGTCTGCGTTATGCGAGGAAGCAACCTTATAGTCAGTGCCGTTAACGGTAACCGTGCTGCCGGCTTTATCGGTATGACCGAGAGAAACGATACCCGAAATATTCTTTACCGCAAGGGTGCCGTCGCTTGCAACGTTTTCGTGAAGAATAACCTCCTTTGCCTTTGCGGTGAATTCGGTATTAAGGGTTGCCGCGGTTGCCCAATACTGAAGAATGATATTGAGTTCTCTTGCGATTTTGTCGTTATAGATATAATCGATAGCCACTTCCTTTGTGGTAATAGAGGAAGGATATGCGGGGGTAAGGGTTTGAATTTTGGTGTGGTCCTTTTTACCGTCTGCGCCTTCTGCGTATTCTACTTCAACGTAGCCCTCGGTATACATAAAGCAGAAGATTTCGTTTTTGAATTCCTCGTGGGACTTATAGGGCTCGTCGATATAGGATTCCTGAGCACCGAGATAGTCGGTTTCGAGCTCTTCCTTGAAAAGCTTGAGTGCGTATTCGTAGTCTTCCAAAAGGTTCTTGTTGGTAACCTCATCGGGATTATTCGAAATAGCGGTCTTATAGCCGTTGCTTACCGAATAGGAAGCGATAGCGCTCTTCATTGCCTCGTAGCCGACTTCCTTGGTAGAGGACGATTTGATTTGCGAATTGAAGAGGTTGATAAGCTCGTTAAGGCGAGCGTTTGCGCGCGAAGCGGCTTGGGATGCGATAAGGTTATCGCTGTTATCGGAGGCAGAGCCGACTGTTTGGGTTCTGTATTCGGCAAGGCCGACGATATCGGTCGAATAAAGGGTGTTCGAGCCGGTGTAAACGGGGTCGAGATATACGTAGTAGTTAAAGAGGATATCCTCCATAGTAAGAGGCTGGCCGTCGGAGAATTTGATTCCGTTCTTTACGACGAAGGTATAAACGGTTTTATCGCCGTTTTCTACGATATCGTAGTCCTTTACGACAACGGCTTCGTTTTCGCCGTATGCGACCTTAACCTCGCCGTTTTCGTATTTAGAGCCGAGCATACCTATCTGTGTCATTGCGACGATAGTGCCGTCGGGTGCGGAGGTATAGAAGAAGGGGTTGAACAAGCCGTCAAGCTGTTCGGTCATAATAACGAATGCGTCGGTATCGGCGCTGCCGCCCGAACAGCCTGCGAGCACGCTTATGCACATAAACGCGCACAGGATGAGCGAAAGAATTCTTGTTTTCATTGTTTTCACCTTTATATAATTATTTTTTTATTCTGTAAATTCAACGGTTACGCTGTTGCCGTCTACCGTGATGCTTAGCTTTTCGGGGTTATCGCCCACCGCAACACAGTTGATTTCGGCTGTTTCCACAGCGTTTTCGTTGCCCATACCGCAGACAAGACCGATAGAATAATCGTCTGCCCCGAAATAGCAGGAGGAATCGATTTGAAGCGTACTTGCAAGAATTTTTATTCCCGAAAGCTTTGCATTGCCCGAGATTGTTCCCGCAAAGGCACCGTAGCTTGTGCCGACTACGCGCGTACCTGCTTTTACAGTAAAGGTCAGGTTTTCGATAGTAAGGTCCGAAACGGATGAGGTTTCGGTAAGGTTGCCGAACAGACCTGCATTTACCTTGGAGTTATTGGTTTGAACGAGCTCGATATTTTTAAACGTATGGCCGTTACC
The DNA here is from genome assembly GCA_017466805.1 of Clostridia bacterium. GTDB lineage: Bacteria > Bacillota > Clostridia > Oscillospirales > CAG-382 > Coliplasma. Next base: position 17,070 of record JAFTTN010000092.1, read on the forward strand.
CTTTATCGTACCGCCGAAATTGCCGTACATAAACACGGTGGGCCAGATTTCGCCTTCGAAATCGAGGTCGGCAAATATTTCGTAATTGCCGTTTAAGCTTGCGTTATCGAGGAACTGCTCGGTATTGTAAATTCTGTACCATTCACCCTCGGTCCAATCGATATAAACCTTCATAACCGAGTTGCTTGCCGTTCCGGTTGCATAATCGATAACGCCGCTATGCTGAAGCGTTGCGGTTTCCACCGCGTTATTTCCCTCGGAATCGTAGTACGCCTTATTGAAGGTATAACCCGATTTTTTGGGGAAATTGAACATATCCACACTGCCGCTGTCGGTATTCCATTCGGGTACCTTTATTTCGGAGGCAGATGGGTCGTAGGAATAGGAATCGAGATATTCACCCGTACCGAGCGAATAGAATTCGATTTCGAAAAGCGGCACCCACGCGGCATAAAGCGTTAACACGGGGGTTTGCGAGGAATACTGCTTGCCCTTATCGATTTCGAGCAAGCCGTTTTCGAAGTCCCATTTATTCGAATAGGTGTAATAGGTATTTCCTTCTCCGTCTGTTTTTTCGATTCTTTCCGAATACCATCCTGCGAGGAAATAGCCGTTATTTACAGCCGAGAAGGCGTCGTTGCCTCTTGCCGAATTATCGGGCGAGAGAAGCGCGATTTCCGCCTTGCCGTTTGAATTAACGGGAAGCTCCGAAAGATTATATGAATCCACTATCGACGAGGTGTTCGTCGTAAAGATACCCCCGTTAGCGTCGTATCTGACGCTAACGGTATAGTTTTCTGCATCGTTCGTTTCATAGGGGGTGGGCTCGGCGGCACAGCCTGCAAAAAGCAATGCCGAAAGAACAAGAGCCAAAGCGAGCAACGCGTATATTTTTTTGTTTTTCATTTAGCTTAATCTTGTCCTCCTTCCGAATTCTTTTCCTTGCGGTTTCTGTAAACGATGAACCCGACGAATGCGGCTACGCAAAGCACTATTACTGCAATCATTCCGCCGTTCCCGCCGGACTCTTTAGCGTTATCCTGTCCGTCCTCGGTAGGAGTAAGTGCAGCGATACGCTGTTCTGCCGAAACGAGATTCGAATAGTTGGTTACGAGAGCCATTTGCTCCATAGTGGCAATCTTATCGTATGCGGCGCGTGCGGCTTCGACGGTTGCTTTATCGTCAAGCGTGACGCGTTCGGGAATAAGCTTTATCGCCTTGATTGCCGCAACGGTAATCTTATCGGGTGCGGCAGGGCCTTCGATACGGTAATCGAAATACTGATTGCAGATATAGGAATCGTATCCGATACCGTTTACGGGGTAAACCATTATAAGCTTTTCATCGACGTAGCCGACGTAATCTACAAAATTTGCACCGTAGAAGACGTTGGAATACATCGAGCCGGTAGCGTTCCACATAAAGTACGGAACGAGTCCGAGACCGTTGATAACCACCTCGTTACCGTCATAATCGGTATAGGTGCCGTAATCGCCGGTGCCGGGGATATGCTCAAGCGATTCGTAATAGGTCGGGTCGAATTCCTCCTCGAAGATAGGCACGGTATAGCTGCCGAACACAACTATTTCCAAATCATCGCAGGAATAGAAGGCTTTATGACCGATTGCGGTAACGGTATAAGGCATTTTGATTCTTTCGACCTTACTGCCCGCAAACGCAAGCGCAGAGATACGAACGGTATCCTCGGCGACGGTTGCATCGGCGTTATCGGTTCCCGCATAGGTGATAAGCTCGTAGCCGTTTATATTCTTGTAGTAGAGCGAGCCTTCGATAACCTTTACCTTATCGGTAATATCGTATGTATATGTAACCGCATCGAGTTCAAAGCCGTTGATTTCTTCTGTCGTATTACGGAAGAAGGGCTCGACAGCACACATTGCGAAGGGGTTATCGCCAAGCGTTTGAAGCTTTTCGCCGAGCGTTACCTTGAAGGGCGTTGCTTCTTCCTTCATAAATGCGTTTTTACCTATCGATACCGCGCCCGAAAGGACTGCTTCGGTAACAGCGGTATAAGCAAAGGCGTAATCGCCGATATTTTCGACGGAAGCAAGGTTTTCGATATTTGCAAGAGGATCGCAATAGGCGAACGCACCCTCACCTACCCTGCTTGCTTCGGAATTAAGCTTAACGCTTGCGAGAAGCCTGTTCGAAACGAAGGCGTATTTGCCTATATCGGTTGCGCCCGAAACGTCGACAGCCTCTAATCCGCATTCCATAAACGCATAATCGCCGATTGATTCGATATTTTCGAGGTTGATATTTTTGATTGAAGCACAGCCCGCGAACGCATACTGCGGAATTTCCTTTATTGCTTCGCCGAGCTTAACTTCGGCAAGGCTGCGGCAATACGAGAAGGAATATTCGCCGATGCTTTCGGCAGAGGAAAGGTCGATGCTTTCCAAAAGCGGTGCGTGGTAGGTATAGATATAATACCCGTCGGAGTTGACAGCCGCAACAGACATATTTTCGTCGAGGCAGGCGTAGTAAACGTCGCCCGAGATTGCGTAATCACCGACCGAAACGACCTTTGAAAGATCGATATTCTTTAGCGAGGACGCATTGTAGAATGCCTGCTTACCCAAAACCGCACCGTTGCCGAGGGTTACGGATTCGAGGCTTGCCGCGTTCATAAACGCAGATTCGCCGATATTTACGTTTTCGCCGATTGTAAGCGAGGTGAGCGGCGAGGAAAATTCATAGCGGAAGAGTTTTTGCTCGTTTTCGGTATACTGCATTACCTTGAACGCATTATCCTTGTTCATACTGAACGCGAACTTACCAACGGTTACGTTATTACCGATAACTACCGTTGCGAGATTAAGACATTCGCTGTAGGTGCCCTCGGCGATAACCGCGTTATCGGGGATATTTACCTCGGCAAGCTTAGTATGCGAGAAGGCGTATTTGCCGACCTTGGTTTCCGCGGTAATTTCGGGCATTACGGTTATTGCGGTTTCGAAGAAGCCGTAATCGCCGATGCTTTCGAGCTTGCCGAGCGACACAGACGCAAGGCTTTCGTTGGAAGCCAATCCGTAATCGCCGATTTTCGTAACGTTGTTCATTACGACAGCGGTTATGCTTTGGTTATGCGAGAACGCGCCCTTGCCGATAGCGGTGATATTCGCATCGCTGTATTCGCCGTTTAAGGTAGGCGCGACGGCCACAAGCGTTTTTCCATCGGAGGAAAGGATAGTGCTAGCGTTTTGAACCTTATATACGGTATTGCCTGCCGATACCGAGAATTCGTTTATTTTGGTATCTCTGAACGCGAAAGCGCCGATATCCTTTACGTCTGCGCCTATGGTTACCTTTTCGAGCGATTCACATTCATAGAACATACCCTCGGGCAGAACCGCGGAGTTAACGTAGAATTCGGTTATCGATTCGCAATCGGTGAAGGCGTAAGCGCCGTATTTAACCTTTTCGGAGTTAATGGTAGGGTTATTGAGCTTTTTACAGCCCGCGAACGCATACTGTCCGACCGAAAGGAGCGATTCGGGAAGCGTTATATTTTCGAGACTTTGGTTGCCTGCAAAAGCATAGTCGGAAATCACGCAGATGGATTTCAAATCGAGAGAGCCGCTTAAATTACAGTTTTCGAATGCGTTCTGGCTGATTATCTGCAGATTGTTTTCGCCGCTGAAGGTTATCTTTTTGAGCGATACGCAGTTATAGAACGCGCCGTATTCGATAGAGCGCAAGGTCGAGGGAAGAACGATTTCCTCGAGCGCGGTGAGGTTTGCAAAGGCGTAACTGTTGATTTTTTCGACGCCTTCGGGGATAACCACCTTGGTAACGGTATTATCACCGATAAACCAGGCTTTAGAGGTTTCGGCATCGTCGAACGCCAATTCCTCGGCGGTTTTCATTATGTATTCGAAGTTCGAGAACGCGAACTGACCTATTTCACGCAGGTTGAGTCTTTCGGGAATAACGACCAAGCCGCCGTTGCCGTAATAGTGAGTAAGGCTTGCACCCGTGGTAATATAGGGGTCCTTGACCTCGACCGAAACGGTTTCGGAATAATAGGTGCTTTGATTATCGAGCAGCACCTTTACGGTTACCGAGGCAAATCCCTCGGCAACGCCGGTGACCAAGCCGCTTGAATCGATTTTTACGATATTTTCGTTACTCGATTCGAACGCCACGGTGGTATCCTTGGGGAAATAGGAATCGAGCGAATAGTTCAAGCGAACGCTTTCGGAGGGATAAAGCGCGAGGTTGAAGTTGCCCTCGAAGAAATTGATATTTCCGGTATCGCCTATATCCTTTTCGGCGTTATCGATAACGTAGTAAGCCTTAACGGTTTCGTATCCGTCGAGAGTGAAAACGTCGACAACGGGACGGTCGAATCTTTGATATCCTTCGTCGTCCTCATCGAGAACCGTAACGGTAAAGGTTACGCTTTCGTTGGTGTTGGGATCCTGTGCCTTGATAATTGCGCTGCCCGAGGAAACGGCAACGATTTTATTGTTGACGATTCTTGCAACGCTGGGCTTCGAGGATGCGTATTCGAGAAGCTCGGACCATTCGGTATAAGGCAGTACCGTGGGAGAGAGCGTATATACCTCGTTGGGCGAGAGAGTCAAGCCGTCCTCGAGGCTTTCGAAATAAAATTCGGTGAAATCGTCGGGAAGGCCGATTTCGTACGTAGCATAGTTAAGCGCGTAGTCGTAAACCGTAAGAACGAAGCTGTTTTTATTGGTAGAGTTGTTCTTGATATCGTAGAGATAATCGGTTAATTCATAGGTTACGCGTGTGGTGCTGTTGCGTTCGGAATAAACCGGAGTCATATAATGCTCGAACGCCTTTAATTCGGGAGCGGGGTTATCGTTTTCGTCGGTGCCTTGGGTAACGTAGCCTATCTGCGAGGACATTGTATAGTGGTTATCGTAGATAAGCACGTCGGCGTAAAGACGGTTTTTGTTAAGAGTTTTATCGTATTTGTAGTAATACTCGATTCCCGTTACGGTGGGTGCTTCGAAGTCGATAGTCAACGGGAATTCGAACACGTTGTTTTCGTTGGTTGCAAGCCCGCCGTCGCCGTAATCGAGATAGCCGACGAGTTTAACGATATATTCGCTGTTATTTGCAAGGTTGTATTCGGTGGTATCGAATTCAATCTTGACGTTTGCGGGATAGATCGACGCGCCGCCGTCGCTATAGGATTTGCGCACGTCGTTTTCGGTACGGGTGAATATTACCTCGCCCGTGGTTGCATTGGTGATAGAAATATCTATCTTCGCGGCGTTACGTAGCATACCTGCCCAAACGAAACGGAGCGAATGAACTGTACCCTCCTGATTGGAAAGTGCGATATAGTTTTCGTTTGCCGAAATAACCATATCCTTCGAATCCTGAAGGAAGTAATAGGAGCCGAGGTAGCTGACGTAATCATCGCTTACGCCGCCGATGGGACGGGTTGCGTATGCGTCTGCTTTGGTTTTGTCCTCTTCGTCGATACCGGTATCGAGCTCGTCGGCGTTGGTATCGTAATAGGTGAGGTCGAAGAGCGGTGCCACGGTCCAATCGCCGTAATATGCGAGATAGGGAACGCTCAAATCGATATCGGTGCCGCTGTCTGCTTTAAGAGTTATAAAGCCTTCGACGTACATACCGTTTTTGAAGGATTCATCGAGATACCTTTTATCCGATTCGCCGAGCGTTACGGTTACGGTAACCTCCAGGCTTTCGCCGGCATAAACGGTTACCTCCTTACCCTTGATATGACCGCCCTTATCGTCCTTGCTTGTTAGAGTAACGGTTGAGCCGTCGAGGATATAGGCTTCCTCGGTTACCGTGGTTTTACCTGCCGAGGTTTTGGTGTCGCTTACGCCTTCGGTCATAACGTATGCACCCAGATCGTAGGAAACGGTTGCATCGCCAAAGTTATTCACGGTGAAGGTCATTTCGTAAACACCGTTTTTATCGGGGTCGTCGCCGAGCTCGAGCTTGGCTTTATCCATAACCTTGCCGTTTTTATCACGCGTGGTGATATATGCGGGGGTATTTATCGAATTAAGGAGATTTGCAAGACCCGCGCCCTGCTTTCTTACCGAATAAGGCAAGCCATTGGTGTTGAGCGCGATATCCGCGGTGGACATCATAAGCGAGAACACCATTGCGTTTACTTTTACGTTATCGTTTGCGATTTCGGGGAAGTTTTCAACAACGTACTGTCTTAAAAGAACTACCACGCCCGAAAGGTTGGGGCACGCCATCGAGGTGCCCGAAAGTCGATCGTAGCCGCCGCCGGTTATTGCCGAAAGAATGCTGCCGCCGTGTGCGGTGATTTCGGGCTTAAGGCGAAGGTCGGGGGTAGGACCCCAAGAGGAGAAATCCGAAATAAAGGGACCCGAGGTTTGATTACGGCCGATTTTGAGAACGCCGTTCCCCTTTGCGAGCATTTCGCCGTCATCCTGCGAGATCGAGCAGACGGCAAGAGTTGCTTCGCCTACGTTCATTTTGATATCGCCCGAAACGTTATTGTAAATAATAATGCCTGCGGCACCCTGCTGCTGTGCGATCATCGCCTTTTCCTCGAAGGTGTTCGAGCCGCGGCGCACGAGTGCGATTTTACCCTTTACGTCCATACCCGTATAGTCTGCACTTCTGCCGACGCCGGGGATTAAAACGTATTCCATATCGACGCTGTCCTTATCGCCGAGAAGCGTATCGAAGAATTTATTTTCCTCGCCGGAGGCATCGGAGGATTCGGTGAAATACACGATAGTATCGCCGTAAAGGATATAGGGTGTTTCGACACCGCTTATCGAAGCGACCGACATAACGCCTTCATAGGTAGAGGGTGAGCCGACGGTGCCTGTATCGGGGTTGGTGGTAAGACCAAGGTTACCGTTTGCCTCGGAGCCGTATGCCGAGGAATAGCTGTTGGAGGCCGCAACGACCATACTGATGCCTGCCGCACGGATTCTGTCGTAGATACCGTTGAGCTTTTCCTCATCGGTCTCGCGCGAGAAGCCGCAGGCGGTACCGATAGACATATTGATAACGTCGACACCGAGAACGACGCAATCCTCGAGTGCGGCGAGGATCCAAGCCGATCTTGCGGTATCCATAACGTCGGAGAAAATCTTCATCGAAACGAGCTGTGCGTTGGGAGCTACGCCGCGAATCGTATCGTCGTTACCAACGATAACGCCCGAAACGTGAGTACCGTGCTCGTTGTGGGTGGAATAAACGTCGGAATCGTTATCGGCGTAGTCGAAGCCGAAGGGGACTTTATCGTTTATATAAACGTCGTCCACGGTTAAGCCGCCGGTAAGCTTGCTCGCGGCGGTATTGCCGACCACGGACGCAACCTCTTCGTAGGTAAGACCGAGCTTATTCGAGCTGAAGTTTTTGGGAGAAAACGCGGTGTGGTTGGAATCAAGGCCGGTATCGAGAACCGCCACAACAACACCCGAGCCGTCGAAGCCGGAATCCGAGCTGTCGAATATACCGGTATCGAAAACGTTTACCTCGTTTTCGACAAGCTTGGTTTCGCAGCGCTCGTATTCCTCGCCGAGAATTACGCCCATTCCCTTGCCGAGCGATTTGCAGGTGTTTTCGAACTCGCCGCCTTTAATAACGAGCTCGAAGCCGCAAAGAATTGCGGAATACTCCTCTCCCTCGGAATAGGCAATATTCTTTTCGTCAAGCGATTTCAAAAGAGCCTGTTTTTTCTGTGCAACGGTATTTTTTATATCCGATGCAGTATTGCTCTTTAAAGCGTAATCGGTAAAGCTCATTGCTTTATCGGATTTTTCGTACGCGTCGAGAATACTTATATTATCGACGGTTACGATAACCGAAATTTCCTGCTCGTCGCCGATAGATTCTGGGAGCTTGAACATTACCGAGCTGTCGAGATATTGAGAATATCCGAACTGCTGATCGAGTCTTTCGATATACGACCCGTTGTTTTCGTCTGCCAAAGCATTGGAGCCGATACGCATTGCGGGAACGATAAGCGCGCCTGCAAGAAGTGCAGCCGCCATCGACACCGAAAGCGCAGATCTCAATGCTTTGAAAAGCCTTGTTTTTTTCATAGGTTCGCGGGTTCTCCTTTTATTTGTGATAATTATTTACTTATATAAATATATAAAACCAATTTATTTTACTCTATTTCGAGTCAAATTGCAATATATTTACGTTATTATTTAAAATATTTTAATTTTTTTAATACTCATTTACATTCGAACGATATTGTGTTATAATTTATACATACTTTTTCAGCGAGGAAAAGCTATGAACGACAAAAACCAGCTTATAATACGCCGAGTAACAGCGGCTCTTACGGCGATTTCGGTAATAATAGCCGGAATTTGCTTGATTTCCGCCTGCCTTTCGATATACTTCGGCGAAGGTGAATACACGCGTGAAGCGGTAAGCGAAGCGTTTTCGCCGATTTCGGTCGCGGTACTTTTGTGTCCCGCGCTCGCTTTATTGGGACTGTTGGAGGAAATAATTCTGCCCAAGCATACGCAATCCGACAGCAAGCCAAACATGCTTTACACTCTTCAAAAGCGGCTTGCCGCAACAAAACAGCCGAGCGCCGAAATTTTGGCAGAGCGCAAAAAGCGCCGTATCGCAAAAGCCGCGCTTGCGGCAATTCTTGCAATTTGCGCCTTGATTTTCTTTATTTACGCGCTTAATTCGGATAATTACACCTCCGATATAAACGCCTCGGTAATCGGCGCGCTATATCTGCTTATTCCCTGCCTTGCGGTTAGCTTTTGCGCCGCTTGTACGGTTTTGGTATTCGACGAAAAGAGCGTAAAGCACGAAGCCGAGCTTTTAAAGCAAGCCGAAAGCAAGGAAGGCACAGACGTCAAGAAAGCAAAAAAGACGAGCGTCGTGCCCGCTTTGCGCTTTTCGGTGCTTCTTATTGCGCTCGTTTTACTTATATACGGCTATATACTCGGCGGTACGGCAGACGTACTGACAAAAGCGGTGAATATCTGCACCGAGTGCATTGGATTGGGGTGATGGGCGATGAAGAAATTTTGGTTGAAATTAAAAACGTTTATCCCCACCAAGCGAAAGCTTGCGCAATTATATTTCGCTCTGCTTTTCAACGCAAATATTAAAGGCTTTATATCCGGAAACATATATCAGGGCACGACGAAGCAGATGTGCGTTCCCGGAATAAACTGCTATTCCTGCCCGGGTGCAATAGGCGCCTGCCCGCTCGGCTCGCTTCAGGGATCGTTTTCGGCAGACAAAAGCACTCTGTTTTACGTCGGCGGCATACTTTTGCTGTACAGCGTAATTTTCGGCAGAATGATATGCGGTTGGTTGTGTCCGTTCGGCTTTATTCAAGAGCTTTTATACAAGATAAAAACACCGAAGCTGAAAAAGAGCCGAATAACCTGGCTTTTATCGTTTTTGAAGTACGTTATACTTATATTTTTCGTATTCATCGTACCGATAATATATGCGCTGCGCGATACACCCCTGCCCGCATTTTGCAAATACATTTGCCCTGCAGGCACGCTTGAGGGCGGTATAGGCCTGCTGGCAAACAAGGTAAACGAAAGCTATTTTTCGATGCTCGGTCCGCTTTTCACCTGGAAATTCGCGCTGATGGTCAGCATTATCGTTGCCTGCATATTTATTTTCAGAATGTTTTGCCGCTTTATATGCCCGTTGGGTGCATTGTACGGCTTATTTAACAAAATATCCTTCTTCGGCGTTAAGGTCGAGGACGAAAAATGCGTTGACTGCAACAAATGCACGGCGCATTGCAATATGGACGTAAAAAAGGTGGGTGACGCCGAATGCATTGCCTGCGGCGAATGTATCGACGTGTGCCCGACGAAAGCGATTGTTTGGAAGGGCTCGCAGATATTTATACGCAAAAGCGAGCTTCCCGAAGTGCAGACGGCACCCGAAAAGAGCAAGAAAAAAACGGTTGTGCGCGCGGTTTCCTGTTTTGCGGCGGTCGCCGTACTTATTGCCGCATTTGCTTTTTATTGGAGCGACGGCAAGGAAAAGCAGGAGCAAAGCTCTTACCCGACCGACGAAAGCGGAAATATCGAATACGGCAACGAAAAGGGCGATTACTGCTACGGTGCAGAGCTTGAAATTATTACCGCCGAGGGAATTGCAGAAGGCAGGCTCGACCCAAGCAAGACCGGCAGGATTACGGTTATAAACTTTTGGGGTACCTGGTGCACGCCCTGTGTTAACGAGCTTCCCTATTTCGACCGCATTGCAAGCGAATATTCCGACACGGTAAGCGTGGTTGCAATACACACGAATATGGTTTCGGAAACAGCACCCGAATATATCGGAAATTACTATAAAAACAGCAAAATAACCTTCCTGCGCGACAGCGAAAACGAAGGTTATTACGCAACGCTCGGCGGCAGAGGAACCTATCCCTACACGGTGGTTATAAATGCCGAAGGCAAAATAACCGAAATATTCTTCGAAGCGTTGGAATACGAGGATTTGAAAGCCGCGGTAGACGCCGCAAAATAACAGCAAAAAACAAGCTCCGATGCTAAAATCGGAGCTTTTTTTCTTGACTAAAGCTTTGGTGTAATATATAATACACCAAACGAAAACTTTTTTTAAAAAGCGCAGGACGAAAAGTATGTCAGAGCAGATTTGGAAGATAGAAAACAAAGCTATAGTATGGCAAGTGAAGGATAGGCAGACGCATTTCGACGATATTGAAATGAGCGGTCTTTACGCTGATCTTTGGGCAAAATACGGAGCCAAAGAAAACGGCGAGCTTTCGATTGATTACAAGCTGTACTTCCCCACGCTAAGAACCATTCCGAACAACACCCACGCCACCTATTGCTTTGGCTTGACCGATTCCGAAAGACCGCGATTGGTATGCGGCGGAAAAGCGGTTGCCGAATACCCGACCGAATTTCGATTCGACGGCGTGCTTAGGGTGAAATGCAAAACCGATTTCGGATTTACCACCGAGCGAGCGATATTCCCCGCAAGCGAAGAAAAATGCTGTATCGAGCTGATAACCGTTCACGCCGAGCGCGATATCGAGCTTGAATTATCGCACGGAAGCGGCTTTATTCATTCCTACGGCAGAGGCACGAAGGGTGTTTATATTTCGCGCATATGCAACGATTGCTGTGACGGTATGTGGCTTGAAGCCGACAGCAGCATTAGCTTTGGTATTTATTATTCCACCCTGCTTGCAAACGAAATTCCGACGATTCCCAACCCCCACGCAGAGCTAAAAAGGCGCAAGGAACGTATCGACGAGCTATGCGATAGCTCGCTCGTGCTGGAAAGCGGCAACGAGGAGCTCGACACGATGATGCGTCTTGCAAAGCTGCGTGCGGGTGAAAGCATTTTCGAAACGGTTACCGGAAAATACCATTCGCCCGGCGGGCACGCTTATTACGCGGCGATATGGTGCAATGACGAAATCGAATATGCGGGACCGCATTTTGCAATGACCGGTGATAAAACCGCTATCGAAGCGTCGCTGAACGCATACAAGGCGTATATCCCCTTTATGTCCGAAAGCTACCACCGTCTTCCCTCTTCGATTATTGCCGAAGGGCTTGATATTTGGGAGGGTGCGGGCGACAGAGGCGACGCGGCAATGTATCTGTACGGTGCTTCGCTGTTTTGTCTTTACCTCGGCGACGAGGCAACCGCGCGCGAGCTTTGGGGCGCAATAAAATGGTGTGCCGAATACTGCGAAAGAATGAAAACTCCGGAAGGCGTTATACGCTCGGACGCCGACGAGCTCGAAGGCAGATTCCCGACCGACAGATACGCCAATCTTTCTACCTCGAGCCTTTGCTACGGCGGTTTGATAAACGCGGCCAAGCTTGCGTGCTCGCTTGGCGAATCGGATATTGCCGAGCTATACGCAAAGCGTGCAAACGAGCTTTGCGAAGCTATCGAAAAATATTTCGGTGCAAGCCTGCACGGCTACGAAACCTACCGATATTCCAAGGGCTTTGACACCTTGCGCGCCTGGATTTGTCTGCCGATTTGTATGGGAATCAACAAGCGTGCCAAGGCGACGCTCGACGCGATGCTTTCCGATTATCTTTGGACCGAAGAGGGTATGCTAACCTGCGAACGCTCGAGCGAGAACACGAGCGACACGATTTGGGACAGAAGCACGCTTTACGGTATGAAATGTGCCTTCCTTGCGGGCGACAGCGAAAGAATGGTAAAGCCGCTTTTGGATTACTGCCGCAAAAGATTATTGTGCGACAGAGTGCCTTATGCGGTCGAGGCTTATCCCGAAGGCGACAAAAGGCATCTTTCGGGCGAAAGCGCGCTGTTTGTTCGTGTTATCACCGAGGGCATTTTCGGTATTCTTCCCGAAGGGCTTGACAGCTTTTCGTTTACAGCTTCCCTGCCAAGCGGATTTGAACGCTTAAGCCTTAAAAGGATACGAATATGCGGCGGTGTTTTCGATATTGAAATCGACGCGAACGAATACAGAGTCTACTCCGACAGTGTATTGCATTCGCGTGGCGAAGCGAGCCGAAAAAGGATTATTATTAAAAAATAAGCATAAAAATTGCCGATGCATTACGCATCGGCTTTTTTAAAGAAAAAAGCGGGGTAGAATTAACACGCCCCAACATATTCAGTATAACACAAGAGGATATGATTGTCAACAAGAAGTTGCTGTTTTGCCCAACATTCTGCTATTTGAATAAATATTTATAGTGCATTTTGTAAGTATTGTGTATTGAAAAAGCTGTTGACCTGTGATATTATAAAGACAAGGAAAGGGTGAGTCCAATGTACAGGTAAAAACGAGCATAAAGGTCTTAATTCTGTTTCTCCAAGCTTTGATTTATACTAAATAAGTGTTCTAAATTGTACGTTAAAAAAATGAAGTAAACACCACGACTGTTGAAGAAGATGTAGAATATAGAAGAGTGTTGCAGAAGAAACCTTGATGTTACGTAAGATCCGAAATCTATAACGGATCGCCACCCCACAACCTTTAATGCAGTTCCGAAAAAAGCCGAGGAGCGTCCTACCTACAGGATAAAAGGTGTTGATAAGGCAGAGAGTGCGGAGCAGTCATTCAAAGGTATTTCAAAAATCCAAGAAAGAGAGGTTAAATTGATGCTGGATATCAAGATAGAAAATAGATAACCCTTGGTTGTAATTATAGATTATACAGCCAAGGGTTATTTTTTTGTTTTGCTGCACCGCAAGGGTGCTTTTTTTATTTTACGCAATTATTTTATTTCGCCGAGAATTTTCAGAAAGCGTTCGATATCGCGGCGGGTATTATATTTCGAAAGCGAAACGCGCACTCCGCCGATTTCGTAGCTGCCGATAGTTTTATGCGCGTTCGGAGCGCAATGAAAGCCCGCCCGCACCGCAACACCGTTTTCCGAAAGTATTGCGGCAACCGTTTCGCAATCAAGGTTATTTTTATTAAAAAGCACTACCGGAACGAAGCCCCGGGATATATTTTCGTCGGGTGCGCCGTGCAACGTTATGTCAACCGCATCGTGCAACCCCTTTAACAAATATTCATAAAGGCGGTATTCACTTCCGTTGAAAGATAATTCGTCGAGCGCAGCGGATAGACCTGCAATACCGCTTATATTCACCGTACCGGACTCAAGCTTTTCGGGGTATTCTTCAGGCATTTCGAAGATTTTCGAATTCGTCCCCGTACCGCCCTCTATCAAAGGCTCGATTAATATATCACTGTAAGGATTTATAATCAACGCACCGACTCCCATCGGGCCGCAAAGTCCTTTATGCGCAGGCACACAAATTATGTCAACCCCGAGCTCGACTATATCTATTGGTATATGCCCTGCCGTTTGTGCGGCGTCGAGAATAAAAACCGAGTCGTTCGGAGCGACGCTTTTCAGGCATTCTATCGGCAATATTTTTCCGCATACGTTCGATGCGTGTGTAACGACGATATTGGTTGCCGAGCGGGCGACGCTTGCGAAATTTTCACAGGTGACCGAATCTCTTTTTATATCCACAAGAAATTGGCGCATTACTGTTTCGCCCTTTTTTCGCAATGAATTTACGGGGCGCATAACCGAATTATGCTCCATTGACGAAACGAGAGTTACGCCGCCGACACGATTCGTGCCCTTTATTGCTATATTCAGCGCCTCGGTTGCAGAGGATGTGAATATTACCAATTCCGGTCGTGTATTGAACAGACGCGCCAGCTTTTTTCGGCAATTATAGACGGTTTCTGCAGAATTGAGCGCGAATTTGTGACCGCTTCTGCCCGAATTTCCGCAGTTTTTCATCGCATACGACATTGCGCTGATAACCGATTTTGATTTAGGCAGAGTGGTTGCCGCATTATCCAGATATATCATTTTTCCTCGGTGCTCCCTACTATCATTACACCTGCATCGGCAAGCAGAGAATTTACCTTTTCGGATACCGACGGATCGAAGCTTATGCCATATCCGCATCCGCGTACGCTGCGCACCGCCTTTGATCGCGTTATATTCGAATAAATGCCGTTGCTTTTTAATATTTCCTGCGCCTTAAGCGCATAGGTGACAGATGAAAGGACGATTATCTTTTTCATAATTTTCACTCCCCTGCTACAGAATATGAGCAAAAAGAAAAAGCGGTGAAATACCGCCGTATCACCGCTTCGTATTATATATATCCCTTTTCTTTAAAATAGCCTTCGAAACGTTTCTTTTGGGGTTCTATGACCTTATCCGAATTCAAAAATTCGGCAAATTTCTTTTCGGACAGCCATACGTAGCCCTCGGTTTCGCCCGTTTGCAGCCTTACCGAATCCTTTTCGCAATCAACTATACCCAAAAAACAATAATAAACGGTTTGCTTTTCTTCATCGCGTATAACAGCAAGCTCTTTAAGATTATTGCAGGAAAGCCCCGTTTCTTCGCGCAGCTCGCGCTTGGCACACTGCCATTTATCCTCGCCGGAAAGTGCAGAGCCGCCCGCAGTCGACTCGTAACAATTCGGGTAGTTTTCCTTTGCAGATGCGCGCTTCATACAAAGATAACTGCCGTCCTTATGAAGAACGAGTATTTCGCACACCATATGATATAAGCCTTTTGGTATTGCATCGCCGCGTTTGATTTTTTGCTTCGAAAGCTTGTTTTCGGCGGTATAAAGATCCCAAAGCTCATCGGTCGGCTCGATTTCGGAATTTAAAGCGACCGATTTTTGTTTTTTCTTTATTTCACGAGCTTTGCAAACGTAAACCGCAACAATCAATCCGAGCATAAACAGACACACAAGCCCTACAATGACCGCGCCGACAACGCTGCCCTCACGGGCTAAATAAACCGTTCCGTATACACCCAAGCCACATAAAGCAACGCATACGGCGAGCAAAACCAGCGATGCCAAAAGCCGCAACGACCAATGCACCTTTTTATCGCTTGCCGCGTCCAAAACGAGCTCGAGCAGGCCTTCCAATATACCTTCAAGCAGTACTTCCACAGTTCTCACCTCGAGCCGATTATAGCAAAAAAAGAAGTGCGTTTCAAGCACTTCTTTTTTAACTTTATTCGGTTATATCGTTAAGAACGCCGATAAACACAGGGATGCAGGATTCGGTATCTACTATCATATACACAAACGGGCGGTCGAAGCATAGGCTCCATCCGCATTCCACAGCACCCTCTGTGTCAAATTCTACCGAGGTTACCGCGCCCGCTTTCGTGCCGAGCTCATCGACCTGAATAAAGGTTTTATGCAGTACGCTTCCGATATAGATATTTCCGTTTTCCGATTCTGCCATATTTGTAAAATCCGCCATATTTTCATTAAAGGCTGTCGGCATACCGAGCGTTTGAAGGGTATCGTTAAGCTTGGCTAAATATTCGGATTTGAACTTTGGCAGCTTTGCTATACCGTAGGACGTTTTCGTATCCGTGATAAGCGTTTTCAAGCCTTCGGCATCGAGAGATTCGACATAATCGCCTATCGCGATATTTTCGTTTGGCATAACTGCATAGAAGGCGTATTTAGAGCCCTTATAGCTCTTTACAAAGCCCTTTGCGTTATCGGTTTCGATATATTTGCCCTCCTCCGAGCACATCATTTCTACCCGACGCACCTCGCCCGAGAGACTTTTGAATTCTCCGTTTTGAATATCGTTCTTACTGTAGGGAGTTGACCATTCAGCCTCGAAGCAAAGCGCATTGATGATATACGCAACCGCGTCCTCGCCGATTTCTTCGATAATTTGATCTATCATACCGTCGGTTTTTTCGTCTACCCAGCCATTAATTTCATCGACGGTGCTTTGGTCGAACGCCCTTCTGAACACCGAAGCGTTATAGGTATTTTCGTTAATTTTAATGAACGAGTCCTTGACTGTAAGGCTTTGGACATCGCGGAGCCATATAGAATTTGCGATTTTGAGCGTTTCGTCTTCTTTGGAAAGCTTATCGAGATATTCGGCGAAATATTTGTTCATATCCTTTAAAAGCAGCTCGTTGCAAAGCAAATTCTGCATTTCGGAATAGGTTTCGCCCTTTGCGCCGTTTGCCGACATCGTAAGCGCGAGCTGAACCGACAGCGGAGAGATAAGAAGGTTTTTATCGCCGTTTTGCCTATAGGCTTCCTTTAGCAATTCGGAGGCGAAATTAATTTGCGCATCCAATACTTTTTCGGGAACGGAGGAATAGAGATTGATATTTATATTCTCTTCGGATTCGATTATAAATTCACTGCTTATTTCGATAATCACGTGATACTCTGCCATATCGAAGGTTTGTGCCATCGGTACGTGGCGGTGTATATTTATATCCAAATCAATATTCTCCAAATCGTCTTCTCCGTTTACCTCGACAGGTCTGAATCCGCCATAAGTAAGCTTTGTAACGGTATGGCTTATAGAGCCGCTTCCTTCACGCAGGCGCACGAAAACGAGATAATTTCGGTTGAAGTATTCCTCGTCATACTTATCGCAGGCATCGAGGAAGCCGATAGTTGTGTCGGAATACACCTTATCGACGCGCTCGAGCGGAAATATATCCTTGTACTCCAGATAATAGTCGTCGAGCTGTTTGCGCGATTTAATAACTACAGCACTCGGAAATTCAACCTTATCTGTAGCGGAATCGGTACGGACGTATTGCGCATTGATATCCAAGCTATACGGACCGACCTCGGTGACCTCTGTACAAACGGTATCGGATTCAAGGCTTATCGGGGCACTTGCCGAATCCGAGCTTTCGACGGCAGGCGAGGAGCTATCCGATACGTCGCCGCAGGCGGACAAAAGCAAAAGCGCACACAATGCAAAAGCCAATATACGTTTCATAATCGAGTTCTCCTTATTTTGTTATTACGTCAATTATACGTTTAAAAAGAGAAAAACACTCACTTATTATTAAAAAGGGCGCAAACTGCGCCCTTTTGTTTTAGCTGTTCAGGAATGCTACGCTCGCCTTATACATTTCATAGATATCGTATTTGCTTGCAAGCTCGGTTACCGAGTGCATAGAAAGTATCGGCACGCCGCAATCGACCACCTCGATACCGTAGTGCGCGATTTCGGAGGCAACAGTACCCGCGCCGCCCTGATCGACCTTGCCGTATTCGCCAACCTGCCAAGCAACGCCGGCTTTATCGAATATTTGGGTAACCTTCGAAAGCGTTTCGGCAGAAGCATCGGAGCAGCCGCCCTTCCCGCGCGATCCGGTGTATTTGCTTATTGCAACGCCGCGGTTGAGGTATACCGAGTTAGATGCCTCGTACGCTTCGGCGTAGCAGGGATCGTAGGCACCGCCGACGTCTGCAGATAGGCAGATGCTTGCCTTCTTGCAGGCGAGATAGCTTTCGCCCGTGGATTCGCAAAGCGCGCGGATAAAATCGGGGTAGGATTCGCTGCCCAAGCCGGTTACGCCATAGGAGCCGATTTCTTCTTTATCGGCAAGCATAATAACCGAGGTATGCTCGGGGATATCGCCATCGATAATCGCACGGAGCGAGGGATATGCGCAAATTCTGTCGTCGTGGCCGTACGCTGCGATAAGCGAGCGGTCGAAGCCGACCTCGCGCGACATAATTGCGGGCACCGCGGTAAGCTCTGATGTGATAAGGTCGCGTTCGGTAATACCGTATTTTTCGTTAAGAATAGAAAGCACCTTTAGCTTTACGCCGCCGTCTTCATCGAAAGGAAGCGAGCCGTTGATTATATTCAAGCCCTCGCCCGAGATAAATTCCGATGCCGATTTACTCATCTGATCCTTGCCGATATGCGGCATAAGGTCGGAAATATAGAAAACCGGATCCTGCGGATCTGCACCGATATTAATATCAACACGTGTGCCGTCGGCACGGTAAACTACGCCGTGAAGCTCGAGCGGAACCGCCGTCCACTGATATTTTTTTATTCCGCCGTAGTAATGCGTTTTGAAATATGCAATGCCGCTGTTTTCGTAAAGCGGTTGGGGCTTTAGATCAAGACGCGGGTTATCGATATGCGAAGCGATTATACGGCAGCCCTCGGACAAGGGCTTTTTGCCGATAACGGCAAGCATAACGCTCTTTTCTCGGTTTACATAACATATCTTGTCGCCTGTCTTTAACGGCTCGCCGAGGGTATAGGGTCTAAAGCCCTTTGCCACAGCCTCGCCCTCGGCATAGTTAACCGCGCCTCGTTCGGTCTTTGCATTATCGATAAAATGGCGGTAATCCTTAATAAACTCTTCTACTTTAAGCAATTCCGCAGTATCCTTGGGTACCGAGCAGGGCTTTTTGTATTCTAATTTTTCGGCTTCTTTTCTTTCCATTTTATTATTCCTCTTCTTTATAATACAGTTTTTTATAGTGTTTTAAATTGTTGTTGATTTTGTTTACATAATTCCGTGTTTCCTCGATCGGAATATTTTTTAGATTAACTCCGTCATCGCTGTATCGCGAATCCTTCAGCCAATTCCCTACTCTGCCGTGGCCGGCGTTATACGCAGCGAGCGCGGTATCCCAACAGCCGAATCGGTTATATAAATGCCGCAGGTAATAGGTGCCGTATTTTATATTCGTTTCGGGGTCGGTTATTTCGCCCGTGGGGGATTCCTCATCGAGCAGGCGCGACAGCCAATCGAGCGTATCCGGCACGAGCTGCATCAGGCCGATTGCGCCCGCGTGCGAGCGCGCGTTCGGATCGAAGCCGCTTTCGGCAAGGATAACCGAATAAACGAGTGCCTCGGGCACGTCGTATTCCGAAGCATACTTTTCGACGAATTCGGAATATTCACGCGGGTATAGCCGCTTTTGCAACGCACCGACTGCAAACACAGCAACGAAGGCAAATATTAAAAGTATTATTACACAGACGGCAAGAGCCGAGCGTTTATTCAAGCTTTTTCCTCCTTGATAGACAGCAGCAGGCTTTGTGACGCCTCACAAAAGGCTTCGTAGGACGAATCGTTGATTATGATATAGTCACTGTTTTCGATAATAAAATCGTTTGTGCGTTGATTTGAAAGGCGCGAGCGTGCCTGTTCTTCGGTTATGCCGTCGCGCGCGATTATGCGGGCAATGCAAGCCTGATCGGGCGCGGTTATTCCGATAACCGATTCGCAGGCGCTATCGAGTCCGCTTTCGAAAAGTGCGGGAGCATCGAGAATTACGATTTCGTTTTCGCCGTACTCGGCAATAATTTCGAAAACGCGTTTACTGATATGCTTATGTGTTATTTTATTAAGCAAAAGCAGCTTTTCTTTGTCCGAGAAAACTATTTGCGCCACCGCTTTTCGATTAAGAGCGCCGTCCTTGATTGCGATATCGCCGAAATGCTCGACGATTTCTTCGAGGCAGGGTGTACGCTTCGAAACGAGCTCGGCGTATACCTCGTCGCAATCTACAACCTTATATCCGAGCTCTTTTGCAAGCTTACAAAAGCCGGTTTTTCCGCTTCCGCTTCTGCCGCAAAGCCCTATCATTCGCATTTCCCGAGCACCTCCTCGATTTTTTCCTTCGGGAACGAGCCGACACGCAAAATCTTCGGTCTTTCGCCAACGAGCGATACTATTGTGGATTCCAAGCCAAAAATGCAGCTTCCGCCGTCGATTATTATATCGGCAACCGATTTTACAGCATCGAGCTCGGTAGCGCTTACCGCACTTTTGAAGCCCGAAAGGTTTGCGCTCGTGGCGGCTATCGGCTTGCCGAAGGCTTTTGAAATTTCGAGAAAAATTTTATTCGACGGGAAGCGCAAGCCGACTGTTTCGCCGCCCGAAACGGCAACCGAAGGCACGGCAGGCTTCTTTTTTACGACAAGGGTTAAAGGCCCGGGTGAAAAGCGTTTGATAAGCTCGCGCGCGGTATTATCCAGAACTCCGACCTCTTCCGCCATATCGATACCCGAAATATGCATAAGCAAGGGTTTATCGAGCGGGCGCTGCTTTTTTTCGTAAAGCGATTTTACAGCCCGAGCGTTGAACGCATCTGCGCCGATACCGTAGACCGTTTCGGTAGGAAACACCAAAAGCCCGCCGTTTTTTAGCAGCTCTGCGGTTTTATTGATTATATTAATATCTATATTGTTTTCATCAACGCTATAAAGATTTGCGCCCATAAAATCACCTCTTTGAATAAATTATAGCACACAAAGGTATGTTTTTCCACAGTTTAGAGAAAAAAACTATTGAATAAGCCGCAAATGTTTGATATAATAGCCTTAATTATAAGATTTGGAGCAAATAATGCCTATTAAGATTCCTATGTCTTTGCCCGCGGCAGAGGCTTTGATAAAAGAAAATATTTTCGTTA
>JAFTTN010000005.1 GCA_017466805.1 Clostridia bacterium
CATTTTTGCACAATACTGCATCAAAAATCCGCGATATACGCTCGTATTATCGCGGATTTCTTCTTTGTCTTGCGACAAAACTATCTGATTTTAAGGTGCGTAGCAGTTTTGCGCGTATGCGATTTGTTCTGTAACGACGGCAAAAAACGAAGGAATACTAACGTATTTCAAGGCTTTTTGACTAAGTTACAGGGCAAAACGGTAGCGCAAAACCGTTTTCTCACTGTGGCGCATCGCCCAAGCGACACTTCTTTTTTTATGAATATTACTTCTTAATATACTTAGGTCTGGGAATATAGTGGGTATGGAGAAGCTCGTGCGATTTATGGGAGTTCGGCTCGCCGAGGAATTCCTTATAAAGCGTTTGAACCTCTGCATTTTCGTGCGATTTACGCTTTGCCTTACCTGCATCCTCCCCGTAGAGTGCCTTTGCACGCTCGGTCTTAAGGTCGATATAGGAAAGAGTTGTCGCATCGACGATAGGAGTACCGCCGCCGGTTACGCAACCGCCGGGACAGCCCATGATTTCGATGAACTGATAATCCTTTTCGCCGTTTTTAACCATATCGAGAAGCTCTTTTGCATTGCCGGTGCCGTGTGCAACTGCCACGCGAACGGTAGTGCCGTCGAGGTCGATTTCGGCTTCCTTGATACCTTCGGTGCCGCGTACGCAGTTGAACTCAACGTTATCGAGCGATTTGCCGGTAACAACCTCGTATACGGTACGAAGAGCAGCTTCCATAACGCCGCCGGTTGCGCCGAAGATAACGCCCGCGCCGGTGGATTTGCCGAGAACAGAATCGAAATCTTCATCGGGAAGACGCTTGAAATCGATACCTGCGTTCTTTATCATTCTTGCAAGCTCGCGCACGGTGATAACCGCATCAACGTCCTGCAAGTCGTTAACCGAAAGCTCTTCTCTGCCTGCTTCGAACTTCTTTGCGGTACAGGGCATTACCGATACGACGTAAATATCCTTCGGATCGATGCCTGCCTTTTCTGCATAGTAGCTCTTAATAACCGCGCCGAGCATTTCGTGCGGGGATTTGCAGGTAGAAAGGTTATTTAAGAATTCGGGGTAGAATTCTTCGCAGTACTTAATCCAGCCGGGGCTGCAGGAGGTAATCATCGGGAGCTTACCGCCGTTTTTAAGTCTGCCCAAAAGCTCGGTGCCTTCTTCCATAATGGTAAGGTCTGCCGCGAAATCGGTATCGAATACCTTATCGAAGCCGAGTCTGCGCAAAGCCGAAACGAGCTTGCCGGTAACCGAGGTGCCGATAGGCATACCGAATTCTTCGCCGAGAGTTGCTCTTACTGCGGGAGCGGGCTGAACGACAACGTGCTTAGAGGGATCGGAAAGTGCCGCATAAACGTCTGCGGTGCTGTCCTTTTCCGTTAATGCGCCAACCGGGCAGGCAAGAATACACTGACCGCAGTTGATGCAGGGGCTATCTACAAGAGACATATCGTAGATACAGCCGATAGTGGTATTGAAGCCGCGCTTTGCTACGCCGATAGCGCCGATCTTCTGAACCTTGTTACAAGCCGCAACGCAACGGCGGCAGGAGATACATTTGGTATTATCGCGAACGATCGAGGGCGAAAGCTCATCGATCTTTGCTTCGGACTTGTTGCCGTCGTAGGGGTAATCCTCTACGCCGTATTCCTTACAAAGCTGCTGAAGCTCGCAGTTGCCGCTTCTTACACAAGAGGTGCATTCGCGGTTGTGGTTGGAAAGAATGAGCTCTAAATTAAGCTTTCTTGCCTTGCGGAGCTTTTCGTTATTGGTGCAAACGACCATACCTTCGCCAACGGGCGAAACGCAGGATGCCTGCAATGCACGCGCGCCCTGAATTTCTACAAGGCAAAGACGGCATGCGCCGATTTCATTAACGTCCTTGAGGTAGCAAAGAGTCGGGATATTAATGTGAGCCTCGCGTGCGGCTTCGAGAATCGTATAATTAGAGGGGACAGTTACCTGTACGCCGTCTATTGTAAGAGTTACCATATTCATTTATCCTTCCTCCTTTATTTCTTCGAGATTGCGCCGAACTTACAGCTGTCGATACAGGTACCGCACTTGATACACTTATCCTGATCGATAACGAACGGGCTCTTGATAACGCCTTCGATAGCGTTAACGGGGCACTTTCTTGCACAGAGCGAGCAGCCCTTACAGAGCTCGCGGTCGATAGTGAATCTTGCGAGTGCTTTACACTGACCTGCGGGGCAGCGCTTTTCTTTAATATGCGCTTCGTATTCATCGCGGAAGTAGCGTATGGTAGAAAGAACGGGGTTGGGAGCGGTCTGACCAAGGCCGCAAAGTGCGGTTGCCTTGATATTGTTTGCGAGCTCTTCGAGCTTTTCGATATCGCCCTCTTCGCCCTTGCCTTCGGTGATACGGTTAAGAATATCGAGCATTCTTCTGGTACTGATACGGCAGGGAGTACATTTACCACAGGATTCGTCAACGGTAAATTCAAGGAAGAATTTGGCGATGTCAACCATACAGTTGTCTTCGTCCATTACGCTAAGACCGCCGGAGCCCATCATCGAACCGATAGACATAAGCGATTCGTAATCAACGGGGGTATCGATAAGCGAAGCGGGGATACAGCCGCCGGAGGGGCCGCCGGTTTGAGCCGCTTTGAACTTTTTGCCGGTGGGAATGCCGCCGCCGATATCTTCGATCATGGTGCGGAGAGGAGTACCCATAGGAATTTCAACAAGACCGGTGTGGTTGATTTTGCCGCCGAGCGCGAACACCTTGGTGCCTGCAGATTTTTCGGTACCCATAGATTTGAACCAATCTGCGCCCTTATTTATAATCTGTGCAACGTTTGCAAGGGTTTCAACGTTGTTGATAATGGTAGGCTGACCGAACAAGCCCTTTACTGCGGGGAACGGAGGACGGGGTCTGGGTTCGCCGCGGTTGCCCTCGATAGAGGTAAGAAGAGCGGTTTCTTCGCCGCATACGAACGCGCCCGAGCCAAGACGGATGTGAACGTCGAATGCAAAATCGGTGCCGAATACGTTTTTGCCGAGAATGCCGTATTCACGAGCCTGCTCGATAGCGATAGCAAGGCGCTTTACAGCGATAGGATATTCAGCACGAACGTATACGAAGCCTTCGTCTGCGCCGATCGCGTAGCCTGCGATAGCCATTGCTTCGATAATTGCGTGGGGGTCGCCTTCGAGAACCGAACGGTCCATAAATGCACCGGGGTCGCCTTCGTCGGCGTTACAAACAACGTATTTCTTATCCGATACGCTGTTCTTTGCGAACTGCCATTTTCTTGCAGTCGGGAAGCCCGCACCGCCTCTGCCGCGCAAGCCCGATTCGAGCACTACCGAGATAACCTCGTCGGGAGTCATTTCGGTTAATACCTTGCCGAGCGCGAGGTAGCCGTCGGTAGCTATGTATTCATCGATATTTTCGGGATCGATAACGCCGCAGTTACGCAATGCAACGCGGTGCTGATCCTTATAGAAGCCGGTTTCGTTAAGCGCAACGGGGCCATCTGCCTTTTTGCCGCCGCCGATATCGTCGTAAACCAATCTCTGAACGAGCTCGCCGTTTACGAGGTGGGAATTAACTATTTCGGCAACGTCGTCGGTAGTAACCTGAGAATAGAAGGTTCCTTCGGGGTATACGATAACGACGGGACCGAGAGCACAAAGACCGAAGCAGCCGGTCTGAACGATTTTAACTTCGTTTTCGATACCGCTCGCCTTGAGCTCCTTTTCGAAGATTTCGCGAATGGTTACAGAGCCCGAGGAGGTACAGCCGGTACCGCCGCAAACGAGCACGTGTCTTTTTACCTTACTATCGGAAAGAGATTTATCCTGCATACGAACCGCGATAGCCTTTTTAGCTTCGGCGCGGATCTCGGCAAGCTGAGCCAATGATTTCATTTATTCCAATTCCTTTCGACAATTAATATTTAGCGAGGATATCTTTGACGTCGGCGGGGTCGAGTCTGCCGTAAACGTCGTTATTGATAGTCATAACGGGAGCAAGACCGCAGCAACCGAGGCAACGGGTATCCTGGATAGAAAACTTGCCGTCTTCGGTGGTTTCGCCGGATTCGATACCGAGCTGATTTTTAACCTCGTCAAGCACTGCCTGAGCACCTTTAACGTAGCACGCAGTACCGGTGCAGACCGAAATAACGTAATCGCCCTTCGGCTTCAACGAGAAGAGTGCATAGAAGGTTGCAACGCCATAGATTTCCGAAACCGGAACGTCAAGACGTTCGGAGATAAGCTCCATAGTTTCGAACGAGAGGTAGCCAAAAAGCTCTTGTGCTTTTTGCATTATGGGGATAAGTACGCCCTTAACATCCTTATTCTCGGATATGTAGGCTTCGAGAACCGCGGTTTTTTCCGCGATTTGCTGCTGGGTAAGTGCCATTCGGGAATTCCTCCTGATGTATGAAATTTATTTTTTTACAAAAACAAACGGCGTGTTATCAAATCAAACATCACCGCTATATAATATAACATATAACTCGAACTTTTTCAATGGTTATTTACAAAAAATATATAACAAATATTGTAATTCGTCGAAAAATATGGTATAGTCGAGCTTGGAAGGAGCTGATAATTTTGAGCAAAAACGAATTATGGAAAAGAAAAATAGCATACCAGATATACCCCAGAAGCTTTTGCGACGCCAACGGCGACGGTATCGGTGACCTTAAAGGCATTACAAGCAAGCTCGATTATTTGCAATCGCTCGGTATCGATTACGTCTGGCTCTGCCCCGTCTACGCTTCTCCGATGGACGACGGCGGATACGATATTTCCGACTACAAGGCAATCAACCCCCTTTTCGGCACGATGGAGGATATGGACGAGCTTTTGGCGGAAGCGAAAAAGCGCAATATAAAAATAATTATGGACCTTGTGGTTAACCACTGCTCCGATGAGCACGAATGGTTCCAAAAAGCACTTGCCGACCCCAACTGCGAGGAAGCCGAATACTTCTACTTCCGCAACAGCGAAAACGGCCCGCCAAACAACTGGCGCTCGATGTTCGGCGGCAGTGCGTGGGAGCACGTCGGAAACGGCAGATATTATATGCACCTGTTTTCGAAAAAGCAGCCCGATCTTAATTGGGAAAACCCCAAGCTGCGCGAGCGTATTTACGAAATGGTAAATTGGTGGCTCGATAAGGGCTTGGGCGGCTGGCGTATCGACGCTATCACCCATCTTAAAAAAGAGCCCACGCTTTCCTCGCTCGAGCCCGATGGCGACGACGGCTTGGTAGGCTGCTTCGGCCCAACGAGAAACTACCCCGGTATCGGCGATTTTCTTACCGAGCTAAGAGAACGCACCTTTGACCGCTACGATTGCATTACCGTTGCCGAGGCGGCGGGCGTACCATATCATCAGCTTGGCGAATATATCGGCGAAAACGGTTATTTCTCTACCCTTTTCGATTTCTCTTATTCCGAGCTTTATTCCTACGGCCACACCTGGTACACCTGCAAAAAGGCTTGGGAATGGCCTATTTCGCTACTGCGCGATAAGATGTTCGCATCGCAGATAGAAACCGAAAAAATCGGCTTCGGCGCGGTCTACTTCGAAAACCACGATTACCCGCGTGCGAGCGAAAAATTCTTGCCCAAGGAATACCAGACCGAGCTTTCGCAAAAAATGCTCGGCACGCTTTGGTTCTACCTGCGCGGTATCCCCTTTATTTATCAGGGACAAGAGCTTGGTATGACCAACACCACCTTTGAATCTATCGACGACGTCGACGATATCTCTACCAAAAACCATTACAGCATTGCTATAAACGACGGCCTAACGCCCGAGGAAGCGATAAAGGCGGTTAACCGCTACAGCCGCGATAACGGCAGAATTCCTTTCCCCTGGACAGCAGGAGAAAACGGCGGTTTTTCAAGCGTTAAGCCCTGGATGAAGATTCACCCCGAATATATACGCTTTAACGCCGAGGACGAAGCGAAGGACGAAAACAGCGTTCTTAACTATTACAAAAAGATGATTGCGCTTCGCAAGAGCGAGGAATACGTCGAAACCCTATCGGTAGGCAGCATAAAGCCGGTTATGCTTGATTACGACGATATTATCGCATATCAGCGTATCGGCAACGGCAAAACCGTTACCGTGGTTTGCTCCTTCTCGCCCTACCCTCTCGACGTTAAGACCGATATCGAGGGCAGCAAGCTGCTGCTTTCCAACTACGAAAACGCAACCCTTCCCGAAGGCAACGTTTTGAAGCTCGCACCCTTCGAAGCAATCGTTTTCGAAAGCTGAATTTGAATATTTGATTACGAGAGAGAGCTTTTTACAAAAAGCTCTCTCTCGCTCTTTTTCAAAAACTTTTTTGCGAAAGCAAAAGATAAATAGCACCGTTGCTCACCGTAGAAAAAAGGCTTTTGCGAAACGCCGCAAAAGCCTTTTATCTATTCTATGTTGCTTATTCCCAAGTCTTTTCGCTTTCCTCTTCGACTTCGCCGATTATTGCGATTTCACATTCATCCCAAAATCCACCCTCGAAGCCATTTGCTTCGGGATTGATATAAACGGTGAAATCGGTATTGTTCGGGAAGCTGTAATCTATACTGTATCCATAGCCGTCGTCCTCGTCGGAGGTTATCTTTACCTCGGGTGCATCGCCGAGGAAGATTATCTTTTCGAGCTTGTAACAGCAGTTAAACGACCAACCCCAGAAGGTCTTGAACCCTGCGGGTAAAGTCAGCTCGGTTATCGAGGTGCTCTCGAACGCCTCTTCGCCGATATATTCGAGCGATTCGGGGATATTTATGCTTTTAAGCTTGGGGGTGCCCTCGAACGCGTAATCGCCGATAATCTTCAAGCCCTCGGGCAGTGTAAGCGATTCGATTTTCGTGCTGCGGAGCGCACTCTTGCCGATTTCGACAAGCCCTTCGGGAAGAGTGAGCTGTGTTAGGCTGTAATTCGCGAAAAACATACCGTCGGGCAAAACCGTCATATCCGAAGGAAGCGTTACGTCGCTTATCAAATTGCAGTTTTGGAAAACATGCGCGCCCCAATTTTTTACACCCTCGGGAAGCACGACCTTTATTATTCCGTCGTTAAAGGCGAATGCATCGTTCCCGATCGTTTCAACACCTTGGGGAATAATTACCTCGGTTAACGCATAGCAGGAGGCAAACGCCGCGCTTCCGATTTCCTTAAGCGTGCTCGGAAGCTCGAGCTTTTCCATTCCCCCGCAATTCATAAACGCGCGGTTGCCGATTTTTTCGAGCGTTGCGGGGAATTTAACGCTTTTAATAATTTCGTTTCCGCCGAATGCGCGTATACCTATTTCGGTTACCGCGCGCCCGTTTATGCTTTCGGGGATAACTATATCGCCACCGTTGCCGAGATAACCCGAAACGGTTATACCCTTTTCGTTTTCGAAATATTCAAAATCGCCGCTTGTTTTGGGCATTTCGCTCGAATCGGTATAGCGCACGGGGAATCCGTTCCAGCGCGGGAAGCTAAAGCCCTTTGCCGATTTGCTTATATGAATTTCATAAAATCTATCGGGCTCGTTGAACGCATTTTCCCAATCGGTATGGAACTGCGGCGCATCGCCGAGGAAAACGAGCTTTTCGAGCGTCGGAACGCCGTTGAAGGCGATATCGGAAAGCGATTTCACGCTTGCGGGGATAATTACTTCCTTCAGCTTCGTGCCGTAAAAGGCGCGTTCGTCTATTATTTCAAGCCCTTCGGGAAGTGTGATTTCTTCTATCGGGCAGTTACAAAAGGCGGCGAAGCCGATTTCCTTTAAGGTGCTTGGAAGAGTTATATTTTTAATAGCCGCGTTCGAAAATTCGATGTAATCGAGCTTTGTTACGCCCTCGGGAACGACGACATTTTCGATAAAGCAACCGCAGAGCGAAGCATATCCCTTGCCGAAGCAGGCAGCCGGCAGATAGGTGCTCGTAAGACTTACACAGCCCTCGAATATCGAGCCGCCGACCTTTTCCAAGCTGTCGGGCAGGTTGATTTCGCGTAGGTGCGCGAAGCCCTTAAAGGCACTGCCGTCGATAGTTTTCAAGGTGCTCGGAAGCACGATTTTTTCGACAGTAGTGGTAGCAGCCTGATCGTCTATAAGCCAAACGCTTAAAGTCGTTACGCCCTCGGGGATATAAAGAGTTTTAAGCTTTTCGTTATAACGGAAGGAGCTAATGCGCACGTCCTTTACCTGCTTGCCCTCGATAACCGCGGGAATAACCACAACCTCATCGCCGCCGTAGTAATACTCGACGCTTAAGCCGCTTCCGTCCTTGAGCTCGGTATATTGAAAATCATTGGCGGGCGTTTCGGGGTAGGATTCGATTTGCGAGGATTCGTCGACCGTTTCATTTTTACAAGCGCAAAGCGCAAAAAGCATTGTAAATACAAGCAGTATCGATAATATTTTTTTCATTGTACACTCCTATTCATCCTTTGGCGGCTCGCGGTATTCCTTCGGCAGAGCGCCGCAGCCGTAAAAGCACCAAAAGCTCCATTCGGTGCCTTCGGGAATGGTTACCTTTTCTAACCACAGGCATTCCTGAAAATCGCTCGAGCCGATTTCGGCAAGTCCTTCCTCGAACTCTGCCTCTTTCAGTCCGCTTTTGGCAAAGCTTTTTCCGCCCCAATATTTAATGCTTTTGGGGATTTTAACGTATTTTAAGCCGTAGCATTTTTCGAAAGCGGCGTTTCCGATTCTTTGCAGAGTGTTCGGAAGCTCGATTTCCTTTAAGCTCTTGCAGTTTGCAAACGCGCTGTCGCCGATGCCGTAAAGCGCGATAGGCATATGCACGGATTCGAGATTCGTACAGTTTTCGAACGCGCTTCCGCTTATTTGATAAACGGTATCGGGAATATAAACGCTTTTTATATTCATATTCGATTCAAACGCCGTGCCGGATATGTGAATAACCGCCTTGCCTTCGATAACCGTGGGAATAACAACGTTTTCGTCGTTGCCGTTGTATTTAATAATCGATTTTCCGCCGTAATAGTTATTTCGGTATTCGAAATCGGATATAGGCGAATGTGTTTCGGGCGGGAGAGTTCCGAAGGTGTGAAGCGAAACGATTTCCTTTAAACGCGGAATGCGCTCGGTCGTATCCCAATCGCCTGTGTGCACCACGCGCACCTTGCCGCCGATTTTTATTTCGGGAATGCTTCCCTTTTGTGTTTTAAGCGGAATACGGTATATACCGTCCTCGGCATCGGATAACGGCGCGAAAACGATATTTCTTACAAGCATATATCCGCTTTCTACGTCGATAACTATCGTATCGAGAAAGAATTCGCCCTCGCCGGCAACGGTCGGCATTTCGTCAAGCGTGTCGGGCTTCGGGTCGGTTAGGAAGAACACCGGAACGAGCACCACGGCAATAAGCGATATTGCGGCAACCCAAAACGCAGGCTTTTTATAGTTAAGCACGTTTTTTATTCTGTCCTTAACCGCGTTTTCGCCAAAGGCTGTCGGGCAGGCGGTAATAAATCTGCGGTCGCCCGAGCAGTTAAGCAATGCGTGGCTGTATTGTATTTTTATATCCTCGCCGTTGGACTTAATTACCTTTTCGTCGGTTGCAAGCTCGATATCGCGGCAGAAATAGATATAGGCAACCCACAAAATCGGGTTGAACCAATATACCGAAAGCAGTAAAAACGCCAAAGGCTTCCATATATAGTCCCTGCGCGAAATATGCGCGCGCTCGTGTGCGATAACGCATTCGGCATCGGACGGGGTTATGCCCGAGGGCATATATATTTTCGGTCTTATTATTCCGAAAATAAAGGGCGAAGGAATTCTGTCGCAGATATAAATGCGTTCCTTTTTGGTATAAAGCGGAACCGATTCGCGCAGTATGTGCTTTATTCGAATAACGCTGCAAAGCCAATATAAAAGCATTACCGCGACACCGCAAAGCCAAACCACGCTTGCGATTTCGAAAACACGTTGCATCGGAGTTGCTCCCTCGGCGCTGCCGTGGGTAAAGTTTTCCGCCAAAACGCTGTCGACAGCCGTATCGATAAACGGCAGGTTCGAATTAATCTGCGGGACGGCGGTATCGGTTATGCTTTGCGGAAGCGTTTCGCCCGAGGGGATAAGCGAAAGCTCGCTTTCGAAATTGAACGGCAAAACAAGCCTTACCGCAACGAACGCCCAAAGTATTACCGAAACGAAGCGCGGCAACCTTTTGAAAACCGTTTTAAGCAAAAGCAGAGCTATTGCAAGCACCGATGCGGTTATGCTCATATTTATTAAAGTAATAAGTATTCTGCTCATTGCTGCTCCTCGTGCTGCTTAAGCATTTTTCGTATTTCGGCAATTTCCTCCTGCGAAAGCTGTCTGCCCTTTGTGAATGCAGTTAAAAACGCGGGCAGCGAGCCTTTGAAATTATCCTCTACGAATCGCTCGCTTTGCAAGGAATAGAACTCTTCCCTGCTTATAACCGATTTAACGCTTCCGCCTTCGTTTTTAAAAATCCCTTTATCGCAAAGCCTTTTAAGCACGGTATAGGTGGTGCTCTTTTTCCAGCAAAGCAATTCGTTTGCAAGCCTTGCAAGCTCTGTCGAGCTTATCGGCTCGCTCTCCCATATTATTTCGGCGAACCTCGTTTCGATTTCGCCCATTTGGTAGTCTGTCATAAAATAACCTCCGTTCTACATATTGTAGACCAACGCCATTCTACACCTTGTAGACCTATTTGTCAATAGCTTTTGCAAAAAATGAAAAAGCTTTTTGGTTTCTATCAATTAACCGTTGTTTTTATCCGTGGAATGCTTCGACAATCTTTTCCTCTCGCGATTTTTAAGGTGAAAATTTTGCCTAAAATCTCTGTTTTAAATCTTTATCGATTCTCGACGATTTTTTATTGATTTTTTGCTATTACTGATGTATACTGTACATAGTGGAAACAGAACGATAATGTTTCGCTCGTTCCGATCGAAGAACCTTACGTAGAAAACGAACTCTTGGTTTTAACTCGCGAAATGTTGAATCTCTCTGCTATAAACAAGGCGAATTATTTAACTTTTTCGGCGTTCCTACAGAACACTGTATTTCACTCCATATTGATGAAAGGAAGAGAAGTAAATGAGGAAAACAACTGCAATTTTAATAGGCATGTGTGTTCTTATTTCGCTGTTTTGCGCGGTTGCGTCCGCCGTCGACACGCCGTATAAGGATATGACAAAAGGCCAACTATGGAAGCTTCCCGAGTTTCAGTCATATAAACTCATTGTAAGAACGAATGCAAAAATCGATTCATCGATATACAAAGATAAAACCGATTTTGAATTGTACGGCGTGTTTTTGAAATCCGCAGAGCCCATAGTAGAGCGTGACGCAAGCGAAATCGGTGACGCTAAATACACATACACTTTTATTGTGGATAAAACCAAAATCGATAACGCCGTTACCGCTTGCGAAATACTGAATTCCCACGAAAACGTCATTTCTGCAGACGGATTTGTTATGTCAATGTACGGTTATGGCGACATCAACGGCGATAATTCGGTCGACCAATTTGATTACATACTTGCAAAACGTATTTATTTTGAAACCTACACGCCAAGCGATCTCGAACTCGGTTTTGCAGATATGGATTTTGACGGTGAAATCACAATCTACGACTGCATTCTTGTAAGTCGAACCTATTTTGGTACTTTTCAACCGTATTCCGCAAACGAATAATAAAAAAAGTCTGTGAGCATATCACAGACTTTTTTATTAATTGTTAAACCTCGTATTTGCCAAAGGTTCCTTGCGCACGCGCATCGCATTCGGCGTATATAAGCGCGCCCGAATCGGTATATTCGCATTCAAGCACGGTTGCAAGGCGGTAAATATCGGTTACAGCGCCCGCTTCGGAATGGGGTACGAGAAGCCTCATCTTCTTTTTGCCCGAGGAAACGAGCTCGTCCAATTTTTCGAGCAGAGCTTGTGTTCCCTCGCCGCTTTTTGCCGATATTTCTATAGTTCCCTTCGGGAAAGGTATATCGCGCAGAGCAATATCGCATTTATTAAACACCTCTAACATCGGCTTTTCGCCCGCGCCGAGCTCTTGCACAAGCTGAAGCGTTACCGCGCGCTTGCGCTCGCGCTCCTCGATATCCTCGCTCGCGTCGGTTATATTAATAATATAATCGGCGTATTTTAATTCCTCGAGCGTGGATTTAAAGGCTTTAACCAAATGTGTAGGTAATCGGTCGATAAAGCCGACGGTATCGGTAAGCAATATTTCGGCACCGCTGGGGAGTGTAAGCCTGCGCGTTGTCGGATCGAGCGTGGCGAACAGCTTATCCTCGGCAAGAATGCCGGCATCGGTAAGCGTGTTCAAAAGCGTCGATTTGCCCGCATTGGTATAGCCGATTATTGCGGCGGATTTAATACCCGAGCGCATACGCGTTGCACGCTTTACGTTGCGGGTGCGTTCGATTTCGGCAATCTCCTCGGAAAGCGCGGCAATACGGCGTTTAATATGTCGGCGGTCGCTTTCGAGCTTCGATTCACCGGGCCGCGGGTACCTATACCGCCGCCCAATCGTGAAAGCTCCTTGCCCCTGCCGGTAAGACGCGGTGCGGTATAACGCAGGCAGGCTATTTCAACCTGCAGCTTACCCTCGCCGGTTACCGCGTGCAGAGCGAAAATATCCAAAATAAGCATAGTTCTGTCGATAACGCGCACGCCCTGTATTTCCTTTTCGAGATTGGCGATTTGCGAGGGAGTAAGCTCGTTATCGAACACGACGAGCGAAATATCGCCGTCGTTCTTTATAAATTCGGCAATTTCCTGCACCTTGCCGCTTCCGATATAGGTCGCCTTATCGGGTGTTTGTCGGTTTTGTATAACGCGCGCCGCCTCGCTGCCGCCCGCGGTTTCCAAAAGACCGGCAAGCTCATCGAGCGAACGGTTGGCGCGTTCGTTTTCGTCAACTGTGGAAACGGCAACCAGCAGCGCTTTGCCGTTACCGTTTTGCAGTTCGTTGGTTATATTCAGGTTTTCGGGCATAATATCACCTCTTTACCATTATGCATATAAGGCATTGCCTTATGCGTTCTTGCAGAAAAGGCACAAGAACTCGAGATTAAAAAAGAAAAAAGAGCGGCACGCCGTGCCGCTCCCTGATCATGCTACGATTAGTCGAGATTGAACTTCTTCTTGAACTTATCTACACGTCCGCCTGCATCAACAAACTTCTGCTTGCCGGTGAAAAACGGATGGCATTTAGAACAAATATCAACCTTAACGTTGTCTTTAACAGACTTGGTAACATATTCTGCGCCACAAGCACACTTAATAGTGGTGGTCTTGTATTCGGGATGGATACCCTGCTTCATTTCAAAAATCCTCTCTTTCGTTTTTATGGCAAGGAGCGCAATGCTCCAATAATTCGCACACTAAAGTATAACACGCGTTTTTCAAAAATGCAATACCTTTTTTCGAATTTTTATAAATTTATTTTATCTTTTCAAATATAACGCTTTTTCACTTGAAATTTGCTTTGCGCTCTATTATAATATATTTTGTAAAGCTATGCAATAACTTTTTAAAAAGGATGATAAATTTTATGAAGCTGACCTATTTGGGTACCGCGGCGGCAGAGGGATGGCCCGCGCTGTTTTGCAATTGCGAATATTGCGTTCGCGCAAAGGAGCTCGGCGGCAAAAATATCCGCACCCGCTCGCAAGCGCTTATAAACGACGATTTACTTATCGATTTCCCCGCCGATACCTATAACCATATGCTTAAAAGCAGGCTTGATCTTTCGAAGGCAAAATATTGCTTCGTAACCCATTCGCATATCGACCATTTCGAGCCGACCGACCTTATTATGCGTATGGAATCCTGCTTTGCGCACAATATGTCGGAGCCGACTCTGCATATATACGGCAACAAGGCGGTGATAAGCAGGTATAAGCATTTCGTACACGATACCGACGAAGAAGATATTCCCCCCTCGGTTACGGTTAACGAAATAAAAGCCTACGACGTTACTGCCGCAGGCAAATATACCGTCACCGCACTCCCCGCGTTCCACGCACCGAAGGAAACGCCCTTCGTTTATTTAATCACCGACGGCGAAAAGACAATCCTTTACCTGCACGATACCGGTATCCCCTTCGACGAGGTATTCGAATATCTTCAAAAGAATGCGGTAAAGGCAGACCTCGTAAGCTACGACTGCACCTACGTCGCTATCCCCAGCGCAGGCGGTCATATGGGGCTCGACAGCGTTCCCGCAGTGCGCAAAAGGCTCGAGGAAATCGGAGTATGCAACGAAAGCACGGTGCATATAGTCAACCACTTCTCGCACAATGGAATGCTGCTTCACGATGAGCTTTCCGAAGCGGCGGGCAAGCTTGGATTTTTAACCTCCTACGACGGAATGGAGGTCGAAATATGATAAGGGCAAAAAGAATTTTGCCGCTGCTTGTTGCTTTTTCGCTCGTTTTTTCGCTTTTGTGTATTATTCCGAGCGCCGAGGAAAGCGAAAAATTTATATTCGTCAACGGCGAAAACCTAACCCGCACGGCAGACACGGTTATTATCTACCGCAATCTTGCAACGACCGGTCAAACCCAATGGGGACACAATATAGTTATTAACGCCGAGGGCGTGGTTACCGATATCGTCGAGGGCGGTCTGCCCGAGGGCGAAAACCTTGCAATCCCCGAAGGCTCTGCCGTCGTTTCGGCATCCGGCACGAAGGTGCAGTGGTTCAAGGCCAATATAAAGGTCGGCACGCGTGTTTTCTACGACAGCTATACCCAAAGGCTTTTCGTGTGCGATGCCAACGGCAACTTCGACCCCTATTTCGAAAACAGCTTTAATATAAGCGGCGAGGGCAATTACGTTATTACCGATCCGTTGCAGGAACCGTCCCCCGATTTCAGCTACGATATTGCGGTTAGCAAAGAGGGCTTTATTACCGCACGCGGCAGTAATATTATTGCGGAGGAAGGCGGATTTATTATCTCCGCCGCCACCGAAAGCACGAAAAATATGCTTATCGCCTCTTCGCTGCTCGGCGCGAAATGCACCGTTTCCGAAGGGGTTGCAACGATAAGCTACGATAAAAATTCCTTTAAGCGCACTCTGCAATACGAGCTGCAGTATTCTCAATCGCTTGTCGATAACGCGCTTGCGGGCTATTACCCCGCCGATTATCTGGCGATGAAAACGCTTATTAACGAAATAAACGGCGAAATGGGAAACCTTAATTACCGCAGTCTTATTTCGCTTACCGAGCGATTGGAAAACGAAATAAACCGTTTCTGTACCGATAGCGATTTTGCCGAAGCCCGCGCCGCGTTCCACACGCCGAGGGAAACCGATATAAACCGGGTGCGCACAATAGTTAAAAAGGCAAAGGCGGCAGGACTCAACACGCTGTTTTTGCGCATTACCAACGGCTATGCAACCTGTATCCCCATGCCCGAGAACAGCAAATTCAAGCAGGAAGACCTTTTCGGCGGATTCGACGTTTTAAAGGCGTATATTTCGGTCTGTGCCGAGGAAAATATTGTGCTCGGTCTTTCGGTCGACGTTTACTATAACGAATACGCTTCGATCGCTTCGCCCTCTTGGATGACCAAGGCGAACGAATCGGGCAAGGGGCTCGAAGGCAAATATTTCTCGCCCCAAAACAAAGAATTCAAGGAATTTTTTATAGGTTATATCGAGTATATTATCGGAAAATACGATATTTCTCTTTTAATGCTCGATTACCTGCGCTATCCGAAATTCCAAGCAGACGCCGATTTGGGCTACGATTCGGCAACGCTTAACGAGTTTTCGGAAAAATATTCGCTCCCGATAGGCGAGGTAAACGAACTCGGAAGCCTTTTGTTCGATTCGCCGCATTGGGAAAAGTGGGTTGAATACAAAACCTCGCTCGTTACCGATATGGCGCAAAGCATAAGTGACGCCGTGCGCGCAAAGCGCAACGATATTACCCTGCTTGCATCGGCAGGCCGCGACAGCGTGGCACACTACTATATGCAGGATTCTATCGGCTGGATAGAAAGCGGCATATTCGACGGATTGGTGCTTTCGCTTTACGAGGGCGATTCCGACGAGGGCGATATTACCGATATTCTTGCCTATTCCGACGGCTACGTTAAATCCAAGGGCGAGCTTTTCGGCGCCTATACCGGCAAGACGAAATATTTCCTTACCGCGCTCGAGGCCGAAAAGCCGATTTCGGCAAAGGCTATGCAAGGTGCAATATCCGACAGCCGCAATATAAACGCCGACGGCTTTATTATGAGCTCGCTCGAAGGTTATCTTGCACAGAACTACGCCGGTTATCTTGCGGATACGCTGTTCAAAAACGGCTCGGCAAGTGCAATTTCGAGCGATTCCGAAACGGTAAGAGCAATACTCGAATATTCCAAAACCAAAATCAACGGCTATATTCTGTCGCTCGGCGGTATCGATGCCGACACGGCGGCGCTCGCGCTTTCAAAAATAAACAATTCACTCGTTCTGCTCGATAACGGTATTCTTACTTACGAGCAGGCGCAAGCGCTTGAAAGCGATATTGCAATGCTCTTCTCGGCAAGCGCCGCAAAGCAAAGCGTTTTAAAGGAGTTCGAGGCCGTCACAAAGCTTACTCTTCTTCACCGTGAAT
The DNA here is from genome assembly GCA_017466805.1 of Clostridia bacterium. Lineage (GTDB taxonomy): Bacteria > Bacillota > Clostridia > Oscillospirales > CAG-382 > Coliplasma. The sequence continues at coordinate 16,641 of JAFTTN010000005.1, forward strand.
ATATCGAGCTTCCCCCCGAGGAAAGCGAGCCCGAGGCAAGCACCCCCGAGGAAAGCGAAAACGCAAGCGAAAGCGAAGCAAGCGGCCAAGAAAGCGAAATAAGCTTTGACGAAAGCCGCGAGGAAAGCGATATTGTTCCCGAGCCGAAAACCAAAATCGAATTCGGAGATATATTGGTTTACCTCTTCGTCGGCTTGGCGTTTGCCGCGGCGGTAACGGCTGTGGTTATCGGTATAAAGCGCAAAAACACGCGCCCGAGAAACGCACATATGCCCAAAGCAAGCCTGCGCGAGAAAAAGGATGACGAAGAATAATAAAAATAAGCAAAAATGTGTTGACTTAAAAGCAGGTTTGGTGTATAATTAATCGAATTTAAGTATTTTCGGAGGATATTACAATGAAACATATCAAAACTTTGGAAACCCGTAACCTTTGCGAAAGCGCTAAAAACGGCGGATGCGGCGAATGCCAGACCTCCTGCCAGTCTGCTTGCAAAACAAGCTGCGGTATTGCTAACCAGCAGTGCGAAAACAAAAAGGAATCCAAGTAATTCACAAGGATATACAGAAAAAGTGCCGACGTAACGGCACTTTTTTCGTAAGAGGTTAAACCAAATGGTACATCAATATAAGCTACTCGGCTGCAATATCGTTCTCGATATCTGCTCCGGCTCGGTGCACGCGGTTGACGATATCGCATACGATATTATCGCGCTGTACGAAAACGAAAGCAAGGAAAGCATCCTTGCCGCAATGAATAAAAAATACGCTTGCGTAAGCGGAGTTACCGAAAGCGATATTGCCGAATGCTACGAGCAGGTGACCGAGCTTAAAAACCAAAGCAAGCTTTTTACGCCCGACAGCTTTAAATCGATGGCGGGCGAGCTTAAAAGAAAAACCGCCGGCGTTGTAAAAGCGCTTTGCCTGCATATTGCTCACACCTGCAACCTAAACTGCGAATATTGCTTTGCAAGCCAAGGCAAATACCACGGCGAGCGCGCTGTAATGAGCTTTGAAACCGGCAAGCGTGCGCTTGATTTTTTGGTTGAAAATTCGGGAAGCAGACGCAATTTGGAGGTAGACTTCTTCGGCGGCGAGCCTTTGATGAACTTCGAGGTGGTAAAGCAGCTTGTCGAATACGCCCGCAGTATCGAAAAGGAAAAGAACAAAAATTTCCGCTTTACGCTCACCACAAACGGCTTGCTTATCGATGACGACGTTATCGATTTTGCCAACCGCGAAATGAGCAACGTAGTGCTTTCGCTCGACGGCAGAAAGGAAATTCACGACAGATACCGCGTTGACTACGCAGGCAACGGAAGCTGGGATCGTATAGTCCCCAAATTTCAAAGGCTTGTCGAAGCACGCGGCGGCAAAAACTACTATATGCGCGGCACCTTCACCCACGCAAACCCCGATTTTTTAAAGGATATCGAAAAAATGCTCGAGCTTGGCTTTACCGAGCTTTCGATGGAGCCGGTGGTTTGCCCCTCCGGCGATAAAAACGAGCTTACCGAGGAAGACCTGCCTATAGTGCTTTCGCAGTACGAGCAGCTTGCCTCGCTTATGGTCAAGCGCGAGCGTGAGGGCAAGCCCTTTACCTTTTATCACTATATGATCGACCTTTCGGGCGGTCCCTGCATATACAAGCGTATTTCGGGCTGCGGTAGCGGCACCGAATATATGGCGGTTACCCCTTGGGGCGACCTTTACCCCTGCCACCAATTCGTCGGCGAAGAAAAATTCAAGCTCGGCGATATTTGGAACGGCGTTTCAAACACCGAAATACAGCAGGAATTTATGGATTGCAACGTATATGCGCGCGAGGACTGCAAGGACTGCTGGGCAAAGCTTTACTGCTCGGGCGGGTGCGCGGCAAACGCATACCACGCAACAGGCTCTGTCCGCGGAATATATGAATACGGCTGCAAGCTCTTCCGCAAGCGTATGGAATGCGCGATAGCGGTTGCGGTTTCAAAGGCTTTAGAGGAATAATGAACACGCCGATACGCGATTTTGTAGAAAAATACATAGCAAGCGAAGCGGTAAGGGCGCATATGCCGGGGCACAAGGGCAAAACGCTTTTGGGCTGCGAGCAAGCCGATATTACCGAAATAGCAGGCGCAGACAGTCTTTATGAAGCGAGCGGAATTATTAAAGAAAGCGAAGCAAACGCAAGCAAGCTTTTCGAATGCGAAAGCTTTTATTCCGCCGAGGGCTCCTCGCTTTGCATTCGTGCAATGCTTTATCTGCTTAAACGGCAGGGTGTAACGCGGCTAATCGCATCGCGCAATGCGCACAAATCGTTTATTTCGGGCTGTGCCTTGCTTGATTTTTCGCCGATATGGTTAAAAGCAAGCGAATACCTTTCCTGCGGGATAGATAATTGCGAGCTTTCCAAGCTGCTTTTACAAAGCAACGAAAAAACGGCGGTGTTTATCACCACACCCGATTATCTTGGCGGCTGTGCCGATATAAAGGCGATTTCCGCGCTGTGCAAAGCAAGCGGTGCTTATCTTTGCGTCGATTGCGCACACGGAGCTTATCTTAAATTCCTGCCCGAATCGCTTTATCCGACCGATTTGGGCGCAGATATGTGCTGCTCCTCGGCGCATAAAACGCTTCCGGTTCTAACCGGCGGAGCTTATCTGCATATTGCGAGCACTGCACCGAAGGCTTTTTGCGAAAACGCAAAAAGTGCGCTTTCGCTCTTCGGCTCGACAAGCCCTTCGTATTTGATTTTGCAATCGCTCGATACGGCAAACGCATATATCGCAAACGGCTATCCCGAAAGGCTTTCGGAATTTATAATCAAAATCAATATTGCAAAGGGCAGGCTTAAAGACCACGGCTTTGTGCTTTGCGGAAGCGAGCCTTTAAAGCTTACCTTAAAGCCGAAAAGCTACGGCTATTGCGGCGGCGAGCTTGCGAAATTGCTCGAAAACGCGGGTATTTTCCCCGAATTTGCCGATAGCGATTATTTGGTTCTGATGCTAACGCCCGAAAACGCCGATTCGCTCGATAAAATAATAACCGCGCTTTTATCGGCAGAGCGCAGGCAAGCGATAAAAGACTCTGCGCCCGATTTGTGCGATTGCCCCTATGCAATCTCTCTGCGCGAGGCGCTTTTTGCCGAAAGCGAAATTATTAAAGCAAGCCAATCGCTCGGACGCATACTTGCACAGTTCAATATCGCCTGTCCGCCCGCAGTGCCGATAGCCGTATGCGGCGAAAGAATAAACGAGCAGGCGTTAAAATGCTTTGAATACTACGGTATAAAAGAAATTTCTGTTGTAAAGGAATAGCAACGGACTATGAACAAAAAAACCTTAAATATTATACAGCAAACGATTCCTATATTACTTTGCGTTATTTTCGCGATATTCCCGATATTCGAGCTGTTCGCGCTATGCTTGAATCTCGAGTTCCGTATTCACGGCGAAATCGCAATGGCGGTAATCTATGCGCTTTTGGCTGTGGCAAGCGCTGTGCTTTCGCTCGTTTACAAGCTAAAATTCAACCGCGCGGGCAGAATACTTTTAATCATCTCCGCTCCCCTATCGCTTCTTTCGGCGCTTTGCTTTGCCTGCGGCGAATGGGGCGGCTCGGTGATTTTTGCAATAATCTGGGTGGTTTGCGTTTTTCTGCTTTATATTAAATTCGTGCCCGACAGCAATTTCAAAGCAATCACCGCGGCAATATCGGTGCTTCTCGGCATTGCGGTTGTCGTTTGCTATCTCGTTTCGGTTATATACACGGCGTTCTTCAGCTCTGTAAGCGTCGAATCGGTCTACCCCTCTATCGAGGGTAATTACCAAGCTGAGCTCGGAACCGAGGAATCGCTTTTAAGCACGAAAACGGTCGTTTATATAACCCGCACCGATTCCGAAGCGAGCGTTGTTTTCGGCAGCTATTGGAAAAAGCCGATTCTTGTATACGAGGGCGAGGATTACGAATATAAAACCGCACAAATCGTATGGCTCGACGAAAGCACGGTTATTATAAACGGCGAGGAATACGCGGTCAAATAGAAGTTCGCTTTTTTACTCGAACAAAACAAAATAAACAGAAAGCACGAGAGGGGGACTTCCGAAAAAGTCCCCCTCTCTTAGTTTTTAATATTGCCTACCCTTTAAAATACTTGCGCTTTGCGGCGAGGTAATCGAAAATATCGATTTCTCCGTCTGCGTTAATATCGGCAAGCCTTTTTTGCTCGTCGGTAAGGGTAAGCGTGCCGAAATATGCGCGCTTGATAAGCATCACGTCGATAGAATCAAGCTTTCCGTCCATATTGATATCGCCAAGCTCGAATTCCTTTTTCACACCGAAATAGGCGGCTATGGCAGCGGCTTCGATTTTTGCGAGCCGCAACAGGTTTTCCTGCAGCATAAGCCAACGCGCCGCGTATTCGTTTGTGTGAAAGGAATGCTCGATTATATAATACAGCGGGCAGCCAACGCTTCGCGCACCGCGCAAAACGCCGTAGTATTCGTAATCGCCCTTTTCGCTTTTTCGGGTTTTCGAATTACCTGCGTCTACGCCCATACATTCGGAAATAGCTTTTACAAGAATTTGTCCAAGCTCGTGTGCGTTGTTAAGGTTATCGTAGGCAGTATATACGTCCACCCTATTAACGTTGCCGCCCTTGCTTCCGCCAACGGCGTTCGAATGGAGCGATATAAAAAGGTCGTACCCCTTTGCCGCACGCCCGCGCTTTACCACAGCCAAATCCTTTTCCTGCACGTCACGCGTGGTTGCAACGAAAAATCCGTATTTTTCCAGCTCGGTCTTTAAAAGCAAATGAAGCTCCCACATCTGCTTCGATTCGTAGTATTCCTTTACCGCAGGCGATTGGTTGCGGTAACCGTAATGGCCTGCGTCGAGCATTATTTTATATTGCATTTTTTCTCCTTTCCGCTTTCTTCCCCAATAATATTATATAAAAAAAACGCGAACCTGTCGTCCGCGTTTTTTCTAATCAAAATTTCATATAAAATCGGTTATCTCTCCGATAATTTCGGCGCTCGCGCGGCCGTTCGTCGATTCGATAACCGCATCGATAAAGCCTTCCGCCTCGGGCTTAACTACCATAAGAGTAAGCATTACGTCGCTGCCGAAATCGCTGTCACGCGTGCGCGCACCGAGCGAGGATACCAAAGGCATAATTTTTTGGTATTCGGAATAGCCGCATTTAACCGAAATCAGCGCGAATTCGCCAACCTCGGCAACGCCCGATTCCTTTATCGCACCGACCGCCGCGGCGGTGTAAGCACGCACCAAGCCGCCCGTTCCGAGCAGTATTCCGCCGAAATAACGGGTAACCACCACCACGCTGTCGGTAAGTCCTGCCTTGCGTATCGAATCGAGCACAGGCATACCCGCGGTTCCGTGGGGCTCGCCGTCATCCGAAAAGCGTTCCTTGAACCCTTCGCGCAGAACGTATGCATAAACGTTGTGGCGCGCATCGGAATGCTTTTTCTTTATCGAATTAACAAAAGCGACCGCTTCCTCCTCGGTTTTAACCGGGGCGCAATAGCCGATAAATTCGCTTTTTCTTTCGGTTATGCTGAATTCAGCATAGCTTTTCAGAGTTTTGTAGCTCATTGCGCGCTGCAAAACTCTTTGTAGATCGCCTTTATCGCACGGGTGAACGAGCTTTCGTCCACGCCGATGATAATATTAAGCTCGCTCGAGCCTTGGTCGATCATACGGATGTTTATATTCTTTCTCGCAAGCGCCATAAATACGCGCGCCGCGGTACCGGGCATACCTGCCATATTGCGACCAACGACGGCAACCAAGCCCATATTGTTATCGATATGAATGTGGTCAGGGTTTACAGCCTTCTGTATCGAAGAAGCGATATCGTATTCTCTGCCCTTTACGTCGGCGGAGTTAACTACAACGCACATAGTGTCGATACCCGAGGGGATATGCTCGAAGGGGATATTGAGGTCGGCAAACACCTTCAGCACGCGCATACCGAAGCCGGATTCCTGGTTCATCATATCCTTTTCGATACGGATAACCGAAAATCCCTTTTTGCCTGCGATACCTGTGATAATATCGTCGGTCTTGTAGCCGTCGGTCGAGGTGACGATAAGCGTGCCCGCATCTTCGGGGCGATTGGTGTTGCGAATATTTATAGGAATGCTTGCAAGCTTAACAGGGAAAATGCTGTCCTCGTGAAGCACCGAAGCGCCCATATAGGAAAGCTCGCGAAGCTCGCGGTAGGTGATAATTTTTATAGGACGGGGATTTTCGACGATGCGGGGGTCACACATAAGGAAGCCCGAAACGTCGGTCCAGTTTTCGTAGATATCGGCAACCACCGCGCGCGCAACGATCGCGCCGGTAATATCGCTCCCCCCGCGAGAGAAGGTTTTTATGGTTTTATCGGGGTTAGAGCCGTAAAAGCCGGGAATAACCGCGTTTTTCTTGCCCGCAAGGCGTTCCGACATTATAAGGTTGGTCTTGGTTGCATCAAACTTGCCAGACGCGTCGAAAAAGATAACCTCTGCCGCGTCGATAAATTCATAGCCGATATAATCGGCAAGCACGATACCGTTTAGGTATTCCCCGCGCGATGCAAGGTAATCGAGTGTGGTGCCATTTTTAATATTTGCGGTAATAGTCGCAAACTCGCCCGAAAGGTCGGTGGAAAGCCCCAAGCCGTTTATAATATCGTTGTAACGGCTCTTGATTTCTTCAAGATCGGCTTCCCAATCACCGCCGTTTACGCTCTTGTTATAGCAGGAAATAAGCAGGTCGGTAACCTTGGTGTCGCCGTCAAAGCGTTTGCCGGGTGCGCTGGGCACGACAAAACGGCGGCTTGCTTCCGCCTTGATAATGTTCGCGCTTTTAACAAACTGCTCTGCCGAAGCGAGCGAGCTGCCGCCGAATTTAACAACCTTTTTTTCGTATAAAGTCTTCATAATCACGTTTCCAAATATATTTATTTATGTTTTTTCGATGATATTCTATCATAGTATGTTGAATTTTGCAATGATGTTTTTTAACAAACATAGCCCCTCTACCCTAATTATATGCACAATTTTGCCCGAAAGCCTTGACAAAACTTAAGGTTGTGGTAAAATATTTAGGCTGTGTTCGGCGGCGCGCCGTATCAAGCCGATGCTTTAGAATCCTAATGCAAGGCGCGAATTTTCGAAAACGAAGTGTTCCGCGCCGTATCAAGCCGACTCTGCTTTTTGGAGAGGATAAACGGATGTGGATTTGAAAATTCAAGCCGATGCTTTAGAATCCTAATGCGAGGCGCGAATTTTCGAAAATGAAGTGTTCCGCGCCGTTTAGACCGACAAAAAAATATGCCTGCATAGTTAAATGGATATAATAACCCCCTCCTAAGGGGTAGTTATGGGTTCGATTCCCGTTGCGGGTGCCAACAAAAAACGCACTTTTGTCTACCGACACAGGTGCGTTTTTTGAATGATGTTTGCCTTCGGCAAATGATGTTGGCTTCGCCAATGATGACGGCTGCGTCTAATGATGCGTGGCTTCGCCACATTTTATGAGTAACTTTTGTCTGCCAAAAGTTACTTCTTTTTTTATCCAAGCCGCTTGGGACAATTCATTATTGACCAAGCAACGATTTTTTGCTATACTGTATTTAAGGAGGTAATGAAATGAATAAATTCAAAAAAGCTTTAATTGTGCTTATCGTGTTTTGTTTAGCAGTCTTTTCTCTGCCAACGTTTGTTTCTGCAAATGCACCGGCACCGGCAGATCATTTAACAGTCAATCTTTCAAATATCCCCGATAATGCGGTTTATGCGGATTTATTGATTAAAATTGACAAAAGCGACGAAAATTACGTTGATTTTCAAGCCAATAGCTTTGCCGATTCAGCGTCTAAGGCAAAAAGCATTGTCGACTATTCCGACGGTGGATTTTATAGCTTTACTTTTCATTACAAAAACTCTCAATCGAACATAAAAATCGAAAATTATTACGATAATTTATACTGCGTATCTTTTTGCGAGGGTATCGATTATCAAGAATTTTTAACGCAGTACGAAAGCCTGCTGAATCATTACAACGATATAAAAATCGCTCTGTTGGACAAGGATTTTAATATTATCGCCGTTTCGGAAGCTGCTCAATTACCAAAAGAGAGCAAAATGTTTAACTTTTACGGTGACGTTTATTATGATTTTAATGCCAACACCATAGAAATCGACACCCAAATCAATCCATATTTCTTTTTGGTTGCGTTTGTTGCTCTGATTCTTATGATCTCGATTTCCGTCGGAGCGGAAATTCTTACCGCGCTTTTATTCGGCTTCAAAAACAAGCTGTTAATAACGGTGCTCTTGGTTAACTTATGCTCGCAAATTATAATGAGAGCATTGTACTTCGCTTTGCCGTTCTCGTATTTAATCGAAACAATCGTTCTTGAAATAATAGTATACGTTGTTGAATTTTTCGTCTACAAAAAGCATTTCAAGGAAACAAGCACGGCAAAAATCCTTGCATATACCGTAGTCGCAAACACCGTAAGTCTATTGTTGGGTATGTATCTTAATTGTTATTTTCTCTATTAATTTTCGCATTGCTCGGCCTGCTTTTTGAGGAATGCAAACCGCAAAGCCGTATAAATTCAAACGGAAACGCTTGTTTCCGTTTGTTTTTTTAAAAGCACAACCCCTTTCTCTGTCATTGACTAATCGAAATATGTGTGGTATAATAAGCTGTTACAATATATTTAAAGCGAGTAAAATATGTTCAAGAAGAAAAATAAAACCGATATGACGCTTCCGCCCGATTGGATAATCGTAGGGCTTGGCAACCCCGGCGGAAGATACGAAAATACGCGCCACAACGCCGGATTTATCTGCATAGAGCATCTTGCCGAAAAGCACGGTATTAAAATCAACGTACTTTCCTTTGATTCAAAGGTCGGCAGAGGCATGATAGGCAATTCCGATTGTCTGCTTATGATGCCGCAAACCTTTATGAACCTTTCGGGCGAGGCGGTGCAAAAGGCGGCGAAGCGCTACGGCACCAAGCCCGACAGAATTTTGGTTCTTTCCGACGATATTTCGTTTAACGTGGGCAGCTTGCGCATACGTAAAAACGGCAGTGCAGGCGGTCAAAAGGGTGTTAACAATATTATAACGATGCTTGGCACACAGGAATTTCCGCGTGTGAAGATAGGCGCGGGCAAGCGCCCCGAGGATATAGAAACTGTCGATTGGGTATTGAGCAAGTTTGATTACAGCGAGCTTAAAACGCTTTCCGAGGTTAAGGAAAACGCGGCGCGCGCGGTTGACGAAATAATTAACGGCAGCATTGAATCGGCTATGAGCAAATACAACAAAACCGTATAGTTGTTTAAGCTGCGTATACGTCAAAAACAGCCTGTCAACAATACTAACAGCGTTAAAAAAGGGAGGGCATAAAAATGATAATATTGAAAATCATCGGTTTTGCCCTCTTGGCAATCGTTTTTCTTATCGCGGTTATACTTTCGCTTAATTTAAAGGTGGTTTTCGCCTTTGATACGAACGGAAGAATTGAGCTTTACGCGAAAATACTCTTCTATAAGCTTTACGATATACACGTTAAAAAGGAATCGGGCAAAATCGGCAGATATTTAAAGCGCATTTTCGGTATAACCGCGCTTACCGATACCGAAGGTTTAAAGCAGGGCGCGCAAACGAGCGGCATTTCCGATACCGCAACTAAGGTAATAACCGTTCTTTCACTGCTTGCGGGGCAGGTAGTATGGCTGTTAAAGCGTATTAAAATAAAAAAATTCCACCTGCTTGCAATATGCGGCGGCGAGGACGCGGCAGATGCGGCAATGGAATACGGCTTGGTGTGTGCGGCGGTGTACCCGTTCGTAGGGTATCTCGAATCTACCGCGAAGTTTGCAAAAAAGGCAAACGATATTCAGGTCGGCTGTGATTTCGAAGGAAGCGCGCATTTCGAAACCGAAATAATAGCGAAAATAAGGCTTATACACGCAGTACGCGCAATATGGCGCAACGCGATGCAGAACGCCGACAATATTTTAGATTCCCCCAACCCTTTGATAAATAACGGAGGCAACCAACAATGAGCAATGAAAATATTAAAAAGCCGACCGCGGCTGAAAACCTAATGCAGCTTATGTCCTTCACCGCCGACAAGGCGCTTGAAATGGCAGACGCAGGCTCGGTACTCGGTGAAAAAATGGAATTCGAAGGAATGACGATTATTCCGGTTTCAAAGGTATCGGCAGGCTTTGCGGGCGGCGGTGCGAATATAGTTAACGCAGCCGTTAAAAAGTCCAACACTCCCGCGGGCTCGGGCGCAAAGGTAACCGTCACTCCCCTTTCGTTCCTCGTTATCAAAAACGGCGAGGTAAGCGTGGTTTCGGTAAAGGCAAGCGAAAACGATACCAAGGCGGGCATTATAAACAAGGTTATCGAGCAGGTAAAAGCGCTCGCAAGCAAGAAAAAGTAAAGCTATGCTGCTTTATGTTTCCGACCTTTACAGCTTTACACAGCAGGAATACGAAAGCGTTTTTTCGCTTTTGAGCGAGGAGCGCAGGCAGGCTATTGCACGGATGCGTATCGACAACGACAAAAAGCGCTCGCTTTTGGGCGAAGCGCTTGCACGCAAAGGCATTTCCGCGCTTTGCGGTATCGAAGAAAACGGAATTTTGTTTGCGCGTGATGAACGCGGAAAGCCATATTGCAGCAACGCGAATATATTTTTCAGCATAAGCCATTCGAAAGAACGCGTTATCTGTGCGGTGGGCGAATGCCCGCTCGGCGCCGATATCGAAAAAATCCGTTTTGTCGAGCCCCGCATTTTGCGCGCCTGCTGCAAGGAAAGCGATTTCGAATATATACTCGGCAATATGGGCAAGCTTCCCGATAGCTTCACGCCCGAGCAAGCAGCTCGCTTCTTTTCGCTGTGGACGGCAAAGGAGGCCTACTGCAAATACACAGGGGTAGGCGTTTCGGGTATGAAAAGCATTTCGCTTAAAGATATTTCGCATAACTGCAAAAGCATTACAGATTGCGGGTTTATTGCCTCGGTTTATTCCGAAAACCCGAATTTCGAATTAAAAACGATCGATTTGCGGAGGGGTAAATGAAAAAGCTTTCTTATTTAGTCCTCGCGCTCGATGCGTTGGCGTTGCTCGCGTTTTTCGTGCTCGACGATATTGCGAAATATATGATCGATTTCTTCCCCGAATGCTTTTTTTATTCACGCTACGGTGTCGAATGTGCTACCTGCGGCGCAACTCGTTGCGTTTTTAATTTCTTTTCGCTCGATTTCGCGCGCGCGTTTGGATATAATCAATTCATTTTCTGCTTAATCGTTTATGCATTAATCCTTTTCGTGCTTTTAAACCTTGCAATGCTCGGGCTTAAATTTGCGCAAAAGGCGTGCGGCGCAATGGTATCCTGGCAGGCGGTCACCGTATGGGGTGTGTTATTTATCGTCTTTGCGGCATACAGAATTGCCGTGCAGGTATGAGTTTTTTTACAGCAAAGCCGAATAAACCTCTTCGCCGCCATTAACGAACACCTCGATAATAAACTCGTCTTTTATAATTTTCAAATCGTTAATTACGCCGTTGTATACAATCGGCTCTCTTCCGCTCCGCTCGATAATAAAGCCCTTTTTGGTGCGCTTTACCGCTTCGTCCTCGGACTTAAGCAGGTGGCGCACCTCTTTTATCGGATATGCGGTTAATCTGCCGTCTTTTTCTTTAATCTCGCGCGGGACCGACATACAGCCGAGATTGCGTTTGGCAAAGCCCGCGTATTTCCAGCCGGGTATCCAGGTTATAAGAATATTTCTGCCCATACCATCGCGAAAGATCTGACCTGCGTATTGGTCGGGGCCCTTGTCGATTTCGGAAACGACCTCTGCGTGAAATTTTCCGTCGGAAAGCACGCCCTGCATCAGCAAAAAATAATGCTCTGCTTCGAGCGGACAAACCGAAACCGCAAGCAGCGATTTGCCACCGCCCGCTTCGACAAACGACGGGCATTCGGTGTATTTACAGCCCGCCCATTCGCTCAAAATCCCTATATATTCCCAATCAAGCAGGTTTTCGCTTTTATAAAGCAAGAGCCTGCCCGCCTTTTTTTCGGGGTTGCCCGAAGCCACAACGCAATAATATCGCCCGTCTATGCAGCAAACCGCAGGATCGCGGAAATCCGGCCCTCCGTCTTCGGGATAGCAATCGATAACAGGGTTGCCGCAATATTTTTCAAAATTAATTCCGTCCTCCGAAACCGCAACCGCAACGGTAGAAACCGCAGTTATCGCCGCATAAAACAAATATAGCTTATCGTCCTTTACAATCGCTGTACCCGACCAGCATCCGCCGCCGTCGTAGCTCGCTCCCGGTGTAAGCGCAATCGGAAGCTCCTCCCATTCCAAAAAATCCTTTGTCCTTGCGTGGCCCCAATGCATAGGCTGTTGCCAAGGAATTTCGTGGTCGGGCGCGTGCTGATAAAAAACATGGTAATAGCCTTTAAAATACACAAGCCCGTTCGGGTCGTTCATCCAGCCCTTTTTCGCCCTGAAATGATATTTTAATTCTGCGGTGTAATCGATTGCGTTCATAATCAACTGCTCCGTTTAAAGTATTTGTGTACTTCGATTAAGCAATTATATCATCAATTATGCAATTTTTCAACTCCAAGCACCGACTAAATAAAACGAAAAACAGCACCATTTAGGTGCTGTTTTGGTTTGGTCAGAGGTGCCGAAAAAGATGAAGTCCGAAGTTTATGCTATTTCAGACAATATGTCAGTATCATCAAAGGTATACCAATCCAAGCGATCAAGTATTATCATTGTTTTGGAAAATTCATCAAGTTGCTCATTGCTGCTTCTTTGAAATTCATCGACCTCGATACCGAAAACGCCATCGTTCAATTCAACGACCTTGTAGCAGGGATTGTTATTGTTTATCCTTATATACGAAAACTTTTCACGAACAATATCAACGATAAAAATCAAATTTCCAACGCCGCCCGAGGTTTTTTCGTAAAAATGAGATAGCAAAAAGATGATATCGCCATTTTTGTTTGCAGAGAAATTATCGGAAAAAGTAAGTTCTTTATGTATATCCAAAACCAATTTAGGCTCTTTTTTATTCTTAAATATCGCCAAAAAGCCTTGGTACCAACACATTCTCACTTCTGCAATCGAGTAAATACAGCACAATGCGTCGCATTGTGGCAATGAATGAAATTTATCATAAACAAAAGGAATCCTGTCACGAATATCCCATTTCGCGAGAGAAGAAAAATCATAGTTCCAATCATTTTCAACGTTTATATTACTTGACATAACCAAAGCTCCTCGTGAATTAATTTTAATTATTATAGCAAAGACTATAATTGCTGTCAATAAACTGTTGGTTTATCACATTGGATATACATACACCTCACCGCCGCCGACGGCGCAAGACGTTGTATGCCATCAATTCCGAAGGGATTGTTATCGTCAAGTTGCAGAGGAATATACACTCTGCGCGTGATGAGATGCAAGGGCGCAAAGCGCCATTGATGATATACCAATCCTTCGTTTTGGTTGCGGTGCCGAGAAAGATGCATTATTCAGTGAAATATTTTGCCTTACGGCAAAATGTGAAATAATGTGCCCAAGCACATTGTGAAATATTGCTCCTTCGTCGCAATGTGAAATGAAATTTGCCCACGTTCGCGCATGCGAACATTTCACATTTGCGAAGCAAATATTTCACAGCGACGCTATTTCACTTGCCCGCAGGGCAAATTTCGTTGAAAAAACGACAGGTCAAAACCTGTCGTTTTTTCTGAGTAGAGGTGCCGAAAAAGATGCACACGATTTTATAAAAAATGCTTTTTGCCACGGCAAAAAGATATATTATAACAC
>JAFTTN010000006.1 GCA_017466805.1 Clostridia bacterium
CGTTACGTCAAGAGCAAAACCGTGCAAGCGGCGCTGGAGGAGGCGTTCCGATCGTTTATCCCGCGCGGAAAATTCCCCGGTTGTGTGCTTTTCGTAAGCCTTCTGCCCGAGCTGACCGACGTTAACGTTCACCCTGCGAAGACCGAAATTAAGTTTGCTTCAGAGCGTGACGTTTTCAGAGCGGTGTACTACGCTGTGAAAAATGCGCTCGAGGCCGAGCCCGAGGAAAAGCTTTTGGGGGATCCCGCAACGCAAAAGGTAATTGCAAAGCCGGTATTGCCCGAGCTTCCGCCCGATCAGGATCCGTTTGCCGAAAACGGCGCACAAACGCAAATTTTGCAGAGGAGCAGCATAGAAAAATCGATTTTCGAAGGTGGCGAAACGCCGAAAAACAGAGTGGTTCAGCCTATTATGCCGCAGAAGACCGAAAAAAAGGTATTCCGCGCAGATTTGGGCGATGACGACGTTTTCGATTCGCAAAGCGAATTCGTTTTCAGCGACAGCACACAAGTTGCCGAGCCTGCCGACCCCGAGCCGAAAGCCGAAGCAAGCGCAGAGCAGGCGACGCTGATAACCGATATGGTACCTGCTTGGCGTATGATAGGGCAGGCGTACGATTCATATATATTCGTAGAAACCGAAGAAAATATTCTTATTATAGATAAGCACGCCGCGCACGAACGCGTGCTGTACGAAAAGCTTGCAAAAAGCAAGGAGCTTCATATCCAAGAGCTTTTGTCGGGCGTGCCGGTCAATATCGGCAGAGAGCAAGCGGCAGTGCTGCTCGAAAATGCAGACTTTTTAGAGGAAAAGGGATTTAAAATCGAGGATTTCGGTGAAGGTGCGTTGATTGTGCGAACCGTTCCTGCCACGCTCGGTAATTTAAAGGGGCTGAATACGATTTTAGAGGACTTTGCACGCACGCTTTCCGACGGCAACGGACTTTCGTTCGCCGAACGCTGCGACAGAGCGCTCTATACGGTCGCCTGCAAGGCGGCGTTGAAGGCAAGAATAAAAAATCGTCCCGAGGACGACGAAAACGTTGTACGAATGCTTGCCGAAAACCCGCATTTAAGATACTGCCCGCACGGCAGACCGTTTATAAAAAAGCTTCCCAAAAGGGAAATAGAAAAATATTTCGATAGGTAGAACTTTTATGAGCTTTACGATACATAAAACCGAAGGCAACGCGCGCACAGGTACCTTTAAAACCGTACACGGCGATATACAAACCCCCGTTTTTATGAACGTCGGCACAAGCGCGGCGATAAAGGGCGGTATATCCACGGGTGATTTAAAGCATATCGGCTGTCAGGTCGAGCTTTCGAACACCTACCATCTCCACGTTCGTCCGGGCGAGGACGTCGTTTACAAAATGGGCGGTATACACAAGTTCTTTAATTGGGACAAGCCGGTGCTTACCGATAGCGGTGGATTTCAGGTGTTTTCGCTTGCCTCGCTCCGCAATATAAAGGAGGAAGGGGTAACCTTCCAATCGCATATGGACGGCGCAAAGATATTTATGTCGCCCGAGGTTAGTATGCAGATACAGTCGAAGCTTGCTTCGACTATCGCAATGGCGTTCGACGAATGTCCGTCGTCGGTTGCTACGCATAAATATATTTCGCAATCGGTAGACCGCACTACACGCTGGCTTTACCGTTGCAAAGAGGAAATGGACCGTTTGAACTCGCTTCCCGAAACGATCAACAAAAACCAAATGCTTTTCGGCATCGGTCAGGGCGGTATTTACGAAGATATCCGTATCCGCCATATAAAAGAAATCGCACAGCTCGATTTGCCCGGCTATGCTGTCGGCGGTCTTGCGGTTGGCGAAAGCGCCGAGGAAATGTATCACATTCTCGATGCGGTGCTGCCCTATTATCCCACCGAAAAGCCGCGCTATCTTATGGGTGTAGGTACTCCGGTTAATATTTTGGAAGCAGTGGACAGAGGTATCGATTTCTTCGATTGTGTAATGCCCTCTCGCAATGCGCGCCACGGCAACCTTTTCACAAGCGAAGGCTTGATGAATTTGAACAACCAAAAATATATGCTTGACCCGCGCCCGATCGATGAAAACTGCGATTGCCCCGTGTGCAAGACCTATACACGCGCGTATATCCGCCACCTTTTCAAAGCCCGCGAGCTTTTGGGTATGCGTCTGTGCGTTATTCATAACCTTTATTTCTATAATAAGCTTATGGAAAAGATCCGCAACGCGATTTCCGAGGGTAATTGGAAAACCTTTAAGGAAGAGCAGGTATATCTTCTCGGCAAACGCGCCGAGTGATCGGCTTCAAATTTTGGCTAAACCGAAAAACCCTTTATTCGTTCCCGCGAGGCTGCTTGGCGTGTGTTCGATCCGCAACCCCGCGAGGCAGATACCAACGATTTGATTGTCGCACAGAAGGATATTTTGGGTTTTTCTATTGTGCTTTTTGGTTTGGACAGTAGAATTCTACAGTCGCAAACCAAAAATCCCAATTTTATCTCAAAATTTGTGCGCCTCCGTTTAACTGTGTTGTTACTCGACCAATTTGGCTGTTGCACGGCTTCAAATTTTGGCTAAACCGAAAAACCCTTTATTCGTTCCCGCGAGGTTGCTTGGCGTGTATTCGATCCGCAACCCCGCGAGGCAGATACCAACGATTTGACTGTTGCACGGCTTCGAATTTTGGCCAAACTGAAAAATCACGACATAATACAACAAAACCGTCAAGATTGCTCTTGACGGTTTCGCTTTGTAAGGAGTATTATTCCTCGGTTTCGAGGTAGGGGAATCTGGGGGTGCCGCGCATAGACTCGAAGGTCTTGTGGAAGTCGCCCGTCCATTCAAAAGCGCTGAAGCTGACCTTTTCTGCGCCGAAGCCGCAAATATAGGTTACGGTTTCTTCAAGCGCGGGAACGGTGTTCGTGCCTGCCTCGATAGCTGCCATTTCATCGGCGATAAGCGCGTCGATATATGCGATAAATTCGTGACCGCCGGAATAAAGCGTGCCGCATTTCCACATTTCCAAAAGCTCGTTCGTGCCGTAGGTATAGGCGAAGAACAACGTGCCACATCCGCCGTCGTCTGCCCACCAGATTGCGTAAACTTCAACACGATATTTGCCGTTGGGGATAGCGATCGGAACAGCATCCTTATCGTTGCTGTTGTAAACGCAGTTACCGAGCGTATAAACGCCGCGGTGGAGCTCTTCGACGTCCCTCCAAACCTGATCATCTCTGAAGGTTACCTGTCCGACAAGCTCACCGGTAGCGTGCTCGTAGATTGCTACGACAACGTCATCGATATAGCAGGGTGCGGAGTGACCTTCAACGATTTCGGAACCGTCGTATTCGGGGCTTGCGGGGAACACGGGGTTACCGAGCGGACCGATGGGGAATTTGGGCGCTTCGTCAACTGCGGGAGCGTCTTCGACAATAGGTTCATCGTCGATTACGGGTTCATCGTCGACAACCGGTTCGTCGTCAACCGCAGGAGTGTCTTCGACAACGGGCTCGTCTTCGGTTATGGGAGCATCTTCAACAACCGGTGTTTCGATGCTGCCGATGCTGCCGTTTTCTGCAAGCGATTCTTCGAACGGATCGTCGATAGCCGAGGAATCGAGCAGAGAAAGGCTTGCGGTAAGAGCAAGTGCCGCCGCGGTAATAAGTGCCGCGGTAATAAGTGCGAGTGTTTTGCTTTTCATAAAGCGTTTCTCCTTTCTTGTAATTGTTTTACGGCGTTTATACGCCGTAAAAATAATTTACCCCTCGGTTATTTTAAATCTTTTCGGGTTTTGTTATGGATTTGTAAAATCAAAAGCACTTTTTGCGTTTGCTTCTGCAGCTTTCGGTCTTTCCGCAACGGTAGCAAAGCTCGTTTTCACAATATCCCTTTTCGGAAAATTCGTTAATATTTTCAACCGTGGTTTCCGCGATGTTGCGCAACGCCTCCTCGGTTAAAAACGCCTGATGCGAGGTTACAATAACGTTCGGCATCGAAATAAGCCTTGCAAGCGTATCGTCGTCCATTATATGCCCCGAGAAATCCTCGAAGAAAACGTCGGCCTCCTCCTCGTAAACGTCAAGGCACGCCGCACCGATATGGCGGGATTTAATTCCCGCAAGCAGAGCTTCGGCATCGATAAGTGCCCCGCGGGAAGTGTTGATTATTACCACACCCTTTTTCATCTTCTTTATCGCGCCTTCGTCGATAAGATGGTGGGTTTCCTCGGTAAGCGGGCAATGCAGCGAAATTATATCGCTTTCGGCAAAAAGTCTTTCGAGCGTAACGTATTCTATATTGCCGTTCTCGGCGGGGAATTTATCGTAGGCGAGAATTTTCATTCCGAAGCCTCTGCAGATATCTATAAACACTCTGCCGATTCTGCCGGTGCCGATAACGCCGACGGTTTTTCCGTGCAGGTCAAAGCCTGTTAAGCCCGAAAGCGAAAAATTATAGTCACGCGTGCGGATGAACGCCTTGTGTATGCGTCTTATCGAGGTGAGCAGCAACGCCATTGCGTGCTCGGCAACGGCATAGGGCGAATATGCGGGAACGTGGAAAACGTGAAGCTTGCCGAAGCAATGGCGGATATCCACGTTGTTATAGCCTGCACAGCGCAGTGCGACCGCCTTTACCCCAAACGAATAAAGTATATCGATAACCTCGGCGTTTACCGTATCGTTAACGAAAACGCAAACGCCGTCGCAGCCTTCGGCGAGCGAAGCGGTGTCCCGTGTGAGCTTTGCTTCGAAAAATTTGAATTCTATCCCTTTATCCCTTCCGAATTTTTCGAAAGACGGTATATCGTAGGGCTTTGTATCGAAAAATGCATATTTCATAGTAACGCCTCCTTGTTATTATTGTAATATTATACCCATAGTATAGCATATTTTGCGTTGCTCTTGCAACAGAAGAAACAAAAAAGCGAAGACTCGACGAATCTTCGCTTTTGTTGTATTACTTAACCAATCTTATAGGTGCCGAAATAGTGGCGAGCAATTAGGATATAATCGTATTGGTCGACTGTGCCGTCGCCGTTAACGTCGGCGCGGAGCTTTTCGTCATCGGAAAGTATGCGGGTTTCGAAGTAATGACGCTTAACCAAAATATAGTCGTATTGGTCTATAACGCCGTCGGCGTTAACGTCGCCGGCATCTGCCGAAACGTTCAATTCGCCGATATAAAGCATTGCAACGGAGGAGGTAAAGGTTGCGGTCTTTACGTCGATACCGAAAAGATTCAGCTCGGTTCCGACCTTAACCGTTTTTGCAAGCTTAACGCGTTCAACGCCGCTGCCGGTGCCGTCGGTGTGGAAGGAAGCAACTATCATACCGCTCGTTATTGCGGTTTTAAATGTGAAGTTACTGCCCGAGCCGGTTTTGGTTTCCACAACCTTATATACGTTCGTCTTGCCCGCAACAGGCTCCAAGAGCATACTGTGTGCGTATACGAGATTGTGGTCGTTGCAGGAGGTGGAGGAGGGCTTGGTGATAAGCAGCGAATCCTCGCCTATATGCGAGCCGTTGATAGAATCGATAATAAGCTGAAGCTCGGTTTCTATATTGGGTGCTTCGGGAATAATAGGGGTTTTGTCGGCTTCGTCCTTGGGGTCTGCGGAATCGCGGTGAGCCGCCGCCAAGGCGATAGACGCATCAAGCAGGATTCTGCTTGCGAGAATATCCGAGGATACACCCGAAAGCTGAGTTTCTATACCTTCGATATGCGATATAGCCGAATTTGCGTTGGTTTCGTTATCGCTGAGTGAGGAATTTACCTGCCAAAGAATATTGTTCCAAACGGTTTGACTGATTTTTCCTTCGGTGTACGCCTTGTCGATACGTGCTTTTATACGTTCGAGCGAAGCCTTTACGGTTTCCTCGTTATCGAACGCGGGGGCAACCGTATCCTGCGTGAACAGAGTTTCACCGAGTCGTTTTTCGGTTGCTTTTTTAAAGAACGCGCTCGATTCGAAATAAATCACGCCGTGACAACCGACGTCCATCATTTCCTGTGTTTGAATCAGCAAATCCTCTGCGGTGAGGGTGTCCATAAATGCGCCCAAGCCGGGAATAACGGCGCATTTGTCGCCTGCATACTGCATAAAATCAGGCATTACCGAAGCATATCCCTCGCCGTACGCCATCGGGTGAATCATATCGAGCCAGCCTTGGCGCATCCAATATCCGCTGTCCTGGTAAATCGACCAATATGCCGAGTTAAGCGAAGCGCCGACGTCGGCAGAAAGAACTACGTTGGGAGCAACCTCGTCGATAAGTGCGCGTGCGCGCTTTACCATATTGCCGACCTGCTCTGCTCGGAAGTTAACCCAATCGCTCCAATACGCCGCATCCTCGTTATAGGTAATATTGTAGTTGGCGTATTTCGTATAGGTCTTTTTAAACTTCTGAATAGTTACGTCATCGTAACCGAAGTCGGTTTTTACCGTACGGTCACGGTAACGGATATAGTCGAGCTGGAAGCCGTCGACGTTGTAGTTTTCGAGAAGGTGCTTGTAGGTTTCGATAAGGAAATCCTGAACCTCGTCGTTTGCGGGGTTAAGGAATATAAGTCCGCTGCTGTCGTCAGAACCGACGTTCGAGCCGTTTTGGTCGACAAGCTGCCATTCCGGCTTTTTGCAAGCAACTGTTAAGCTCCAATTGTTGTCTTTCGCACCGGAGTAGAATACGGGCATCCAAACGTGAAGCTCTATTCCGTATTTGTGGCAGACGTTAACGAAGGCGTTAAGAACGTCGAAGCCGTTGAAGTAGGGATTTTGGCTGAAATAGCTGTTGCTCTTGGGGGGATATATAAGAGTGCCGGCATAGAGCGTTTCGATACAGATCATATTAATGCCTGCATCCGAGCATTGCTTGACGTAGGTTTCTACCTCTGCCCAGGTGCGCTGGGTAGGTCTTAACCAAAGTCCGCGGTACTGAGCAGCTTCGCGCTCGCTGTAAAGATACGAAATAGTAATATATTCGTTGGTGAGCGCGGTAAGCTGTGCAGAGGTAAGCGTATCGAGCTTTTGATAGCTGATTTCTGCCGCGGCAAGACGGGTGTCTGCCGTTTCGTCGTAGAAGTAGCAGCCCTCTAATGCTTTTGCCTTCGCCGCAAGCGCGTTGTCGCGTGCGACGGTGGTAGCGTAGGTTGCGGTATATGAGTCGGAGGTGAAGGTGATTATCATCGTTGCCTGGTTATAGGAAGCCTTCATACCGACGATTACGTTATCGTTAAGCCAATCCTTCATCGTGCCGTGGCCGGATATAACGAAGCCGTTTCCGGGAATGGCGCAGTTGTTGCCGCCGACCGAGGTTACTCTGCCGTTTTCAACAACCACCTCGGTACCGTATGCGTTGGTGCCGGTGGTACTGCCGTAGTTAGAGGTGTAAAGCACGAGATAGTTTTCGTTTCTGCGACCGTTTATCGAGGTGATCGTTTGCGTTACGGACGTATCTGCCGTAGCCGAGAAGGGAACAAGGCAGAAAACGAACACGGAAACGAGCAAAATACAAAGTATTCTTTTTAGCATTTTACTTTTTTCCTTTCTTCGTAATAAGGAATGCCGCAACCGCGCAGGCGACGATAACTACCGCGCAAACGATTATAATAACCGTGGTCGTCGTGCTTCCGTCGTTGCTTTCTTCCTTCGATTCCTCGCTTGCTTCGGTAGCAGGCTCGCTTACTTCGGGGATAGAGCTGTCTTCGGGCTTGGAGGAATAATCGGGATTATCGGGGGTTTCGGGAACGCCGCTCAAATCGATTTCCTTGTTTGCAACCGTGTAGCCCTTAACGATAGCTGCGAGATCACTTTCGAGTCTTTTCTTTGCGGCGGAATCATCGCTGCAGGTGTCGATAGCGCTCTTGATTGCGTTGTATTTGTCTGCATCGAAGCTATCTGCGGTAAGGGTAGCGGCAAACGAATCGATCGCCGAAACAACAGCCTTGCCGCTATCCTCGGTAAGCGCACCGAGCGGAACCATAATATCGTTGATTCTGCCCTTCATATATTCTGCCTGCGCCTTTGCGCCTTCTAAAATATCGAAGGTGGGGGTTATTGCTTTGTTGCGGTAAACACCCTTTAAAAGATGCTTGCCGGTTTCCTTGTTGGAATATGCCGACGCTTCGAAGTAAACCGAGCCGTCTGCATTAACCGAGTTGTTGTAGCTTGCCTGGATTTGCATATCAGTGGGGGTAAGCTCCGGCATGAATATGCCCAAGCCGACAGCGATAAAGGAGTTTTCGCCGCAACGCTTGGTTTGCTCGGCGATATCTTCCTCGTAGCCGTAGCCGTAGGACATCGGGAAGAGGATATCGATCCACTTGTTTTCAAGCCAGGTGTAATAGTTCTGGTAGTTGTTATCGATACTGTCGGTCGGGTCGGGAACCACGTCTGCGCCGAGCAGAACGTCGGGGTTAACCTCGTCGATAAGCTTTCTTACACGCTGTACGAAGCTGTCGACGTAATTGCAACGGAACTGAACCCAATCCTTCCAATAGCTTGCTCTTTCGTCATACTTGGGGCGAACGCCGTACTTTGCCTCGAACGCGTCGAGCGCGCCTTTGTTATAGCCCATATCGTATTGCGGAGTGCGTGCATAGTAGCGGATATAGTCGAGCTGGAAGCCGTCTACGTCGTATGTTTCGAGAATGTATTTATAGGTGCTTAAAAGGTAATTGCAGGCTTCCTCGTTTGCAGGGTCAAGCATCATAAGTGCGCCGAGCTCGCCGTTGACCTCGTGCGAGTATTTGCCGGTGTTTGCAAGCGAGAGCCATTCCTTTTTCTTTGCGCCGAGCGAATAACGAAGGTTTTTCGAGCCCGCATCGCCGACGTAGAAAATGGGCATCCAAAGGTGAAGCTCCATACCGCGCTTGTGGCAGGAATCGATATAGGACTGAAGCATATCGAACTTTCTGAATTTGGGGTTGGTTTCGAATAAGCTGTCCTCGGGCATGGGCATAATCATCGTGCAATCGTAAAGCGTTTCGATGCAGATCATATTAATGCCCTGATCGTAAAGATTTTGTACGGTTGCATCTACCTGTGCCGCGCTGGTATCGGTAGGTCTTATCCATACGCCGCGGTATTCAACCGTTTTGCTCTCGGAAATAAGAAGCTCTATGTCGGTAGCCTTCGTTTCGATTTCGGCTGCTGCGGAAACAAGCTTTGCATCGTTTTTAGACTTTTTGTATTCGGCTTTAACGGTAGCAACCTCGTTTTCGAGCTCCTCTATAGCCGCCTTTGCCGATGCATAGTTAAAATAATCGTAGCGCTTCATTGCGGCGTTGTATTCGTCCCAAAGTCCGCTAATGCACAAATCCATACCCGCAACGGCGGAATCGTCGTTATATGCGAAGGTTACGGTGCCTGCCTTTTCGTCGTAGGTGACGGTCATACCGAGCCTTACGTTATCCTGAAGCCAGGTAACTGTGCTGCCGTGGCCCGAAACGACAAAGCTGCCGTTTGCGTGGGGAATAAGGTTGTTGTTGCCGCCGAGTGCGGTAACGATACCCTTTTCACAAACAACCTCGTAGCCCCAATCGTTAGTGCCGGTGCGGTTGCCGCATTTGTTGTAAATAACTATAGTGTCTGCCTGACGTGTGATATTCACACCGAGTATTTTTTGGGTGAGCTCGTAAAATACGTTTTCGGCGATAGGCTCGTCGGAAACGGTAACGACTCCCGCAGGGGTATAATAAACGTAATCGCCGAGCGAAATATTGTTCTTTATCCATTCACCCATACGCTTTCCGCCTTCTTCCTCATCGTGACCCGAGAGAACGAATCCGTTTTTGGGAATGGCGCTGTTGCCTTTATTGAATTTAACGGCAACGTTATCTTCGATAATTACCTCGTAGCCCCATTCGTTTGTGCCGGTGGTTTCGCCGTGGTCGGAGGTGTAAATTGTAAGATGGCCGCTTTCGCGGAATGCGTTTATGCCGTCTGCTTTAACCGTTACCTGCTTTGCGGAGGCAGAGAAGATAAACAGCGGAAGTGTCATAAGCAACATAAGCAATGCGGCTAATGCGCGCGTGCTGTGTTTCATAAATAGCAACGTCCTTTCGTTGTTGTTCGCAGAAGGTCGGATTTGCATCCGACCTTGCGATTTTTATTGTTTTGTTCGTATAAGCCTTATTCGCCGAGAAATTCGATCATTTCGTCCATCTTGGTCTGTGCCGCGGTAATGCTGGTTTCGAAGCGCGAAGCAACGTTTGCATCGAGCGAGGTGTACTGCGTAAGCAGCGAGCCCCAGTTGAATGCGGCGCCGAGGTCGAAGGTGCGGGACGCAAAGATGATATCGAGCATTTCACCCGATTCGTCGTCGTGAGAATCGCGATATTTAAGCTGAACGTCGTAGTATGCGGGGGTAACCTTCTGCAACGACATTTCTGCGATAGCGGAGATAATAAGACCAACGTCTTCGGTGTCGTCAAGACCTACGGGAACGCACATACAGGACGAGTTGCCCTGCGAAACGGTGTGATAGTATCTGTCCTGAGTATCGTAATACTTGGGAATCGGAAGAATACCGAATTCGTCTTCCATTACTCTGAACGACGCCGCATGGATAAGGCCGCACATATAGAAGAGCTCTCTGCCCTCGATAAACGCCTTGTGTACGGTTTCCTCCCAGCACTTCTGGGGGAACTTGGTGCCGTAGATAGGACCGTTTGCAATCATAACAAGGTTGTTATCGTTATAGAAATCAAGGGTATCTTGAATAATAGTGTAGGTCGCCTCGGTTTCCTTGGTAAGCGAGATATAGGGGAGGTCGTCGGAGTCCTTTTGGGTGATCTTCTGACCTGCCGCTACGACGTGAACGTATACGTTGTAGGTTTCGGTTCCGAACGCCCAGTTGTCGAGCTCGTCAAGGTCGCCGTCGCCGTCGGAGTCGTAGGTAGCGTTGCTGTCGGTGCAGATTTCAACGAATTTATCGAAGGTCCATTTGTCATCTCTTACCAGCTGATAAAAGTCTTCTTCGATACCGAGGGTGGTTTTAAGATTCTTGTTGAAAAGCATACACCAGGTGCCCTGGTCGTCGTAGGTGTTTATAGCGCCGCAGGTGAAATAAACCTTGTTGCCGATAGAAAGGTCTTTAACTGCGTTCTGGTCCCACCAGGGTTGAGTAAGGTCGATGGTGGAAATGGTGCGAAGGTCTTCGATAACGCCTTCGATAGCAAGGGGAGCGGTCGAGGATATGCCGGTGAAGCAGATATCGTATTCAAAATCGTCGCTTCCTGCAAGAACCTGTTGCTTAATCGTTTCGGGAACCGGCTCGGTAGCCGTCTTTTCGCCGACGATAGAGCAGTTGTAGGTTTCTTCAACGTAGTCTACTACCCATTTCTTTGCTTCGTCGACCGAGGAGGGATTTTCCTCGTCGTACATAATTTCGCCCGTGTAGCCGAGAATAGAGGTGGAGTTGTAGCCCCAGTCGTGACAAAGAACGTTGAATTCCTTGCCGCCCATATCCTTTATAGGAGTAACGGGAACGTATTCGCCCTTTTCCTGAGAAGCTTCGGATTGCTCCGGAGCTTCGTCTTCGCCGCAGGCGACGAGAAGCGGAACGAGCATTAAAAGTGCGAGCAAACAAACTAAAAGCTTTTTCATTGCGGGAGTTCCTTTCTGTATGTAATTTTTTTCAAACGAATTAAACGTTGAAGCGGAAGAGGACCACGTCGCCGTCGTTCATAACGTATTCCTTGCCCTCGCTTCGTACGAGCCCTGCTTCCTTGCAGGCTGTGAGTGAGCCCTTTTCGATAAGCACTTCATAGGGTACTACCTCTGCGCGAATAAATCCACGCTCGAAATCGGTGTGGATTTTGCCTGCCGCGCCGGGTGCCTTGGTGCCCTTCTTTATCGTCCAAGCGCGCACCTCGGGCTCGCCTGCGGTAAGGAAGGATATAAGTCCGAGCAGAGCGTAGGAGGCTTTTATCAGCTTGGAAAGACCGGTTTCGGTAACCCCGAGGTCTTCCAAATAAGCCTGCTGCTCGTCCTCGTCGAGATCGCCCAAAGCCGCTTCGGTTTCGGCACAGACCGAAATTATTTCGGCGTCCTCGCCCGCTATATAGGCTTTAAGCGAATTATAATATTCGTTTTCCTCGTCGGGACGCGCCAAATCGTCCTCCGAAACGTTTGCGCAATAGATAACCGGCTTGCCCGAAAGCAACGGAACGGTTTTTAAAAGCTCTGCTTCGCTTTCCGAAAGCTCGACGTTTCTTGCGCAAACGCCCTTGGTGAGCTCGGCGCAGACCTTTTTCAGCACCTCTGCATCGGCAAGCGCACTTTTATCGCCCTTGCCCTGCTTGGTAAGCTTATCTATTTGGCGTTCGAGCATTTCGATATCCGAAAGGATAAGCTCGGTATTGATGGTTTCAACGTCACGCGCGGGATCGACCGAATCCTCGACGTGAATTATTTTGCTTCCGCCGAAGCAGCGAACGACGTGAACGATCGCATCGACCTCGCGGATGTGCGAAAGGAATTTGTTGCCCAGACCTTCGCCGTTTGCCGCGCCCTTTACAAGACCTGCTATATCGACGAATTCAACGGTTGCGTGGGTAACCTTTTTGGGATTGTAAAGCTCTGCGAGCTTATCGAGTCTTTCATCGGGGACCGGCACCACACCTACGTTGGGGTCGATAGTGCAGAACGCATAGTTTGCGCTTTCTGCGCCTGCTTTTGTAAGCGCATTAAAGAGTGTGCTTTTGCCAACGTTGGGCAAGCCTACTATACCTAATTTCATAATTCTTTAAATCTCCTCGGGCGTTGGGTTTGCTTGCACACGCGTGCGCGCGCGTACATATTTATACTCATACAGTATAATATATTTCGCCGAGATATGCAATATATAATTTTTTGTCATATTTTCGTCAATAAAAAATTTAACAAAAGTTAATAATATATACAATAATCGCCCTTGACAACGCAAGAAAAAGGTGGTATTATTAAATCGTAGTGAAATTCGGGTTAATAATTTAATTGTTAAATAAAAGGAGAATTTGCGATGATGACAAAAATACTCGTTATAGACGACGATACCAATATATGCGATTTACTTCAGATGTATCTTGAAAAAGAGGGCTACGAGGTACGCACCGCGAACGACGGTGTCGAGGGTATGACAGCCTTCCGCGCATACGAGCCGGATATGGTTTTGCTCGATATTATGCTTCCCAAAAAGGACGGCTGGCAGATCTGCCGCGAAATCCGCGAGCATTCCTCGAAGCCGATTATTATGATCACCGCAAAGGGCGAAACGATCGATAAGGTTTTGGGCCTCGAGCTCGGCGCGGACGATTTTATTGTAAAGCCCTTGGATATGAAAGAGGTATTCGCACGTATCAAGGCGGTGCTTCGCCGTTACGCAAAGCACGATACAGCCGACGGCGAGCTTATTAAGTTCGATAATTTGGAAATTTCGCTTCAGAAGTACGAATTGAAGGTGTGCGGCAAATCGGTCGACCTTCCTCCCAAGGAATTAGAGCTTATTTATTTCCTTGCCTCGAACTATAACCGCGTGTTCACGCGTGATCAGCTTTTGGATAAGGTTTGGGGCTTCGATTACCTCGGCGACAGCCGTACGGTAGACGTTCATATCAAGCGCCTGCGCGAAAAATTGGAAGGCGCTTCGGAAAAATGGGTTTTAAAAACCATTTGGGGCGTCGGCTATAAGTTCGAGGTTTACGGCGAGCATTAATTTTAAATATTATCTTTGAATTTTCATAGTTTCCTTTCTTGTTTCCATCAAAAAACTGCAGACCGAGCTCGGTCTGCAGTTTTTATTTTGCGTTTCATATTATCGGGAAGCTTAAAACCACCTTGAACAAATCGCCGTCGATCGAAATATCCATTTCTCCCTTTTGAAGCTCGGTAAGGCTTTTTGCTATCGAAAGCCCCAAGCCGCTGCCTTCCGATGAGCGCGATGCGTCGCCGCGCACGAAGCGCTCGGTAAGCTCGGCGGGCGAGATATTAAGTGACTCGCGCGAGGTATTTCGGAATATAAATTTCGCTTTGCCGCCGTCGGATTCAAGGCTTAAATAAACGCGTGAATGGGGGAGTGAATATTTAACCGCGTTGTTCATTAGGTTTTCGAACACGCGCCAAATCCTGCGGCTGTCTGCCATTATACGAATACTTTTTTCGGGAATGCTCGTAATAAGCTCTAATTCCGCCGAAGCGCATTTTTGTTCGAATTCGCCTGCCGCCTGCTGTAAAAGCACGTTTGCATCGCAGGGGAGCAAAGCCACGTCAAGCGTTCCGCTGTTTGCCTTTGAAATTTCCACCAAATCGTCGAGCAGACGCTTTAAATGCTCGGATTTTCGCAATAAAACCTCGGAATATTCTTCGTGCTTTTCGTTTTCGCATTTGCTTTCGGCGATAAGACCTGCATAATTGATTATCGAGGTGAGCGGAGTTTTTATATCGTGTGAAACGTTGGTGATAAGCTCTGCCTTCATCCTTTCGCTGTGCAGTCTTTCCTCGACCGCAACCGCCATACCTGCGGAAATTCGGTTTAAATTTTCGCCGTGCTTTTTAAAATCGTAGTACATTTTTTCGGTGTTTACCTGGTAGGTAAGGTCGCCCTTTGCCAAAGCCTCGCCCGCTGTTTGCAGCCTTCGCATATATATCGCTACGAACAGCGCAAAGAAGCCGAGTATCGCGGTTTTTCCGAACAGCAGGAATATAGTAAGCTCTTCGGAATGGTTGGATATTGCCACGAGCATTACGAGGTCGATTATGAATACCGCAACCAGCACCGCAAGCGTGCGCCAGACAACCGGCAGACCGAGAATAAGCTCGTAAAAACGCTTTGCGAAACGTTTAATATGCTTCCAAAGCCATTTCGCGATGCGCCACAATAGGCAAAGCGCGCGGAATACCACGGTGTTTTTCAGCAAGCTGCCCTGCTTAAGTCTTGCGGCAAAGCTCATGCACAGCCCGATCAAAGCGCAGACTGCGGCAAAGCAATATACCGCGGCAAGCGCAATTGCAAAGCTGTCGCTCAAGCTGCGCGATGCTTCGTCGATAAGAAGTATTCCGAGAACCGCGGTTGTTCCCGAAACGGCGACGAGTAAATCGAAGGGGATTTTGTTAAGAATACCGCCGCGCACCTCTTCGCTGTCGGCACGCCTGCCCGAAGCGCACATAAGAACGATAAAAAATACGATAAACAGAAGCAGCGCAATTGCCGAAGCGGGTATTATCGCATAGCGCACCGAGTGCGCAAGGCTTATAAGCTCCCATAGCTGTGCATAGCCGTCGTTTGCCGCCAATTCCTCGGTTACGCCGAGCGTAACCGTCCACACCTGGCTTTTGTTCGGGTTGTAGCCATAGGTTCCCACGTATATAATTCCGTTGTTTTCGGTGACGTAGACCTCGAAATTATAGTATCTGCCGTTTTTAAGCGTAACCTCGCTTCCGCTTGCAAGCATATTCGTGTCGCACAGTATATGCTTCGGCTTTTCTATTCGGTAGCGTACGTTGGTTTTGCTCGGGCTCGACATAGCCGCCGGAATACTCTTGCCGTTCGCAAGATAATCAACCGCGGTTTGCGAAAACGCTCGAAGCTCGTATCCGATTTCATCGGCGAAAACCTCGTCTGCGGTTTTGGTGTAAAAATCCTCGTTTACCATTATCGCCGTCGCACAAATGCCGATTGCTGAGGCGCACAGCGATATTACGCAAAGCAAAAAGCAAAGTATTTTTATCGGCAAACGCCTTGCAAGTCTTTTCATTTTTTATCTCCCTCCATCATATATCCGTGCCCCCAAACCGCCTTTAAATATCGCGGCTCGGCGGGGTTGATTTCTATTTTTTCGCGCAGGTGGCGTATATGTACCGCAATAGTGTTTTCGGCGGTAAGCGGGTTTTCGCGCCAGATTTCGCGGTATATTTCCTTCGGCGAAAATACTCTGCCGGTGTAGGTCATAAGCAATTTCAGTATTTCGTATTCGGTGGGCGTAAGCTGTATCGGAACTCCATCACGTGTAACGAGCTTTGAATTGTCGTCGAGCTCGATACCCCCGACCGAAAGTGTATTCGGCTTTATTTTACCTGCGCCCAGCTGCAGATACCGTCGCAGCTGTGATTTTACCCTTGCCGATACCTCGATAGGATTAAAGGGCTTGGTTATATAATCGTCGGCGCCGACGGTGAGCCCCATAATTTTGTCGCTGTCCTCGCTTTTGGCGGTTATAAAAATTATCGGAACGTTGCTTTTTTCGCGTATTTTCATCATAGCCGAAATGCCGTCGAGCTCGGGCATCATAATATCCAGCAGGACTATATGAATTTCCTCTTTTTCGATAAGCTCGACAGCCTCTTTTCCGTTGAAGGCTTCGAAAATGCGGTGGTTCGGGTCGGTCAGAAATATTTTCAATGCGTTTACTATATCCTTGTCGTCGTCACATATAAGAATGTTATACATTTGCTTGCTCCTTTTGCCGTTCTGTCTGCATTATAACCTATTATTTATGAATTTGAAAGAGGGAAACACATTAAGAATTTATTAAGGCGCGGCACGGCGTTCGTGCGCGGCGCAATAGCACCTTGTCCGAATGCTCGGCGTTTATAGGTATATTTTTCGAGGCGCATGTCCCCGAAAAATATAGAATTCCTTATTGTAAAACGCTCTCGCGTTTGAATATTTTTTAGTCTTGAAGCAGCAATGATACACTGTAAATTATTTTTGCTTTAAAAGTTTTTGGGAAAGAGCACGAGAGAGGACTTTTTTCAAAAAGTCCTCTCTCGTAATCTATTTTCGTTTAAAAACTCACCCAATAACAAACGTGCCGAAGTAGTGGCGTGCGATGAGAATGTAATCGTACTGGTCCACCTTGCCGTCGCGGTTGACGTCGGCACGCAAAGCTTCGTCTTCCGAAAGAATGCGTGTTTCGAAGTAGTGGCGCTTTACAAGAATGTAATCGTATTGGTCGATTTTACCGTCGTCGTTAACGTCGCCGAGAGTGTATTCGGGGGTTGATTCGTTTTGCTTCCAAACCGCATAAAGAGTGATATTAGCATTTGCGTTATAGCTTCCGCCCGATGCGTAGGTTGCGCTCGATGCGGTTGCCGATTCCGACCAGCCGAGGAAGGTGTAGCCGTCGCGGACGGGAATGCTTTCGGTAAGCTTTAACGCCGTGCCGTGAAGCTTTGGCTGTGAGGAAACGACGGTGCTGCCGCCGTTGCCGTTGTAAAGCACGGTGTACACAGCGGTGTTGCCGCCCACGGTGAAATATGCTTCTTTAATAAGCACGGCGGTTACGCTGCTTGTTTTTTCGCTGCCCGAGATAGCGTGGTGGTTTTCGACGTTGCACCAAATTACGTAGGTGTAATTGCCTGCGGAAAGCTTGTTGAATTCGAGCGCGTTGTCGACGACGCTTCCCTGAAGCGAGAAGGAATATCCGTATACCGCGGTTCTGCCGCCGGTTGCCACCGCACCGTTGTTGTCAAAGCCCGAAAGCGCATATGCCGAAACGCCGGTGAGCAGGTTGTAGGTCGTTTTTACCGTGCCCTTAACAACGAAAATATTGCCGGTTGCAACGTTCGAGGGTGCGTTGGAGTCTTCTATGCGAAGGTCGCTTCGGTTTTCGGAGATGAATTCGGTATCACCGGCATAGATATAGCCGACCGTATCGCCATAGCAAAGTATTCGGTACCAATATTCGCCCTTGCTGTTAAGGAACAGCGCGTTTGCGGTGATATTATGGTCTGCCGAAAGCGTTGCGACAACGGTGGATTCGGAATCGACCTCGCTCGTGCAGGGATAGGACATTGCTTTGGTTTCTTTCGCTGTTTTAATATCGCAGTGCGATGGGTAATAGGTACAGCGGTTTAAATAGGTTGCGGTTGCGGCGGCGTAGGCTTCCCTCGATGCCTTTGTGATGTTGGCAAGCGCGGTTGAATTGTAAAGCGCGGTAAGCCCGCCGAGCGCGAGCTGTCTGTCGAGAATATAGTAGCCTGCATCCTTGCCCGAGGTGATTGTGTTGAAGCTTCCCCAATAGTTCCAAACGTTATAGGTAATACCCGCAACGGTTTTCATAAACGAGTTGAATGCGTTATCGGAGGAGTTGCCGTAGCCGATAACCTGACATCCCCACGACCAAGCGCTTCCGCCGCTTTCGGCTCTTGCGGTGGTGCGTGTGTGGATATTAATGCCGCTTGCGGTGTTAACAAGACCGTTTAAATTAGACGGGGGAGTGTAGTAGCCCTTGGTGGTATTTATCTGGAGTGCGCCGTATTTGCTTTGGTGGTTCCAGGTGTAAACGGTGTAGATACCGTCCATTAGCGTTGTTTGACCGTTGCTTGCACCGCCCGTGGTCGATTGGGGTTGGCTGGGAACCGACGAGCTGTTTTCGTTATAAAAGGTTATTTGATAGCTGCCGTTCTTTTTTTGAACGACAATGCAAACCGCTTGGTTGCGTATGTTGGACGCATCGGTGGAATATCCCGAGCCGGTGTAGTTGTCCGAGCCGCCCTCGAACATAAATATCGCCGATTTGCCGTTGTCGAGCGCGGTGACGATAGCGGGATTTGAATTTAGGTAATAGCGCATCATGGTATCGATATACTCACGTCTTGCCGAATTTGAAATAAACGACGAGCAGGTGAGTGATGCAAAGGGGTCGCCATCTGCCGCAGAGGTGATATTCAGGGGCATAAGCGCCGAGAGAATACAGCATAAAGCAAGTAACGGAACGAGCAATCTTTTTTTCATATTCTTTCTCTTTTCTTTGTTTATGAATACATTATAAGGGAATGAATACAAGATGTCAATCGCGCTTTTTTCACAAAACGAAAAGTGCCGATTGCGACACTTCGTACAACGACGAATCACAATCGGCGGTTTGTTGCTCAGCTCTTTGCCTCGACAACGGTAATATTGGTTACGGGAATGCCGGTCTGCTCGTATACGATATCGGTTATCTGAGTAAGCTCGTCGGGAAGAAGTCCGCTTTGATTAACGATAACCGAGCAGCTTTCGCCGCTTATTACCGCAACGCAATCCGAAATACCCTTTGCCTTTACGAGCGTTTCGATATTGGCTTCCGCAGACATATCGTCGGCGATCCCCGCGATCGATGCAAGCGCATCCTCTTTTGCGTCGGGGAGCGTGTCGGGGCTTTCGGCAATCTCGCGCAGGACCTCGAGCGCGCTGTCGCGCACTTGGGTGCGGTTGATTATCGCCATTGCGAAAAAGTCCTCGGCGGTTTCGGGGTTGGCGTTTACGTTTTCTCCGCTTTCGGCAGAGCTTTCGCCGTTTGAATCCTCTGCCGCGCTCGAATCGGCAAGCAGGGTGTTGCCGAGCACGCGGTTGCCGTCATCGACGGGTAAATCGTTTTCTCCGCCGTTTATCAGCGTGCTTACCAGCACCGCCGCACAGACGAGCATAACGCACCCGACGGTGATAAACGCCTTCGTTGCGATAAGCTTTTTCCAATCGGTCTTTTTTAGCCTTTCGGTGATTTCCTGAAGCCTTTTTTTGATGTTCATAATTGCCTCCGTGTATGTAGATGTTTAGGTTTGAACGCTTATGCGGTTGCTTTTTATATCGAACAGCGCACACATAAGCTCGATAATTCTGTATTGCGTTTCGTAGGATGCATTTTTGCACACCACCGCAACGCCCGCAACCTTGGGCATGCTTTCTTCTATTACAAGCGCCGTTTCGCCGTTTTCTCCGTCGGCAAGCACTATAGTTTTGTCGGTCTGCTTGCCTGCGCTCGTTTCGTTAATATGCTGGTCGGTGGCGTATATATAGCCGTAACCGTTTTCGAGCGTGATGAACACCGCACAGCTTTTCACCTCGGGCAGCTCGCCGATAAGCCTTTCCGCCTTCTGCTCGAGCAGTGCGCAGTATTCGGCAGAGCTTGGGTAAGTACCGCTTGCTTCGGGAAGTGCGCTTTCTTCGCTTTCGCTCGGGAGTAAAAGCATAAGCAACGCCGCTATTATGCCTATAGCTATAAATCCAAAGCCCTTTTTGCCCGAAACGAGCTTTAGTTTTTCGGTTATTCCGTCAGCCCTCAACCACCGTCACCCCGTTTCCGAGCATTTGGGATAAGTGCGCCTTCGTCGCTTCGGCGAAATGCATATCGCTCTTTTCGAGCGCAATAACAATCTGCTCGATTGTGGGCTCTTGCTTATCCCAATCTATTCTTATGTCGGCGTACACCGCGTTTATGCCGAATTTTTCGAAAATAATGCTTTTTAAATATTCCTCGGCGTTTTTTTCGGCAGCCGTGCTCGAAAGCGAATAAAGGCTCGGCACGGCGGCTTCGGTATCGGGAATTGCTTTTTCGGCTTCTTTGGAAAAATCGGGAATCGAAATGCTTTTAAGCGGCGAAATAAGCAAAACGATACATATAAGCGAGGCGATATATTTAACGTATTTTTCAAATCCGCCCCAGGCAAGAAGAGTGCAAACCGCTCCGCAGACCGATGCGGTAAGCAGGGTAAGAAAATATGAGCCTATACCGTCACCCCCGTTTTTATAAATACCGCCACGGCGATTATACATACCGCACCTGCACCCGCCGTTAACGCCAAAAGCACGCTCGTTATTCCGCAAAGGTCGTACAAAAACGCACTTTCGCGCTCGCAGCCGAGCGTTTTTGCGGTTATGGCGCAGGCAAGCAGCAAAAGCTTGTGCAGAGCCACGCTTATTATCGGCGGAAGCACCGCCGAAAGCACCATTACGGTACCTGCCGCGCCAACGGTCCCCTTTACCACCGAAACCGAGGCGATAACCGTGCGTGAGGCGTCGCCGAGCATACCGCCGATAACCGGCACGAACACTCCGCTTGCGAATTTTATGCTGCGCGTTATATATGTGTCGCCGGCCGAAGCAATGCCGGTTTGCAGGTATAGCGTAAATCCGAGCAGCGAAAAGATAAACGCCATAACCGTGGTGGCGGTGTTTTTTACAAGATTGCAAACCGAGCTTAAATTAACGCTTTGCGGAACGGCGCCGACAAGGCACAGCGCGAAGGATATGCGCAACAGCGGAAGCAAAACCTTCGTGCAGATAGTTGAAAGCACCGAAAGAAACAGCGTAAGCCCCGCGCCCGAAGCCGCACCCGCACCCGCCGTGCCTCCCATAATATGCAGAGAAGACATTATCGGCATAAGCGAGCTCATCGCAAGGTTCAGCGCCTCCATCGATGCGATAACGTAAATAAACAGCTTATACATTAACGAATAGGTCACGCCCGAAAGCGCAAGCACCGAAATATATTGGCATATCGGGTCGAGCACGCCGTTTTCGGAAAGCTTTAGCGCCTGCATAACGCTTGCAAGCAATATTATTGCAATTACCGCACCGAAGGAATAAAGAAGCCTGTTTTTTCGGTCGGCGAGCGCATCGGTGATTATCGAAAGTGCCTTTTGAAATATATTCACCGTCTTATCTCCCGAAAGCTCGTCCTTGGTTAAATATTCGTTTTCTATTTCGTCTGCGCCTGCGGTGTCGGCAATGCTTTGCGCCTCGTCGCCCGAATAGGCGCTTGCGTCCAGCGCGAGCAGAGAGGGAAGCAGAAAAAGCAGAAAAATAAAGCAAATCCTTTTCATTTAAGCATATCCTTTGCGATTTCGAAAAGCTGTTTTATTATCGGCAGGCTTATTAAAACTATCCCCGCCTTGCCCGCAAGCTCGATATGCGCTCCGAGCGCGCTTTCGCCGCAATCGCGGCAGATTTCCGAGGAAAGCTTGCAGCAAAAGGATATTGCAAGCGATTTTATCATAAGTGCAAAATAGCTTTCCACCCCCTGCTCCTTTGCGATTTCCTTTACAAGTGAAATAAACGGGGCGACTTCTTCGGCAACGTAGATAAAGATAAGCACACCCGCGGTTGCCGAAGCGATTTCGGCAAGCTCGGGGCGAAGCCTTCTTATTATTGCTATCGCCAGCGCGGCGGCTATTCCAAAGCCGCATACCGCAAGCAGACTCACAGCCCGAACACCTGCTTCAAGGTGGAAAACAGCGAGCTTATCTCGCCCGCGAGCAGAAGCATAACTATAACCACGCCCGCAACCGTCACAAAGGTCGCCTGCTCGTCGCGCCCGCTTTTTTGCAATATCTGGCAGGCAACGCTTACCACGATTCCTATTCCTGCGATTTTCAGTATAAGAGAAATACCCACAGTTTGTCTCCTACAAGAGTATTATTGCCGTCAGCAGTCCGATAAGCAGGCAGACGGTCTTAATGCTTTTTTTCTTTTGCGGCATAGCCTTTGCCGCTTCATCGCGAGCCTGCCGCAATGCTTCAAGACAGATATCGATGCGCTTTATCTGCTCTTCGAGCTCCAAGGTGCCCAAAGCGTCGCCGAATATATACAGCTCGCGCAGGATTTCTTCGTCGGCATTTATCAAGCCGATTGCGCTATTCCAAAGACGTTGAAAACCGCTTCGCTGTCCGCGCAAAACCGAAAGGAATCCGACTCCCTCGAGATATTCGTTGCGGTATTCGGCAAAAACGCGGCATAGCGGCATACGTTCGCCGTATATTCTGCGGCGCATATACGAAAGCAAATCAACAAGCGAATCTATAGCTTTGATTTTTTGATTTTCACAGTCTGCAAGCATCGTGCCGAAAAGATACGAAAGCAGGGCGAGCACCGCCGCGGAAGCAATCCTCATAAAAACGCCTCGGTTTCACAAACGGTTGCGGCATATCCCTCGCCGAGCGTTACGCAAAGCGGGAATATACCCGAATAAACCAGCTCCTTCATTCTTCCGCGCTTTAAAAGCGAAGAAATGCCATTGCAATGTGCCGATGCGATAAGGCATACGCCGGTGCTTTGCGCTTCGATAACCGCTTCGCATTCGCTTGCGCTTATTTCGTCGCAGATAATTATTTCGGGCGACATCGTTCGGGTAAGCATAGTTATTGCCGGGGCCTTCGGCATTCCGGAAAGAATATCGCAAAGCCCGCGTGCAATACCGGGCGCGATCTCACAGCGCTCGTCCGCAATACAAACCCGCTTCGGCGCAAGATGCGTACCGCTCGAAAGCATATAAGCCGCACTTTTCAAAAAGGTGGTTTTGCCCATTGCGGGGGGCGAGCAGACGAGTGTGCCGCGAATACCGTTGGACGCAAATTCACACATAAGCGGCATTGCGGCGTGGGGTATAAAGCGATGAAGGCGTATTGCCACCGAGCTTATTTCGGCAAATCCGTTTTTGCCGTCGCGGCGTCCGCAGACCCCCGCTCTTCCGCCCTCGGCAAGCGGTATAAAGCCTTGCGAGATAAATTCGTCGCAGGTATAACGCGAGCCTTCGGTAAGCCGCATAATACATTCCTTTATTTCGCCGTCGCTCGCTTGTATCGCCGAATGCATAGGGCAAAGCCTTCCGTTTTCGTCAAGCGTTAGATTTTCGCCGTTTGCCAAAACCGAAATCGGCATATTTTTGCGCAGTCGTATTTCGGTCAAGCGCTCGAATATATCCTCGGGCAGCATATTTACCGCGCGCGAGATGCGTATGGGCAGATAACGGAAAAGTATGTCACGCGTGCTTTTCATTTCTTTAACCTCGTAACCTCGCCGCGACGGATTTGATGCGTTCGAAGGCGAACAGCAATAAAAACAGCGAAAACACGCCGATATACACCGAGCTCCCCGCCGCCGCGCTTGCAAAGCCCGAAAGCTTTAGCGCACCGAGCGCGAGCCGTGCCGATAATCCGCCCGCGACGGTTGCGAAAAGCGGAATAAGAATATCGGTTACAAGCCGCGGCTTTATGCCGGTTACTTTGTAAAGCCGTACCCTGCAAAGCAGATATGTGAAGGTGTTGGATATAACCAACAGCCATAAATAGCCCTGCTCGCCGGTGCGCGAAACGAATAAAAGTATTAGAATTACACGCAAAATCGAATTATATACCGAATATTTAAGTGTTTGCACCTGCTCGCCGATAGCCTTCAAAAGTCCGTCGGTGACTGTTTCGACGTACATAAGCGGCGTTACGAGCGAAAGAATTTTAATCGCGCCGGCGGTGCTTTCGCCGGGGTAAAAGGCTTCGCCTATTTCGTGGCTCAAAAAGAAAAACAGACCGCCCACCGCCACCGAAAGCATAGAAACGAACGACATTATCGAGCTTATGCGCGCAAAAAGCGGACGGCGGTCCTTTAAAATATTCAAACGGCTTATTTCGGGGGTAAATACCGAAACCAAGCTTGCCAAAAAGGCAAAGGGGAAAAAGAGTATCGGAACGACCATTCCGCGTATCATACCGAACTGCGAAAGTGCGTGCCCACGGTCGCCCGAATAGCTTTCGAAAACGTAGGGAATAAGCAGCGTTTCGGCGGTGTGCAGAATGCTGGTAAGATATACCGAAAGCGATATCGGAAGCGTTACCGATATAAGCGAGCGCATACTGTCGGAAACCGTTTCGGTCGGCATATCGCAATGCTTTTTTCTGCGCTCGGGTATGGCGCGGAAGAGAAAAAGATAACAAAACGAGCAGATTTCGGATACCGTTACGCCGATAACTATTTTTCCGCACAGCGCTCCTATATCGCTTTCGTTCAGTGCTGCGGGATTCAAAAGCAGAGCGATAACCGATATTTTAACTATCTGCTCGAAAAGACTTGCCGAGGAGGTTACCGTTACCCTTTGCTTTGCTATAAACCAGCCCTTTAAGCAGGCGGCAAGCGCCATAAACGGCATGCTCAGCGCGAGTATCCGCAGAGGCGCGGCAGAGCGACCGTCGCCGAGAAATTTCAGTGCGACGGTATCGGAAAGAGCAAGCATCAACGCCGTTGCGGCAAGGCTTATTACCGCCGATGCAATAAAGGAATTGTTGAGCAAACGGCGAGCATCGCTTCCGCTGCGTTCGTCCTTTTCGGCAACGAGCCGCGAAACCGAAACGGTAAAGCCTGCCGTGGCAAAGGTAGAAAACATTGTGTAAACGCTCATAATAAGCTGGTAAAGCCCCATTCCCTCGCTGCCTATGCGCGCCGAAAGGAACAGGCGCAGAAAAACGCCCAAAAGCTTATTTATAAGCGAAAAAACCGTCATTGCCGCCGCGCCCTTTATAAGTACGCCCGCTCTGCTTTTTATATGTATCACTCCGTTTTTGCGGTTAATATGTCTTTAAAGCCCCAAAAGCCTGCCGAAAACGCTTTTTAAAAGCGAAAAATAAGATATTTCCGCCATTTCCTCTGCCGTGTATACCTTGGTTTGTGCAATCAGGCTTCCGTTGCGGTAATAGGATATACAGCCTACCTCGCTTCCGTTTGCCACGGGTGCGGTTATGCTTTCGCTTATTTCGGCTTTTACCTCAAGCTCACCCTTTTCTCCCTTTTCTGCGAGTATGCTAACCGGCTGTGCGGTAAGCTTTACGCTGCTGCCCACGCCGCGCAGCACGGTAATCGGCTCGAGAGAGGGAAGGGACGGGGTTATTACCGAATAATTTGCAAAGCCGTAATCGAGCAATCCCTTTGCGGCGGCAAAGCGCTTGTCGCTCGTTTCGGCACCGAGCACCACCGCGATAAGCTGCATACCGTCACGCTCGGCGGTGCCTGAAAGACAGTATTTCGCCTCCCCCGTGAATCCGGTTTTCATTCCGGTTGCACCCTTGTAAAAGCGTATCAGCTTGTTTGTGTTGGCGAGCCCAAAGCTGCCGTTGCGTATCGTGTCCATCCATATTTTCGTGTAGTTAAATATAAGCTCGTGCTTCATCAGCTCCCGTGTGATAAGCGCTACGTCGAGCGCGCAGGAGTAGTGGTTTTCGGCGGGCAGACCGTTGGTGTTAACGAAATTCGTGTTTTCGCACCCGAGCTCGCGCGCACGTTCGTTCATCGCCTGAACGAAGGCCGCCTCGCTTCCGCATATATATTCGCCCAACGCTACCGTTGCGTCGTTTGCCGAAACCACAACCAATGATTTCAAAAGGTCGTCGACGGTCATCTGCTCGCCCGCCTCCAAAAACACCTGCGAGCCGCCCATGCTTGCCGCGTATTCCGAAACGGTTACGAGGTCCGAAAGCGTTATTTTTCCGCTGTCGACGGCTTCTGCAACAAGCAACGTGCTTATTACCTTGGTTACCGATGCGATCGGCAGATGCTCGCGCTCGTTTTCGGAAAAAAGAACTCTGCCGGTGGAGTATTCCATTAAAAGCAACGCCTTTGCACTGCCGTCGCTTATATATTCGGCGCTTGCGGGGGCAAACCAATATTCGCTTATTGCGGTGTCGTAGGGGTATATAACCGCCGTTTCGGTTGCTTTTGCGGTTATCGGTACAAAAGCCAAAAGCGTTGCCAGCATTAAGGATATTAATTTTTTCATAAAAAATCTCCGTTTTCGTGTACTTGTTAAATACTATTCAGGTGCTTTGTGCTTTATGCAAAACGGCGGGTGTCAAAAAAATAAAGCGAAAAAAACGAAAATTTATTGAAAAAAACCAAAAAAAATTCTTGTAATTCACGCTTGCAACTGTTATAATATTTCATCATATTTTTCAATTTCGAAGTATAAGCAGGAGGAACTCTGTATGCAAAACAACCTTCGTCCCGAATCTATGGCTCGTATAAACAATTTCGAGCTTGCAAACGCGTTTATTGAAGAACAAATCGCTGTCATTCGCGAACAGGTGGGCGAAAAAAAGGTGCTTTTGGCGCTTTCGGGCGGTGTGGATTCCTCGGTGGTAGCCGCACTTCTCGTTAAGGCTATCGGCAAACAGCTCGTCTGCGTTCACGTTAACCACGGTCTTATGCGCAAGGACGAGTCTGAAAACGTTGTAAAAATATTCAAGGACGAGCTCGACGCAAACCTTATCTACGTCGATGCGACCGACCGCTTTTTAGATCTTTTGGCAGGCGTTTCCGACCCCGAATCCAAGCGCAAGATTATTGGCAAGGAATTTATAAACGTTTTTGCCGACGAGGCGCGCAAGCTCGAGGGTATCTCCTATCTTGCACAGGGCACCATTTATCCCGATATTCTCGAAAGCATTAAGCAGGCAGAGGGCAAGAAGGCGGTTAAATCGCACCATAACGTCGGCGGTCTTCCCGAAGACCTTCAGTTTGTGCTTGTCGAGCCTATAAAGCTGCTTTACAAGGACGAAGTGCGCGTTGTCGGCGAAGCGCTCGGTCTTCCTCACGCAATGGTTTACCGTCAGCCGTTCCCCGGACCCGGCTTGGGCGTACGCTGCCTCGGCGCAATCACGCGTAACAGATTGAACGCGCTCCGCGAAGCAGATGCGATTCTTCGCGAGGAGTTCGATATAAACGGTCTTGCCGAAAAGGTTTGGCAGTATTTCGTTGTAATTCCCGATATAAAATCCGTCGGCGTTAAGGACGACAGCCGCTATGATGGCTGGCCTGCAATTATACGCGCCGTCAACACAGTCGATGCGATGACCGCATCGATCGAGGAAATTCCCTATGCGGTGCTTCACAAAATCACCTCGCGCATTACCAACGAGGTAGACGGCATTAACCGCGTTCTTTACGACCTCACCCCGAAGCCCTCGGGCACGATCGAGTGGGAATAATACCAAAAATGTCAAAAAGCCTTTTGCGATTTAAACCGCAGAAGGCTTTTTGTTGTTTTGCGAATCGGACGAAGCGAAAGAAATATATCAAAAGTGGAAGAAATTTAAAAAAATATTAATAATTGGTAGAGAAAATTTCGAAAAACTATTGTATTTTAATGTAAATAAATGTAAAATACATTTATTCGGTGCGGAAATGCCGCGCCGAAAAAATAATTACCGTTTTCGGAGGACTATAATGAAAAAATTCATTGCTTTGTTTCTTGCAGCTTTGATGCTCTTGAGCTTCGCAGCCTGCGGCGACACTGATACCGATACCAGTGATGCTGCATCCACCGGCGAAAGCTCTTCCGCAGAAAAAGCAGAATTCAAGGTTGGTGCAATCTACATCAACAGCAAGAACGACACTGCAGGCTACACCTTTGCACACCACAGCGGCATTACCTCTGCTATGAAGCAGCTCGGTCTTAACGTTGACACTCAGCTCTTCATCGTTGACGAAGTGCCCGAAGATCCCGAACAGGTTCGTGCAGCAGTCGACACTCTCGTTGGTAAGGGCGTTAACATCATCTTCGGTATCTCCTTCGGCTACATCGATGCACTCGAAGCAGCTGCAAAGGAATATCCCGACGTTATCTTCTCGCACGCTACCGGCTATAAGAGCAACGAAACCAACTTCAACAACTACTTCGGCCGTGCATATCAGGCACGTTACCTTGCAGGTATCGCAGCAGGCTTAAAGAGCCTTCAGACCGGCAACAATAACATCGGCTACGTTGCTGCATACGGCACTGAATACGCAGAAACCGCTTCGGGTATCAACGGCTTCGCTCTCGGCGTACAGGCTGTTAACCCCAACGCTACCGTTTACGTTAAGAAGCTCAACGCTTGGGCAGACGAGGTTAACGAATCTGCATTTGCAAAAGAGCTTATCTCCTCTTACAACTGCGGCATTATCACCCAGCACTGCGACTCCGCTCAGCCTCAGATCGCTGCTCAGGATGCTAACATATTCGGTTGTGGCTACAACTCCGATATGACCGCAGACGCTCCCAAGGCACACCTTACCGCTGCTATCTGGCACTGGGACGTTTACTATAAGACCGCTATGGAAGCTGCTATGAGCTGCGGCACCGCAGACAAGTTCGTTTCCACTATGGGCACCCCCGCATACTACGGCGGCCTTAAGGAAAACTTCGTTGACGTTTCTCCTCTCAGTGAAAACTGCGCTCCCAACACCGATACTGCTATCAAGGCAGTTCGCGAGCTTATCATAAGCGGCGAATGGGACGTATTCTCGGGCGTTAAGCTCACCATTACTGCCGAAGGTACCGTTACCAAGGCAGACGCTGCACTCGTTGACAATGCAGGCAACGAAATCGTAGCAGCCGGCGGCGCTTCTGTTGCAGACGGCGTTATCACCGGTACTATGAACTACTACGTAGCAGGCGTTGTAGAGGCTTAATTTATAAGCTGATCCCGTCCGGACCGGCCGGAATAATCTCCGACCGGTCCGATTTTTTATCGTCGCGCTTGGCAAGGCGAACAAGCGTGATTTCAGGGTGTTATAGAGAATACAAGCGCTTGTATTTTGTATATTGCTTTGAAATCTTAAATTTCGGAACGCTAAAACGCCGTTCCCGTGTATTAAGGAGGAGCTTCATGGCGGAACAGTACGCTATTGAAATGAGAGGCATAACAAAGACCTTTGGCAGTACCGTCGCAAACAAAAACGTTGACCTTGCGGTCAAAAACGGCGAAATACTTGCTCTGCTCGGCGAAAACGGCTCGGGTAAAACCACTCTTATGAATATGCTTTCGGGTATTTATAAGCCCGATAGCGGCAGCATTTTCGTCGACGGAAAAGAGGTTACCATCGATTCGCCCGAGGATGCCAAAAGACTCGGTATCGGTATGGTGCACCAGCATTTCAAGCTCGTTGACGTTTTCTCTGCCGCCGATAATATTTGGATGGGCAAGGAAAAGCCGGGATTTGCGTTAAGCAAAAAGCGCTATAAGGAAATCGACGAAATAACCAAAAAGTTCGGATTTGAGCTCGACCCCGAAAAAAAGGTCTACAACATGGCGGTATCCGAAAAGCAGACGCTTGAAATCATCAAGGTGCTTTATTACGGCGCGAAGATTATTATTCTCGACGAGCCTACCGCCGTGCTTACCGTTCAGGAGATCGAAAGGCTCTTTGGCGTACTTCGCCGTATGAAAGAAGAGGGCCACGCAATAATTATTATCACCCACAAGCTTAACGAGGTTATGGATATTTCCGACCGCGTTGCGATAATGCGCAAGGGCGAATATATAACCACAGTAAACACCGCCGAAACCAGCGAGCAGGAGCTTACCGAATGGATGGTGGGCAGAAAGGTTGACCTTAATATCGACCGCCCCGTTGTAGAAACCACCCGTCCTCTGCTCGAGGTGCGCGACCTTACGATAAACAACGACGAGGGCGCGACCGCTATCGACAACGTAAGCTTTTATATCCGCGGCGGCGAAATTTTGGGCGTTGCGGGTATTGCGGGATGCGGACAAAAGGAGCTTTGCGAGGCTATCGCAGGCTTGCGCCCCATAGTTTCGGGTCAAATGATACACAAGGGCGATAATATCGTCGGCTTAACCCCCAAAGCGATACTCGAAAAGGGAATTTCTATGTCGTTTATTCCCGAGGACAGACTCGGTATGGGCCTTGCCCCCTCGATGTCGATAATCGACAATATGCTGCTTAAAAAGTACCGCGACAGCAAGGGCCCGTTCGTCGACAGAAAAACCGGCAGAGAGGACGCCGAAAGGGTTATCAAGGAGTTAGAGGTAGTCACCCCCTCTGCAGAAACGCCGGTAAGACGTCTTTCGGGCGGTAACGTGCAAAAGGTATTGCTTGGCAGAGAAATAAAGGCAGGCCCGAACGTTATCGTAACCGCCTACCCGGTTCGCGGCTTGGATATTAACTCCTCGTATACGATATACGATATATTGAACAAGCAAAAGACCGAAGGCGTAGGTATACTGTTCGTCGGCGAGGATCTGGACGTTATGCTTGCGCTGTGCGATAAGATTATGGTGCTTTGTCACGGCAAGGTTATGGGTGTGGTTCACGCTCATAAAACCAATAAAGAGGAGCTTGGTCTTATGATGACCGGCACGCTCGATCTGAGCGAAAAATATGCCGATAAGCCTGCGGGCTTTGCAAGAGATACCTTGTTCGAGGACGGCAATAAGAAGGAGGAGC
Organism: Clostridia bacterium; assembly: GCA_017466805.1. Classification (GTDB taxonomy): domain Bacteria; phylum Bacillota; class Clostridia; order Oscillospirales; family CAG-382; genus Coliplasma. Next base: position 30,724 of record JAFTTN010000006.1, read on the forward strand.
AGGAATGAGATTCCACGTAGTCAAGCGCGATAATTGGCCCTTGTGGAAACGCGCGCTCGCATATCTTGCGGCGGTGGTTGCGGCACTCGTTATCGGTGCTGTGATACTGCTCGCTATCGGCGTTGATCCTCTCGATTATTATTACCAGCTCTTTACTATGGGCACGGTGGGCAACAAAATAGCATATAAGACCTATATGAACTATATCAAGGAATTTTTGCCCTTGGCGATAACTTCGGTTGCGCTTTCGCTTGCCTTCAAAATGCGCTTTTGGAATATCGGCGGCGAAGGTCAGTTTATAATGGGCTCTATTTCCGCGGGATATATCGCACTTAAATTCGGCGCATCGCTTCCCGTATGGCTTACGCTTGTGCTTATGTGCGTCGTTGCAATGCTCGTTGCGGGTATTTACGGACTTATCGCGGGATTTTTAAAGGTAAAATTCGGTACCAACGAAACGTTGATGACGCTTATGATGAACTATATAGCGCTCTACGTGCTGTATTTTATCGGCGAAACAAAGGCCGATTGGAACCTGTTCCTGCAGGAAACCTCGTCGCGTCCCGTGTTCGTTAACTTTTCGGATACCGTTGCCTTTCCGACTATAAAGATCGGTGCAAAGTTCGAGCTTAATATTTGCTTTATTTTAGCTTTGATTATAGGAATAATCATATTCATATACCTTAAGCATACCAAGCAGGGATACGAGGTAAGCGTTATCGGCGACAGCGCCGGCACCGCAAAATATGCGGGAATGAAGGTTAACCGAATCGTTCTTCGCACGGTGTTCCTTTCGGCTTCGCTTATCGGTCTTGCCGCGGCGTTCAAGGTTGGCACGGCGGGCGTGCTTTCGACCGCTATCACCGACGACGTGGGTTGGACGGGTATAATCGTCGCTTGGCTCGCACAGCTAAACACAGGTATGATATTTATCGTGGCGGCGCTTATCTGCGTGCTTCAGCACGGCTCTACCGTTGCGGCGGCAACCTATGCGCAGGTCGATTCGAGCTTCGCAAATATGCTTCAGGGCATAATTCTGTTCCTTGTTCTTGCGGCCGATTTCTTCATCCGCTTCCGTATAGTACGCGTAAAGAAAGGAGAATAGTATAAATGGATAAGCTTGGCGTTATAACCTCATTCATTCATAATATTATAGTATTCAACATTCCTCTTCTCTACGGTACCGTCGGCGAAATCGTCGTTGAAAAATCGGGCAGCCTTAACCTCGGTGTAGAGGGTACGATGGCTGTCGGCGCGATATTCGGTTATATCTTCGGCTGTTACGCAAACAGCTTGGGCGTGGGTATACTCGTTGCCTTTCTTGCCGGCGCGATATTCGGCCTTCTGTTCGCGGCGCTTACCGTTTCCTTCCAGGCAAACCAAAATATTACCGGTCTTACGCTTACCACCTTCGGCTTGGGTATATACTTTTTCGTCGGCAACAGCGTTAAATCTACCGGCTGGCCGGTTATGGCAGACTACGAAAACGTAAAAGAGGGCTTTGCGGATATAGATATTCCTTTGCTTTCGGATATCCCCCTTATCGGACGCGGCATCTTCTCGCACAATCTGCTCGTTTACCTCGGTATAATCATTGCTGTTGCGGTTTGGTGGTATTTAAAGCATACCTCTCTCGGCTTAAGACTGCGCGCTATCGGCGAAAATCCCGCGGCGGCAGACTCGGTTGGTATAAACGTAAACCGTATGAAGTATATTCATATCTGCCTTGGCTGCGGAATTATGGGTATCGGCGGTTATTATATGGGACTTAATATGTCGGGCTCGTTTAACTCGAGCTGTTGGATAAACGGCTACGGCTGGATTGCGGTTGCGCTGGTTATATTTGCAAACTGGAGTCCCGCGGTGGCAATCTTCGGCACATTCGTCTTCGGCTTCTTCAATACCTTGCGCGTATCGGGCACAAGTATTGCGGCGGCGTTCCCCGAAACACTCGGCTGGCTTGCCGATATCCCCGCACAAATGTACCAAGCGCTTCCCTTTATTATTACCGCGGTGGTGCTTGTCGTTACCTCTATAAGAAATAAGCGCGGCAGCAGCGGTCTTCCCGCGGCGCTCGGCTTGAATTATTTCCGCGAGGATAGATAAAAAACAACAAAAGTGTGCTTTTCGCATAAAACGGAAAGCACACTTATTTTTTTGAAATTTTTCGAAAACTAATAAAACTTAAACATTTCTTGAAAATTACCGAAACAAGCGCTTGCTAAAATGCAGACAACAAAAACGAAACGAGGTAAACAAAAATGAACGCAAACGATCAGGAATTTCTTGCAAGAAAAATACGCTCCGAATACACCGAAAAGGAAAGCGGAGCGGCAGACGAGCTGAAGGCGCTCGATAAAAAGGTAAAGCGTCCCGCAAATATCTTCGGGTATGCTTTCGGAAGCATCGGCGCGATTGTAATGGGCGCGGGAATGAGTCTTGTTATGACCGATTTGGGCGCAACGCTCGGTATCGAAAGCACGATGACTGTCGGCGTTATCGTCGGAGCGGTCGGATTGGTAATGACGGTGATCAACTACCCGATATTCAAAAGCATTCTCGGTGCGAGAAAAAAGAAGTTCGCAGGAGAAATAATCGAATTAAGCGATAAAATTATTAAAGGTTAAATTAAAAAAGGAAAGGTGAGCACAATGGCAGGATTTTTCAAGAAGGCTTTTTCGGATATGAGAGAAAGCGCAAAGGAGCAGCACAAGGCAGACAAGGCGCAGTTCGAGGCGGCAAAGGCAGAATCGAAGGCGAATTGGGCAGAAGCAAAGGCGATGGGCAACCCCGAAAACCACAAGGCAAAAATGCAGGCGGAGCGCGACGCGAAGATAGCCGAGGCAGAAGCGCGCAAGGCGGAAGCGAACGCACGCATAGAAGCGGCAAAGAAAAAATAAAAAAAGTACGGCTTGGGGAAAATCCAAGCCGATTCTTTTGGGAAAATTCGAAAATATAAACAAAATCGAAACATTTGTGTGCTACAATAATAAAAAATCCCGTGCAGGAGGCAGAAAATGTTCAAGATATTGGTGGTAGAGGACGACAGAGAGCTAAATAAAACTGTATGCTCGTTTCTTAACGGCAACGGATATACCGCGATAGGCTGCTTGAGCGCGGGCGAGGCGTACGATGCGATGTACGCAAACACCTTCGACCTTATCGTTTCCGACGTTATGATGCCGGAAATCGACGGCTTTGAATTCGCGCGTAACGTAAGAGAGCTTAACAGCGATATCCCGATATTGTTTATGACCGCGCGTGACGATATCGCGTCGAAGCAACGCGGATTCCGTATCGGTGTGGACGATTATATGGTAAAGCCGATCGATCTCGACGAGCTGTTTTTGCGTATCGGTGCGCTTTTGCGCCGCGCGAAGATTGCAACGAGCAGAAAGCTAGAAATAGGCGATTTCGTTATGGATGCCGACGAGCACACGGCGTATCTTTGCGGCGAGGAAATACCGCTTACCAACCGCGAATTTAGCATACTCTATAAGCTGCTCTCTTATCCCAAAAAGACCTTTACCCGTACACAGCTTATGGACGAATTTTGGGACGCCGATACCGACACCGCACCCCGAGCGGTAGACGTGTATATGACAAAGCTTCGCGGAAAGCTTGCGGACTGCAAGGATTTCGAGATTAAAACCGTTCACGGACTCGGCTATAAGGCGGTGCTGAAATGAAAGAAAAAAACCGTTTCAAAGCGTTTTTAAAGAGTTTGAACCATTATTTTGTCTTCTTTTTCCTCGTGGCGTTCGTTATAACCTGCTGTACCATGCTTTTCGTTTCGATACTGCGCGAAACGCTCGGACTGACGTTGACCGACGAAAATATAAGCGCCGCCGCCAAGATAACCTTTTGGAACGTTGCACTGTTGAGCTTTATTTTTACGGTTATCGACAGCGTTCGCCGCAGGCTTACGGTAGAGCGCCCCGTGAAGCGTATTACCGAAGCGGCAGAGCAGATAATAAAGGGTGATTTTTCGGTAAGAGTAAAGCCGCAGAGCAGATTCGGCAGCGACGAAACCTTTAACCGAATTATCGAATGCTTTAATAAAATGGCAGAGGAGCTTTCGAGCGTAGAAACTCTGCGTACCGATTTTATCGCCAACGTATCGCACGAGATGAAAACTCCGCTTGCGGTTATGCAGAACTACGGCAGACTTTTGCAGGCAGAGGAGCTTTCCGACGAAAAACGTATCGAATATGCAAAAGGCGTTTCCGACGGCGCGCGCAGAATGGCGGAAATGATGACCAATATTTTAAAGCTGAACCGTCTTGAAAACCAGCAGATTTATCCCCAAAAAAGCGAATTCGATTTGGGCGAGCAGATAAGAGAATGCCTGCTCGGATTCGAAAGCGTTTGGGAAAGCAAAAGCATAGAAATAGAAACCGATATCGACGACGGGGTGACCGTAAACGCCGATTCCGAGCTTTTGTGCCTGGTTTGGAACAATCTTTTTTCGAACGCCTTTAAGTTCACCTCCGAAAACGGCAAGGTCAGCGTTTCACTTAAAGCCGAAAACGGCTGTGCCGTTGTTAAGGTAAGCGATACCGGCTGCGGAATGACGGCAGAGGTAGGCAGGCATATATTTGAAAAATTTTATCAGGGCGACGGCTCACGTTCCACACAGGGCAACGGCTTGGGGCTTGCGCTTGTAAAGCGTGTGGTCGATATAACTCAGGGCGAGATAGAGGTTGAAAGCAGGCTTGGAATCGGTACGTCGTTCACCGTAAGGCTTGCCTGCATTGCCAAATCGTAATACTTTTGGATAAGCGTATGAATAAAGAAAACGGTTTGCGTGCTTTTGTGCGCAAAATAAAGCGCGATAAGGCTTTTCGGTTAAGGCTTGGTCTTTTAGGAACGCTGTTTGTTAATGCCGCCTATTCGGCGCTTCAGCTCGGAATGGGAATAGTCCATTCGTCGTTTTGGTTTTACTCTATGGCGGCTTATTATTTGTCGCTTGCGGCGATGCGCTTCTTTTTGCTTCGGCACACGCTTAAATACAAAAGCAAGCCGAATTTGCGGCTCGAATACAAAAAGCACCGCGCTTGCGGAATTATATTACTTATTATGAATCTTGCGGTGGCGTTAATGACCTTTTTTATGGTTTATTGGGGCAGAACCTTTCGCCACCACGAAATAACGGTTATTGCTTTGGCGGCGTATACCTTCGTATCGTTTACGGTTGCGGTAATAAACGCGGTTAAAAGCAAAAGAACGCAAAGCCCGATAGTGTCTGCGGTGCGGGTAATAAATCTCGTTGCCGCCACGGTTTCTATGCTTACACTCGAAACGACTATGCTTACCGCGTTCGATAACGGAACGATGACGCTTGCGGCAAAAAGAGTATTGCTTGCTGCGACGGGCAGCGCTGTTTCTGCGTTTATCGTTGCGGCGGCGATATATATGATAGTGTGCCCGAAAAAGAATTTAAATAAGCAACGAACTGCGAAGGAGAATAAATGAAAGAACATAGCGAGGGCTTTAATTACACCTATTCCGCAAAGGAGCAGGAGGAAATTAAGGCAATAAGAAGCAAATACAGCGTAAAAGAAGAAAAAGAGGACAAAATGGCACAGCTTCGCCGTTTGGATTGCTCGGTAGGGCAAAAGGCGCAGGCGGTCGCGATCGCGATCGGCGTTATCGGAGCGTTGCTGTTGGGTGCCGGTATGAGTCTTATTATGAGCGATCTTGCGAATATTTTGGGCGAATATATTTTTCTTGCAATGCCTATAGGTATAGTAATCGGCGTTATCGGAATGGTGCTTACCGGTCTTGCATATCCGATATACAACTATATTATAAAAAAGGAACGCGAACGTGTTGCGCCCGAAATATTGCGGCTGACCGACGAGCTGTTGAAGTAAAATACAAAACAAAATTGAGCTTCGCTTTAAGTTCGAAGCTCAATTTTTTCGTTTTACAGATAATTGTATTTTTTACGCATTGCGACGGTAAACAGCGCCGAAAGCAAGGCTGCCATTATTTCGGCAACGACTACCGAAAGCCATATGCCGTCGAGCCCGAAAAGCTTCGGAAGCAGCAGTACCGCCAAAAGCTGAAAAACAAGCGTGCGCAGGAAGGAGATAAGTGCCGAAACCAGCCCGTTGTTGAGCGCAGTAAAGAAGCCCGAGCCGAATATGGCAAAGCCCATAAAAAAGAAGGAGAGCGAAAAAATTCGAAATCCGTGTACAGTCATTTCGGTAAGAGGTTGGCTGTAGCTAACGAATATTTTTGCCAACGGGGTAGATAAAAGCTCGGCACTTGCCAGCATTAAAACTCCGCAAACAGATAAAATCACAACGCTTTTGCGCAGAACGTTTTTTAGCTCGGCAAAATTCCGCGCGCCGTTGTTAAAGCTGATTATCGGCGCGGTGCCTACCGAATAGCCGATAAAGGTCGAAGAAAAAATCATACTTACGTACATCATAACGCCGTATGCGGCAATGCCGTCGTCGCCCGCGTGCTTTAAAAGCTGAATATTGTAAAGCATACCGACAAGGCTCATCGAAACGTTGCTCATAAATTCCGAAGAACCGTTAAGGCTTGCCTTTGCGACAGCGTGCATATCGAGCTTTGGCTTTACAAGCCTTAATAAGCTGTCGTTTTCGCGCGAGAAATATATCAACGGACAGATTCCGCCGATAACCTGGCTTGCCGCCGATGCGATAGCCGCGCCCAAAAGCTTATGCTCCTGCGGGAGTGATATAACCAGAACCGCATCGAGCACCATATTTGTAACACCCGCCGCGATTATGGTTATAAGCCCGAGGTTTGCCTTTTCTGCGGCGACGCAAAAGCTTTGAAACAAAAATTGAAGCACGAAAAAGGGAAGCGCACAAACGAGAACGCGGCCGTACAGCACGCAGTTTTCGAGTATTTCTCCCTCGGCACCGAGAAGAATGGCAATATCGCGTATAAAAACGAACGAAAGCACCGCCAAAAAGACACCTATGACAAAGGTAACGGCAACGAAAAGCGAAAAATGGGAATTCGCCTTTTTTCTGTCGCCCTTGCCGAGAGTATGCGCGACTATTGCGGTACCGCCGGTGCCGAACATAAAGCCGACAGTGGATATCATCATAAGAAACGGCATTATAAGGTTTACCGCTTTAAATGGGATATCGCCGGCGTAATTAGAAACAAAATAGCCGTCCACCACGCCGTATATCGACGTGAATATCATCATCGCAATCGATGGGATTGAGAATTTTATTAGTTTTTTATACGTAAAATGGTCTGAAAGCTGAATACGCATAGAATGCTCCGAAAAAACGTGATCCCGACGATTATAACCGTAATTGCAAAAAATGTCAACAAAAACCAAGCTTTTTGTTTTGATACTTGAAAAAAGCGCGCAGATATGTTAATCTGTAAAAAAGACATACGGAGGTATGATGATGAAATTAACAAAAATCGTTTGTTTAATGCTTATCGCGGTATTCTTGTGCAGTGCTTTGCTGTGCGGCTGCGAAAATAACGAAGAGGAAAGCTCGGCACCCGAGGTGTCCGATAGCAGAAAGCCTGTTTCGGAATATCAGGATGCCGACGGCGAATACGTTGCAAAAACCAGCGGCAAGCGCTACGATGGCAAAACCATAACGTTTCTTACCTGCGGAGAATCGGTCGTTTACGAATCCGAAATTCTGCCCAACACGGTATATTACGAGGAGGGCGCAAGCCAAACCTATCCCCAAATTATCAACGACGATTTAAAAATAAGAGCAGAACAGCTCGAGCTTCAGCTTGGCTTAAAGCTCGAGGAAATACAGTATTACAGCCCTACCCGCAAAAACGGCGAAATGCTTCAATACGTTATGCAGGGAAGCCTTAGCAGCACCGAGGATTACCAGGTTGTAGTGCCCTGCCTTTACGACGGCGCAAGCCTTTCGCTCGGCGGACATCTATACAATCTGCGCGACCTCGAGGGCTTGCAGATAGATGCGCCCTGGTGGAATGCCGAATTTAACGAAAGCATGACCTATGCCGGCCAGCTGTATTTTACTATCGGCGATTTGGGCTTGGTAAACAAGGCGTGCACCAGCGCACTGTTTTTCAACTACGAGCTCTGGAATAAATACGGTCTTTCCGAGGAATTCGGCGGAACGCCTTATGAGCTCGTCCGCAAGGGCGAATGGACGGTCGACGTTGTTTTCGAAGCCGCAAAGGTTATGAGCAACGATTTGAACGACGACGGAAAAATAGACTACAGCGATGAATTCGGCTGGAGCGGTCAGCTCGACGATATGTGGGGCATATTCTTCTGCTCGGGCGAAAGAATTGCGCAGGCAGACGCAGACGGATATCCTGCGATTACTATGTATAACCAGCGCAGCGCAAAGGTTATCGAAAAGCTTCAGGAATTCGTAAAGGGCAAGGATTACTACGTTTCGGCAAACGATTTCTTCGGCGTTACCTCCAGCCCCGTCGACCTCACGCGTGAAGCGTTTATAACCGGACGCTGTCTGTTCTTCAACGATGCGCTCGCATCGGTAACAAGACTCGGCGATATGGAAATGCACTTCGGCGTAGTTCCCGAGCCTAAGTTCGAAAAAACGCAGGAAAGCATCTATTCGCTCGTTAACCCTTGGGGCGCAAGCTGCTTTGCTATCCCGACAACAGTTCTCGGCGATGATCTTACAATGACTATCGACGCGCTCAACGTGCTCGGCGCGGTTTCGAAGAATACGGTTGCGAGGGATTATCAGGAAACAGTGCTTTCTTATATGAAAACCCGCGACGACGAATCGGCGGAAATGATAAACGAATATATACTCCCCTCGCGCGCTTGCGACATCGGTATGATTTACCAGTGGGGCGGTCTTGACGTTCTTCTTCAGAATTTGGCGTATACTCCCGTCGGCTCGTTCGCTTCGCAGTTCGAATCGAAAAAGTCCGCCGCGGAAACCGCTCTCGAGCAAACTATTGAATTTTATAAGGATAACGAATAATTTATGAAACGAGCAGTTACGATACTGCTTTCGGCTCTGCTCTGCTTCGGGCTTGTGTCCTGCCAAGGCGGAGAGGGTGCGGAAAGCAAACCGGAAAGCGAAGCCGTATCCGAAAGCTCTTTGCCCGACACCAAGGCGCCGAAAATTCGGCTTACTCCGAAAAGCGATAAGGTTACTGTCGAAAAGGGCGAAGGCTACGATCTTTTGACCGGCGTTTACGGCTACGATGACGTTGACGGCGATATAACCGATAAAATTATCATAGACAAGGGAGGCTTTGATCCGGATATTGCCGGAGAATACACCGTGACCTATAATCTTAAAGACAGCGCGGGTAACGCCGCGGACGAAAAAATCCGTGTAATAACCGTTACCGAAACCGAGGTTTTAAAGGCTTACGATATTTACGATGGCGAAATTGCGGGTGAAAAGCTGAACCCCACACCGCACGCAGTATTCGGCGGTGCTTGGTACCACAAGGTCGTTTCCTCGAAGGATAAATGGCTGGGAATCGAAGCGACCGTTACTCTGCCCGAGGTAAAGCTTTCGCGATATAAGGGCGAGCACGACGAAAGCCTCGACGTCGACCCGAATGTGAAATCGAGCGACAACCCCTCGATATATCTCGGCGGCAATGCGGGCAGCGAATCCGACGTCGGTCTTTCCTTTTCGCTTGGCGTTGTCGATACGAAAACCAACGCAATAAGCAAGGGAAGCATAGTTTTCCGTCCCTTTTGGAGATATATTACCGAAACCGAACAGGACGTGGGCGGCTACGATGCACACGGCGGCAGATATACAGTCAGCGCAAACGGCGACAACTGCTATGCAAACTACCATTGGAGCTATACCGAGCATTATTATCTCCCCGGCGATACCTTGCGTATTATCGTCTATTCACCCGAGCCGAATAAGCTTCAGCTTCAAATAGAGGTTATTGAAAAATCCACGCTTCCTTCCTCGGTTGCAATGCGAGAAAAATACGGCTGGAAGGACCCCGAGGATTTCCTTAGCCCGATTTTTGCATCGTCCGGCCACGGCGGCGGCAAAAACGCGGAATTTAAGCGGGTTAACGCTATAGACCAAAGCGGCAACGAGGGCGGCAACGCGATACCGACTAACACGGTTGTTAAAAATGCGGTGTGGCACAGCACCTACCTCTACCGCGAAATCGACGGAACCGTTTACCGCGTGCCGATGACCGAAGAGCGTCGCGCGGCTACCGATGCACCCGTCCCCGAGGGCTTCGTTATAACAGCCGACGAGGCGGAAAGCGCAATCGGAGGAGAAACCGTCACTATCAGTCCCAATAACGAGAAATAGACGTAAAGCAAATAAAACGAACCAAACGGCATTGTAAACGACAAGACGTAAAGGAAATGCGCTTCCGCGCTCTGCGGATTCTGCGTGAGGGCTTATGGAAAAAAGAATATCGTTGATCACCGTATATAACAACGAAAAGCTCGTGCGGGAAATGACCGACAGTGCGGCGGTTCAGCAAGGAGTGAGCGTCGAGTATATTTTGCTCGATAATCGCGGACGAAAATTCAAAAGCGCTGCCGCGGCATTGAACGAGGGTATCGAAAAATCCACCGGCGAGGTTTTGGTGTTCCTTCACCAAGATATAGAATTTTTGTCGGAAGGCGTTTTGGAAGATATATACGACTATGCGGTCAAAAATAAAAGGGTAATATTCGGCTCGGCGGGTGTCGAAAGACGAACCGACAGCAAAACCGGAGGCGGCCTGCTTTCGTCGATGTTTGCGGGACCCGACAAAACGAAATACAACACCTTGAGCCAACCGCAAAAGGCATTCACCTTGGATGAATGTCTTATAGCCTGCCACCGTTCCTGTGTGAACGAGCTTCGCTTCGATGAACGCGTTTGCGATGGCTGGCACTTGTACGGTGCGGACCTTTGCTTGCAGGCACAAGCGCTTTACAGGCTCGAGGTTTACGCTGTTCCCATCGATTGCTGGCACAAATCCAACGGCAACGCCGATGAAAGCTATTTTGAATGTCAGGAGCGGCTTGGGAAAAAATACCGTAAGTATTATAAAATCGTTAACACTACCAACGGGTACGTATATACAAATACTTTAAAACGGTTTATTCAAAAGGCTTACAGAAAAATCAGATACAGATAAAACACCTATAAGGAGAACAAAAAATGAAAATAGGCGTATGCGTAATGCTCGGCGATATGGCCGATATGCCCCAAAAGTTTAAGGTTTTAAGAGAGCAGGGCTTTGATAACTGCCAGCTTCTTTCCTGGAACCCTGCACATTGGACCGACGAAAACGCGGCAAGATTGAACGAGCTGCTTGCCGAATACGGAGTAGAAATTTCTGCGTTCTGGTGCGGCTGGGAGGGTCCTTGCACTTGGAATTTCTATGAAGGGCACCAAAATCTCGGACTCGTTCCGCCCGAATACCGCGAAATGCGCGTTAAAAACCTTTGCGACGGCGCAGACTTTGCCGCAAAGCTCGGCGTTGAAAACGTGGTTACACATATGGGCTTTATTCCCGAAAACCCCAACGACCCCGAATTCGTTCCCTTCTGTAACGCGGTAAAGAGAATTGCCGACCATTTGAAGCAGAACAATCAATGGTTGCTTTTCGAAACCGGTCAGGAAACCCCTGTTACTATGCTTCGTTGCTTTGAAACCGCAGGCGCAGACAACCTCGGCGTTAACCTCGACACCGCAAACGTTATTCTTTACGGCAAGGCAAACCCGGTTGACGCTTTGGACGTTTTCGGCAAATACGTTCGCAACCTCCACGCGAAAGACGGCAGATACCCCGTAAACGGTCACGACCTCGGTGTTGAAACCGCTATCGGCGAGGGCAAGGTAGATTTCTACGGCGTTATCAAAGGTCTGCACGAGCTTGGCTACAACGGTTATATCACCATCGAACGTGAAATCGAGGGCGAGCAGCAGGCGAAGGATATTATTAAGGCGAAGGAATACCTTGAAAGCATTATAAAGGAAGTTACCGGTGCATAACGCGGAAAAATATATCTGCCTTGCGCTTGGTGCGCTGCTGCTTTTTTCGGCTGTGCTTTATACGGTGAAATCGAATTTTACCGTAGGCACCGGGTTGGCGTACGCTTTGGGAACGTTGCTTTTGGCATACGGCTTGCTGTACGGCAGAATTTCTACGGTATTGCCGCTGTGGGCAAAGCTATGCTTCGCTTTTGCTCTTGCGTTCGTTGCGGTGTTTGTAATATCCGTGTATATTTGCGGCGCGAACGACACGGTTAATTACCGCGAGGATGCGGTTATAGTGCTCGGTGCGGGTGTAAAGGGCGAAAAAATCGGCAGTAATCTGCAGGAACGGCTCGACACTGCGCTTGAATACCACGAAAAGAATCCGAACGCGGTTATCGTGGTAAGCGGAGGAAAGGGAAATTACGAAACGATAAGCGAAGCGCTTGCTATGGAACGTTATCTTTTGCAAAACGGTGTTCCGCAGGATAAGATTATTAAGGAAGACCGCTCGACGAGCACCGAGGAAAATTTTGCGTTTTCGAAGAAGATTCTCGATTCGCACTTCGAAAGAGAATATACCGCCGCATATATTACCAACGGCTTTCATATCTATCGCGCGGGCTGCTTGGGTAAGGCGCAGGGAATCGAGGGACTGACGCATTTGAGCGCGAAAACTCCGTGGTACACGATCGTGCCAAACGGATTGCGTGAAATGCTGGCAATATTAAAGATTTGGATTTTCGGTTAACCGAATAAACAGAAAAAAGACGGAGTCTCCGTCTTTTTTGTTTGCGAATATGATTTTGTTAACGTCGCTTGCAGGATTATGAAAGATTTTATTCGAGAGCGAAGCGACTGTCGGGGTTCCCGAAAACGAGAAATTGATTCGGTTGTTTATACAATAAGCATTGCGTCATCGAAGTTTATAGCATATAAGATGCAAAACTTCGATGAGTGAAAAGATAAAAGTGAAGAGTGAACAGAAATGGTTGCTTTTTGCCAAAGCAAAAAGCTTCATTTTCTCTTATCTTTTCTCTATTATCTCTTCTCTGTTGATAGTATAAATCTTTTATACTATCAGCATAGCGTCTCCGAGTTTGATTGTTTATAGGATTTTAAAATACAATAAAAATCCTTGTTTTTTTCAAGGACAGGCGCCTTGAAAAAAACTCCTAAGAGTTTCGCAAGTTTGGACAAGCACAACGTGCGCGCACAAACTTGGCGCGAGCGAACGAAACTCACAAAACCTCGCCGCGCGAGTTCGGGGTCCCCAAAAATGAGGAACGAATTTTTGGGGCTATGAAATCAGCATCGCGTCGCCGAAGGAGAAGAAACGGTACTTCTGCGCTACAGCCTCGTCATACGCCTTCATCGTGTTTTCGTATCCCGCAAAGGCACAAACGAGCATAATCAGCGTGCTTTCGGGAAGGTGGAAGTTGGTTATCATTGCATCGACGCATTTGAATTTAACACCGGGGTGAATGAATATCGAGGTTTCGCCCTCGTATGCGCGAACGATGCCGTCCTCGCCGGTTGCACTTTCGAGCGTGCGGACGCTCGTCGTGCCGACCGCGATAACTCTGCCGCCGCGTGCGTGGACTGCGTTTATGCGGTCTGCCGCATCCTGCGTTACTTTAATATATTCCGCGTGCATAATATGGTTTTTAAGGTCGTCCTCTTTAACCGGACGGAAGGTGCCCAAGCCGACGTGAAGCAAAACGCGCACGATCTCGACACCCTTTTCCTCCGCCTGCTTTAAAAGCTCGGGCGTGAAGTGCAGACCCGCCGTGGGTGCGGCGGCAGAGCCGTCGGTTTTTGCGTATACAGTTTGGTAACGGTTTTTGTCGGCAAGCTTTTCGGTAATGTAAGGGGGCAGGGGCATAATGCCGATACGGTCGAGAATTTCGGCGAAAACACCATTGTATTCAAAGCGGATAACGCGCAATCCTCCCTCTAAAATATCGGTAACAATACCCGAAAGCTCTTCGGAATATATAATTTTCTGCCCGATTTTCGTTTTTTTGCCGGGACGGGTAAGGCATTTCCAGGTTTCGCCATCGGCTTCTTCAACGCGTGAAAGAAGCACGGTTTCTATTTCGCCGCTTCTGCCCTCGGCGGTCCCGAAAAGACGTGCGGGGATAACGCGCGTGTCGTTGATAACCAGACAGTCGCCCGCCTTTAATTCGTCTATAATATCGCAAAAGGTTTTGTGCTCGATGTTGCCGTTCGATTTGTTAAGACATAAAAGACGTGAACGGTCGCGCTTTTCGGTCGGGGTCTGGGCGATAAGCTCTTGCGGAAGATTATAATAATATGAAGAACGCTTTAAAAGATCCATGTCGGTTTCCTTTGCAGTTGCTTTCGAATATACTGTATTATACAACACAGTTGCACAAAATTCAACAGAAAAGGAAAATCCCGTATGAAAAAATCACTTGTTTTTCGCGGTGCGGCAACCGCGCTTGCCACGCCGTTTACCGAATGCGGAATAGATTATATCGCGCTCGCGAAAATGATAGACTTTCAGCTTTCCAACGGAATCGACGCTTTGGTTATTTGCGGAACGACGGGCGAATCGGCAACGCTTTCCGACGAGGAAAAGAAGGAGCTTATCGCCTTTGCCGTGCGGCAGGTGCGTAACCGCGTGCCTGTTATTGCGGGGACCGGCTGTAACGATACCAAGCGCGCAACAGCGCTTTCGGAATACGCCGCAAGGGTAGGTGCGGATGCGATACTTGCGGTAACGCCTTATTATAATAAATGTACGCAAAAAGGCTTGACCGCTTATTATAACGATATCGCATCGGCATCGGGCTTGCCGTTTATCGCGTATAGCGTGCCTGCAAGGACGGGAATGCGAATAGAGCCCGAAACGGCGGCGCGGATAGCCGAAAATAAGCTTGCCTGCGGAATAAAGGACGCGGGCGACAGCATTTCCGACACGGCGCGCATAATTTCGCTTTGCGGCGAGGAGCTGCCGGTTTATTCGGGTAACGACGACCGCATACTTCCCGTGCTTTCGCTTGGCGGCAAGGGTGTTATTTCGGTTATGTCGAATATTATTCCCGCCGAGGTGAAAAGGCTTTGTACGCTGTTTTTCGATAACGATATTGCGAGCGCAAGCCTATTGCAGACCGACCTTATTCCGCTTTGCGACGCATTGCGGTGCGAGGTCAACCCTATACCGATAAAGGCGGCGCTTGCCGAAATGGGCTTTTGCGAAAACATTTTGCGCGCACCGCTTACGAATATATCGCCCGAAAATAAGGGCAGGCTGATGAAAATATTAAAAAAGCTCGAAGGCTATAGCTGAAAAAACCGAACAAATCAAAGGAAAAGGGTAGAAATACTCTTTTTCTTTTGCTCTTTACCGAATTAACGCGCTTTGTGTATTTTGTTGAAAAAGCACTTCATATTTTGTTGAAATTGGATTTTTTTATTCGAAGTGTCAAAAAACTATTGCAAAGTGAAAAAATGTGTGGTAAGATAGTATCACTATAATTGCCGTATAGTATACGGCGGATTAAAAGGAATTTTGCGTAACGCAAACGGGGAACGTTCCAACCCCCGCTGAAACGGCGCAGAACCCTTATAAAAAAACAAGGAGGAAATTATGGAACAAAAATTCACGTTCAAAAGATTGCTGAGCTTGCTCGTAGTATTCACTATGCTGTTCGGCTCTTTTGCAGCACTTGCAGTTCCTGCCGGCGCAGTTGACATTTACTGGGCAGAAGGCGATTACACTATCGCTGACGGCGGCAATATGACTGCGGCTAACGCATACGGTTACGTATTTGACATCGCAGGCGTAAACGTAGCACCTAACGAAACCAACACGATCTTCACAAGTGACGAAACTTGGAAGACCACTAACGGTTGGGCAGTAAGCGTTGTTCTCGAAAACATCGCAGACGACGTTTACGAAGTTGTTACCGTTTACAACGCGCCTGCACAAAACGGCGACTGGAAATCCTACGTTACTGCTCTCACCGAAGATCAGATCGTTATGATGGCTCACTCGTCCGGCTCCAGACCCAACGCAGCAGGCGACTATTCCGAAACTGCTACTATCGACTATGCAAACTGGCAGGATAAGGTTGCTGCACTTGCTCTTAAGGCAGGCGACAGAATCACTCTTGCAGGCGTTGACCTCGAAGCAGGCACCGCTACCGAAGCTACCGCTACTGTTCAGGACGCTCCTATCGAAATGACTGTTGACGGCGATCTTTCCGAATGGGCAGACAACTGGACTGAAGTAAACGCAGAAAACGGTTACTGGCAGAATCTCCCTGCAGATGAAAATGCAGATGCTCCCTATAAGTTCCAGATGTACGATGACGGCGAAACCCTCTATGTTGCAGCTGAACTTTCCGTTGTTGAATCTACCGGTCTCCGTATTTGGTTCAGAACCAACGACGAAGCTACCGTTTATACTTCTTTCTACGACATCAAGGCTGATTCCGTAGTTGGTAAGTACAACCAGTCTCTTACAACAAACAGCGGCGCGGTTATCGAAGATTCTACCGCAGCAGGCGCTTACGTTGTAGGCGAAGAATCCATCACTGTTGAATTTGCAGTTACTTTTGAAGAACTCGGCGCAGTTGACGGTGCATTCGATTACTATATCAACACCTTTGACGGCGTTGGTACTCTCTACTATCCTCCCGTTGTTGACGGCGAAGGCGGCAGCCGTACGGCTAACCTCCCCTACAGCAACTGGTACGTAGCTCCCGTGGATCCCGAACCCGATCCCGAACCCGATGTTCCTACCGAAAGCAAGAATGTTGCTCTCAATAAGGATTACACCATTTCGGGCTGCGGCACCACTTATGCACAATACACCGCAAGTCTTACCGACGGTGCGGCACAGACCACCATCTCTTATGATGCAAACTGGTTTACATTCTACAACAACGGCTCCGATGCTTCCATAATCAACGCTCCCGGCGGCGTCGGCTACGTTATCATCGATCTTACCGAATCTTACAACGTTACTACTGTTAAGGCTAACGTTATGGACCTTCAGGGCGCTTCCGGCATTAAGGGTCCGAAGTCTGTAAAGGCTTACCTCTCTGCTGACGGCGAAACCTGGGGCGAAGCAGTAGAACTCGATCTCTCCGCTTTCGTTTCTGCTTCCGAATCTTTCGTAGCAGTAGCTAATATCGAAGGCGAGGCTCAGTTCGTTAAGGTTGAATTTGAACTCGACGGCATATTTGCATTCGTTAACGAAATCGAAGTATATGCAGACGTTCCCGTTGAAGAAGAACCTACTCCCGATCCCGAAGTTGTACCCTACATCATTCCCGTTGGCTCTATCAATGCTTACGGCTGGGGCAACGATGGTTATCCCGTTATCCTCGGCTACGGCGAAGGTAAAGACGTTGTCGCTACTGTTGGCGGCGCATGGTTCGAATGGTGGTTCAAGGTTAAGGCTGAATGGAATGAAACCGAAGGCGCATTTGTAGTTAACGCTACCGGCGCAAGCGGCAACAAAGACTATGAAGCTTGGACCCTTAACGCAAACGAAATCATGTTCCTCGTTTTCAGCGGCACCGAAACCTATGCTGACGCAAAAGATATTATCGCCGGTCTCGAAGTTGGCGATAAGCTTTATGCTTCTGGTTTCGACTTCACTAACGCTTCCGCGAACAACCTTATCGTTGACGGCGTATCTACCGTTAACTTCTCGAACGTTGAATTCGAAGAAGAACCCACTCCCGAAGTACCTGCACTTCCTGAAGGCGCAATCGCTCTCGATTACGCAGGTTACGTTCACGATTCTTATTTCGAAATCCTCGCAGCAGACGGCAAGACCGTTGCTGACCTTACCACTCTCGGTATTGGCGAAGCAAAGGATATGAACTACTTCTACGTAGCAGTTGTCGGCGCGGATAACGTAATTACCGAAATGTACACCACTCTCGGCAGACCCGACGGCGTTAAGTCCGACGTTGTTTGTCCCGAAGGCGGCTACATCATCGGTCTCAATGCAAATAAGGCAGGCGCAGACGCTCTCCTCGCAGCTAAGGTTGGCGACTCTATCGTTCTTTACAACGTAGACGTTGATTCCTTCCGCGGCGCTGAAGGTAGCATCGCACTTGAAAACGCAGGCTTTGCAATCGTTGCAGCTCCCGAAGAACCTGTAATCCCCGGCCTCCCCGAAAACATCACTCAGTGGGGTACCGGCGCAGGCGTAGAAGTTATGACTGACGGCTACACCGGTGTTGACGAAATCAACACTTGGGAAGGCAACACCGACAAACTTTACGGCTTCAGCAACAGCGTCCTTGACGCAGCTGAATACAGCTTTGACATCACTATCGAAGAAACTACATTCGATGCAGTTACTCTTTACGTTCTCGAC